>CAVAID010000018.1:0-33674 GCA_963588685.1 bacterium
CCTTCGACAGACCGTCCTTGAAGCGCAGGCTCGGGGTGGCGGCCGCTGAGCTTGTCGAAGCGCGGTTGCGGATTGCCACGCGCAGGGACTGGCCGGATGAATACCATCCAGGGTGCACTGTAGTGCCGATTCATCCGGCCAGTCCCCCTTCCAGAGGCGGGGGTGGCCGGAACATTCTTCATTCTACGGCCCTCTGCGCCACTATCGCCCGGCCAGTCCCCGTGGTCCCTTGTTGCTTCGACGGAGCTCAGACCGCAAGCCCAGCGAACAAGCACTGTTGCGCCGAGTTGCGTAACAGATATTGCACAGCCCGGGCTTACTGCTCGAAGAAGGAGAAGTGTACGCGGCCGTACACTTTTTCTTTTATGAATTTGGGGTGAGAGGCGAAGGAGTGCTCGTCGCCGTGCTCGAGGATGAAATAGTTGCCCTCCTGGAGGATGCCCGCGCCGAGGACCTTGTCCGGCAGGGTCTCAAGCCCATCAAGGGCGTAGGGAGGATCGGCGAAGATTATGTCGAACTTCTCCCTGCAGATAGGGATGAAGTCGAAGACATTGCTGTGCACCGCCTTGACGCAGCCGAGGCCCAGCCGGGAGGCTTCGCGGCGGATGAAGGACGCGTTGTCACGGTTCATCTCGACGCTGCACACCAGCGCAGCTCCGCGGGACGCGAACTCATAGGCAATCGCGCCGGTGCCGCCGAACAGGTCCAGAACCTTGAGGTCGGCGAACTCGTATTCGTTGTCGAGGGTGTTGAACAGGCCTTCCTTGGCGTAGTCCGTGGTCGGGCGGGCACTGTAGCCTGCCGGAGGGCAGATGACCCTGCCCTTGAGAGTGCCACCTATTATTCTCATAGTCTTACGACCGCCTTGAAGTAGCGGTAGAGCGACATCTCCTCTTCGGCGTCCAGCTCGGAGAGCCAGCAGACGGTGGACATCTCCGGATTGATCTGCAATGACTTGACGGAGAGGAAAATATAATACTCGGCAGTAGTGAAATCCTGTATCTCGAACGCGTTGGCGAGCAGGAGGGTCTTGCCCTGGGCCACGGCTATGAAGAGCCTGC
Source organism: bacterium (assembly GCA_963588685.1). Taxonomy (GTDB): domain Bacteria; phylum Bacteroidota; class Bacteroidia; order Bacteroidales; family UBA932; genus Cryptobacteroides. The sequence continues at coordinate 1,062 of CAVAID010000018.1, forward strand.
CGTCACGGATGCTGCAGAGTATCCTGTTGTATTCCGGACAGTCCCCGAGCCTTCCCAGCACGCGGACCATCTCGTTTCCGAAAACGGCACTGTCCTCATCCGCGGTGCAGATGAGGACAGCGTCATATTCCGGTATTTCGATGTGTTTAACTTCAGCGTCCTCCCCCAGTGAAGCCACTTCAGCAAGCGCGGCGCGCTCGGAAGCAGGATCGAAGAAAGCGGAAGGGACGAGGGTAAACACTACTCCCAGTTACCTGCGTTGTTGTTAGGTGCGGAAACTGAGCCGACCTGAAGTCCCTCGTACTTGTTCTGAGCCCTGCGCTCTGCATCGAGGTTGATGCGAAGCTGGTTGTCAAGTCCCTTGAGGATGTCCCTGTAGGACATCTTGGCCTCGAAGAGAGGAACAGGCACGCCGGATACCATCTTGACGACGGACTCCATCGTTACAGGCACGCCGCCTGAGAACGGAACGGTCTTGAGGGAATCAACGCAGAAGTCGTTGCGGTCGTTGAAGAGGGTGTCCTTGACGGCTACTGAATTCTCAATCTGGAACACGAGGTTCTTGTCGCCTGCGAGATACATCTCATAGAGCTGCTCGTTGGTGATCTTGCGGTGAGCCTTCTTGACGGCCTCGGTGTGGAGCACTGCGACTGAGTCGTCGAGGGAACCTACCTGAAGCACTACAGGCATCTTGCCGCTCTCGTAGAACATCTTGAGAGAATCCACGGTGGAAGTGAACTTGCCGTTTACTGACTTGTAGGCGACCTGAAGCGTACGGATGTCCTTGAGCCTCTGGATTGCTACGCTTTCGCGGTAGTTCTTCTGCTTGTTGAAGTTGACCGGCTGCATTACTGAGCTGTAGATTGCATACGTCAGGAAGACGATAACTGCAAACAGCACAACCTCAACGATAATCTTGACTGTCTTGTTCATTATTATTAATTTTTATCAATATGCAAAACCGTACAAAGTTATGAAAATGATTTATCAAATGCAATATTCTTCGTAAATTTGCGGAGTGAAAATGCTTGAAAGAACAATGCTCAGCCGCCTGGACGGGTATTTCGGACAGGCCCGCAGGGTCTGCGTGGCGGTGCATCAGCATCCCGACGGGGACGCCCTCGGCAGCGCGACCGCGCTCGCCGGATATCTCCGTGAGCTGAGGGGCGGCGATGCCGTGGCCATTGTCCCGGACCGTTATCCCGAGTCGCTGGATTTCCTCGACCGCGAGGGAGAGGTCATCATCGCCTCCGAAGAGTCCGACAGGGCGTTCGCGGCGGTTGCGGACTGCGACCTGCTCGTCTGCCTGGACCTCAACTCGCTGAGCCGCACGGGGGCGCTGGAGGATGCCATCCGTTCCGCCCGCTGCCCCAAGGTGATGATTGACCATCACCCCGAGCCGGCGAGGGAGGATTTCGACCTCGTCTTCAGCGAGACGGAGATTTCTTCCGCAAGCGAGCTGCTCTATAGCATATTGATGGAAATGCCTGACATTGAAGGCGATGCGCGCAGATTCCCGGCACGGGTGGCGCTCTCGCTGATGACCGGCATGACCACCGACACCAACAATTTCGCCAACTCGACCTTCCCGTCCACTTTCGTGATGGCTTCGCGCCTGATCGAGGCCGGGGTCGACAGGGACCTTCTCCTTTCGCTGCTCTACAACCGCTACAGGGAGAACCGCTTCCGGGCCATGGGCTTCTACCTCCAGACCCGCCTGCACATCACGCCTCAGGGCGTCGCCTATGCGGTGTTCGACGCAGAGGACTTCTCTTCGCTGGGGCTCTGCGAAGGCGAGACGGAAGGCTTCGTCAATCTGCCGCTCGGGATCGAGAAGGTAAAGATGAGCATCTTCCTCAGGGAGGACGGGGACATCTTCAGGGTGTCCGTGCGCTCCAGGAAGGGCTGGTCGTCCAACGCCCTGGCGAGGGCCCATTTCAACGGCGGCGGCCACGAGTGCGCCGCGGGCGGCAGACTCCGCCGCTCCGACGGCATCAGCACGAGGGAGGGCGCGGAGAAATACATTGAAGAAGTAACGGCACGATTCCTGCAAGATGAAGCGCCGGCTGAATAATACAAGATAATGAAGAAGACACTTACATATCTGGCGCTTGCCGCGCTCATCCTCAGCGGATGCGCCAAGACGGCCACCACCGGGACCAACGACGCGTCGAAGAGATATTTCGACGCCTGGATACATGTGAACTACCCGGACATCACCCCGACTCCCCTCGGATGCTATGTGATTGAGGAAAAGGAGGGTACAGGCGCCGCCATTCAGGATGCGGAGACCGATGCATATGTGAGACTGAACTACACGGTGCGCTCAATCGACGGTACCGTCACCGCGACCACCTACCCGTACCTCGCCAAGCAGATCGGGGACTGGAGCGAGACCACCTGGTGCGGACCGGTAATCTGGAGCCGCGCAGAGGGCAGCCTCTACGCCGGAGTCGCCGAGATGATTTCATCGATGAAAGTGGGCGGAGTCAAGAAGGCCGTAATTCCGGGCTGGCTGCTTACCAGCAGCGTTTACGACACCGCTCAGGAATACATCGACAATGTGAGCGGCGACACCCCGGGCATCTACGAAATCGAGGTTCTCGAAGCCATACAGGACACCGACCAGTGGGAGCTTGACTCCCTCGGGCGCTTCTTCGCGAAGAATTATCCGAGCGTAACTCTCGCCGACTCGCTCAAATACGGATTCTACTACATCCAGAGGAAAGCCCCTATGCCAATCGGAACTACCGGCGAGGTGGACGAGTCCGGAGCCGGTTTCCCGCGCGACACCACCATCTATGTCAACTATACGGGCCGCCTGCTCGACGGGCGCGTCTTCGACACCACCATAGCCGACACAGCCAAGATGTACGGGCTCTACAGCTCCTCCAAAACCTACGAGCCGATATCCGTGCAGTATGATTACGATGACTATACCGGAATCACCATAACCTCGGACGAGACCTCCGTCATCGACGGATTTGCCTACATGCTCTGGAAAATGAGCGCTTACGAGAAGGGCACCGGCATCTTCTATTCCAAGCTGGGATACAGCTACAGCGGCTCCGGGAGCACCATCCCGGCATATTCACCGCTGCGATTCGACATCGAGGTGGTGGATGAGCCTTAGAAAGCAAGTTAGTAGTAATTAAATATTTATGTCAAAATCTGAACTGGCTCCTACGGAGCTCGGAACGGAAAAAATCGGAAAACTCCTGAAGACGTATGCGGTCCCGGGCATCATTGCCCAGACCGCTGCTTCTTTGTATAATATGGTCGACAGCATCTACATCGGCCATATTCCCGGGGTGGGCTCGGCTGCGATCAGCGGCCTTGCCGTGACCTTCCCGCTGATGAACCTTTCATCGGCGATGGGCACCCTGGTGGGAGTCGGAGCGATGACGCTCATCTCCGTTCTCCTCGGGCAGAAGAATTACGAAACGGCGCGCAAGGTGCTCGCCAATGTCTTCGCCCTCAACATCATCATCGGCATTATGTTCTCAGTGGTCACGCTCGCTTTCCTGGAACCGATTCTGCGGTTCTTCGGCGCCAGCGACAATACACTGCCGTTCGCAATGGACTATATGGTCATCATCCTGCTCGGCAATGTGTTCTCCCACCTGTACTTCGGCTTCAACGGCATCATCCGTGCCGCCGGGCACCCCAAGACCGCGATGGGACTGACCCTGTTTACGGTTATTTCCAATGCCATACTCGACCCGATACTGATTTTCGGCTTCGGCATGGGCATCAGGGGCGCCGCCATAGCGACAATCGCCTGCCAGATGCTGGCCCTCACCTACACGATCAAGTTCTTCTTCAACCGTGACAGGCTCCTGCATTTCCCGAAACCTTGCCTGCAGCTCGAGTGGCGCATCGCCAAACAGTCGCTGGTAATCGGTCTCGGACCGTTCCTTATGAATGCGGCCGCCTGCCTGGTGGCGATGTTCATCAACCAGCAGCTCGGAAAGTACGGCGGGGATATGGCCATCGGCGCATACGGCATCATCAACCGCCTCACGATGCTCTTCCTTATGATTTGCATGGGCTTCAACCAGGGCCTGCAGCCTATCGCGGGCTACAATTACGGCGCGCGGCTCTACAGCAGGGTCAAGGAAGTTGCACTCCTGACGGCCAAATGGGAGGTCGGAGTGACAACTGCCTGCTTCCTTATGTCAGAGCTCATCCCGGAGCTTGCGGTAAGCCTCTTTACCAATGACCCGGAAATGATTACCATGGCGGCCAAGGGCCTGAGGGTCATGAACGCCGGCATCGCGGTGGTCGGCTTCGGCATCGTGACCTCCAACCTCTTCCAATGCCTGGGTATGGTCAAGCAGTCCATATTCCTCTCGCTCTCAAGGCAGCTCATCATACTGCTGCCGCTAATCTATACCCTGCCGCTGTGGCTGCAGGAGAAGGGAGTATGGCTTAGCTTCCCTATCTCCGACGTGCTGTCGGCCATCATCGCGGCGATATTCGCGGTAAGGCTTTTCAGCAAGTTCAACAAGCTCCAGGACGGCGAGGACTCAGCCGCGCTGGGAAGTACAATCGAATAAACGCAGTTCTATGGACAAGCATATCATAATCAACATCGGACGTCAGTTCGGCAGCGGCGGCAAGAGCGTCGCCAGCTCCCTCGGAGAGAAACTTGGTATTCAGGTCTATGACAACGAGCTGATAATCAAGGCCGCAGCCGAGAGCGGCTTCAGTCCCGACCTCTTCCGCCGCAGCGACGAGAAGAAGCGCATCGTGGAGCTCGGCTTCCAGACGGCGGGGCTCAACGACAGGGAAATCTTCAAAATCCAGAGCAAGGTCATCCGCGACATTGCCCAGAGCGCGAGCGCCATTTTCGTGGGCAGGGCTTCGGACTATGTGCTGAGGGACATGAACTGTCTGGATGTGTTCATCACGGCGCCTGACGAGAACCGCATCGCGCGCATACGCGAGCGTGCGGGAGTCTCCGGCGAGGAGGCCGCGAGGCTCATGGCAAAGATGGACAAGGGGCGCGAGAGCTATTACAACTTCTTTACCTTCAGCCACTGGGGCGTAGCGTCCAACTACGACCTCTGCGTGGATTCTTCAATCCTCGGCATCGACGGCACCGCCGACTTCATCATCGACTTCGCCCGCCGCGCCGGGAAAATATAGAGAAAACGGTCCCTCGACAGGCTCGGGGGACCGTTTCGCATATTGCTGCCGGTGGCTGGCTTGACTAGAAGTGCTCATCAGAGCACCGGCGCGGTCGCGGGACTTTTGCGTGCAAAAGTCGGAAAGCGACTTGAGCGCCGCAATAGATAGGGCATATAATCTAAGTCGCTGCGCGACTTAGATTATATGCCCGGTGATCTGACCGCTGCAAGCGGCGGCGTTGGCCTCGTCGGTGTCGATGTGCATCGCGAGGGCGGCCTTGTCGGAAACCCTTATCACGGTGTCGCCGAAGACAGTCTTGCGGCCGGTCTCCTGCTCAACTTCCACATTGACAATCTGTCCGTTGACCACGCCGAACTTCTCGGCGTCCACCGGAGTCATATGCACATGCCTCTTGGCGATGATCACTCCCTCAGAGATCTCGACCTCGCCGCAAGGACCAACTATCTTGCAAGGAGCGGAGCCCTCTACATGGCCGCTCTCCCTGATAGGGGCGGTGATGCCTACCGCACGGGCGTCGGTAAATGAAAGCTCAACCTGGTTCTCGGGACGCACCGGTCCGAGGATAGAGCATTTCAGAGCAGCCCTAGGGCCTACCACGTCAACCTTTTGGTTGGACACATACTGTCCCGGCTGGGACAGAGGCTTCTTGACTTCAAGTTCAAAGCCTTTTCCGAAAAGTACATCCAGAGTCTCGCGTGTCACATGCACGTGGCGGGCTGAGGTTTCAATGATGAAATTGTTCATATTATTATTTGTTAATTTTCGAGTTCTGAAACGATGTGCATGGTGTCGCGCGCGATGACGAGCTCCTCGTTGGTCGGGATCATCGCCACCTTGACGCTGGAGTCGGGAGCTGAGATGATGGTCTCGCCGCGGGCGTTCTCATTTGCCTCGTTGTCGATCTTGACTCCCATATAGGATAGGTTCTCGCAGATGTGGCGGCGCAGGCGCGGGTTGTTCTCACCGATGCCGGCGGTGAAGACGATGAGGTCAACGCCGTTCATCTCGGCGATGTAGGCTCCCACATTCTTGATGGTGTCGTAGGTAAGCTTCTTGAGGGCGGTCTTGGCCCTGCGGTCTCCGTCGAGAGCGAGGGTGTTGAGATCGCGCATGTCGGAGCTCTTGCCGCTCAGTCCGAGCAGGCCGCTCTTCTTGTTCATCACATCGGTCATCTGGTCAGGCGTAAGGCCCTCCTTCTTCATGATGTAAGGCACGATGTTGGCGTCGATGTTGCCGCAGCGGGTGCCCATTATCATACCCTCGAGCGGGGTGAATCCCATGGAGGTGTCGATGCTCTTGCCGTCCTTGACAGCAGTCACGGAACTGCCGTTGCCGAGGTGGCAGGTGATGATCTTGGAGTTCTCCAGATCCAGGCCCGCAAGCGCGGCGCCGCGGCGTGAGACATACTGGTGGGAGGTGCCGTGCGCACCGTAGCGGCGTACGCGGTACTTGGTATAATATTCATACGGAAGCGCGTACATATAGGCGTACGGCTCCATGGTCTGGTGGAACGCGGTGTCGAATACCACTACCTGCGGCACGTCAGGAAGCACATGCGTAATGGCGTGGATGCCGAGAAGGTGGGCAGGGTTGTGCAGCGGCGCGAAGTCGCAGCAGATCTCTATCTTCTTGAGAACGTCGTCGTTGACGAGGGCGCTCCCGGAGAAGAAGTCGGCACCCTGCACGATGCGGTGGCCGACCGCCTCGATATCGTCGAAGCTCTTGAGGACTCCGTGCTCCGGATCCACGAGGGCGTCGAGGACAAGCTTCATTCCGACCTTGTGGTCAGGAATCGGAAGAGTCATCGTGAACGGCTCCTTGCCCGTAGGCTTGTGGGTTATACATCCGTCAGGGAGACTGATCTTCTCAACGAGGCCCTTGGCCATAAGTTCATAGACATCGTCCCCCTTCATGTCAAGCAGCTGATACTTGATGGAGGAACTTCCGCAGTTGATTACTAAGATTATCATAATATCGTCGAAATGGGTCACAAAATTACTAAATAATATGTATTTTTGGAAAATTTCTAAAGGAAAATGGTTGAGGAGAGAGATATCGTGGCGATTTCCGTACCCTATTCGGCAGGCGTGGCTCTGGCGGCAATATTGCCGGCGGCGGGCCTCTGCGCATACCTGGCGCCGGGCCTGAGCCTTGCGGTCTGCGTGCTCTGCACAGCCGTCTTCTGCGGCAGGAGGGGGCGCTTCGAAGTCATCTGCCTGGCGTTCCTGGCCGCCGGACTCTTCAGCGGATATTCGGCCTCGCTCGTGGAGGCTGCCGGCGGCACGGGCTGGAATCCCGGCGCGGGTGCGCTGGAGGCTCTGATAAACACAATCGACGGCATAGGATTCAAAGGCGGGCAGACCGGGGCGCTGGTCAAGGCCCTGCTCACCGGGCAGCGCGGCGACCTCGGCAGGGACACCGTGGCAGCGTTCAGGGCCGCCGGGGCCGCGCACATCCTCGCCCTCTCCGGCCTGCATCTCGGGGTAATCTACGGCATTCTGCACAAGGCGCTTGCAATCGCCGGGAAGAGCCGTGCCGCGGAGCTTGCCGGCAGCATTCTCATACTTGCAGTGTCGGGCTTCTATGTGCTGATGACGGGGAGTTCGGCTTCAGTGGTAAGGGCGTACCTGTTCATCTGCCTCAACGAACTCTCGCGCCTCATCCCCGGCAGGCGGCGCAGGCCTCTCGCGGTATTCGCGGCAGCGCTGATGGTTCAACTATGCGCCAATCCGCTGATAATCCGTTCGATAGGCTTCCAGCTCTCATATCTGGCGATGCTGGGGATATACATTCTTTTCCCGCGGCTGGACGCGTGGTTCCCGGGCGGGAAGATGAACCCGATGCGGAGGGTGTGGAGCGCCTCGGCCCTGACGATTTCGTGCCAGATTTTCACCGCTCCGGCGGTATGGTGGCACTTCCGTTCGTTCCCAATTTACTTCCTGATTACCAATCTGGTAGCGCTGCCTCTGACGGAGGTGTTCATCATCTGCGCCGTGGCCGTGACAGCAACAGCGGCGGCAGGCTGGTGCCCGTCGCCGCTGATATATTTCACTGACCTCTGCGGGAATGCGCTGATAGGCTTCCTCGCGGCAGTCGCCTCTATTTCCTGATGCACCTCACCGTGGCGGCGAAGTCCGTGGTGGACATAAGTCCGCGATAGACGGTGTCCTTGTCCTGATAGATGTAGCGGAGCACGCCGTCCTCCCCCACCTTGTCGGAGGTCCAGAAAGCGGCGTATTCGTTGAGCGCGTCGTTGGTGTAAATCTCGTCCTGGATAAGGAAATAGCCCGAAGGCATCACGGAAAGCTTGGATTTGTCGGTAATCTTGACACCTCTCCAGAACTCCCACATCCTCTCGCCGTTGAAGTAGAGATTCTCCATCACGTTGCCGGCCAGACCCTCGAGGTCCTTGCCGGAAGCGGCGTCCTTGCCATATACGCGGCCCACAGCCACCCAGTCCTCATCGGACGGGAGAGTCCAGCCCTCAGGGCAGGCGGTCTGCGCCTCCTCCCAGGTGTAGTAGCGCCCGTAGATGTCGGACATCACGTCGCAGCCGGCGTAGGCGAGTCCTGCGCCCTCCCAGGCGAGGTTGTTGCGCATCCACTCGGTGCCGTCGATGTCGGTGATATAGTACAGGCGGCCGTCACGCGGGTCGGTGAAGCTGCCGTCGGCGAGATACATGGTAAATCCGGTAATGGAGCCCTTGCCGTCAAATCCCGGCTTGACTACGGTGAAGGACACGGCGGCGCTGGTGCCGTAGTAGATGCCGTCGTCGGTGAAAGCGCCGAAAGTGAGCGAGAGCTTGCCGAGCGTGTCAGGGACCTCGACGGTAAAATAACGCTCCCTGACGGTGCCGTCGGCGAGCACGAGAGTATCATAGACGGAGGTCGCAGGGTCCTTGAAATAGTAACCTATCGTTCCGTCGTCATCGCGGCTCAGGGTCATCAGCTCCTCCACATCGAAAGTCTTGGTGTAGCCCGGTGCGACAAAGGAAGGCATCGAGAGCGAGATCGAACCGTTAAGGTAGATCTTGGAAGTGTCCGAGTCCTTTTTGCAGCCCGGCAGCACGATACAGACTGCCAGCAGGGCGGAAAGTGATATTTTAGAGAATTTCATCCTGATAATTTCCGTTACGAATTACAAATATAGCACAAAAATCCGCTACCTTTGTGCAAATACTTTGCCGAAGTTATGAATTATCTCAAAATACTCCCCCTGACGATACTCGCGCTGTGCACCCTGGCCTGCACGCAGAACCGTTATGCCACGTTCAGCGGATACGCGCAGGGCGGCACCTACACGGTCAAGGCCAACCTCAAGGGGGTCACCACCCCGCAGGAGGAAATCGCAGCGCAGATCGACTCCCTGCTCGAAGGAATAGATTTCAGCATCTCGGGCTACAACCGCAACTCCCTGCTCAGCAGGCACAACGCGGGCGAGGAGATTGTACCCGACAGATATTTCAGGGAACTGACCGAGCTCTCCGACAAATACAACGCGATGACGGACGGGGCGTTCGATGTCTATGCGGCGCCGCTCTTCGACATCTGGGGCTTCGGCTTCACCGCCGACTCCCTCCCCTCCCCGCAGCTCATAGCCGGGGCGCTGGAGCGCTGCAAGGAGAAGAAAATCGTGAATTTCAACGCGATAGCCCAGGGCTACAGCTGCGATGTCGTGGCCGGCTACCTGTATTCCATCGGGGTCAAGGACATGCTCGTGGACATAGGGGAAATCTACTGCGACGGGCTGAACCCTTCCGGGAAGGGCTGGAGCATCGGGGTGGACAATCCTGTGGACGGCAACAACAGCCCGGGCAGCGACCTGAGGGGGATCTGGCGCTCCGACGGAAGCGCCTGCGGGATAGTCACTTCCGGCAATTACCGCAAGTTCTATGTGCGCGACGGGAAGAAATATGCCCACACCATCGACCCGCGTACCGGCTACCCGGTGCAGCACGGCCTGCTCAGCGCGACGATAGTGGCCCCGACCGCGGCTGAAGCCGATGCGCTGGCCACGGCGTGCATGGTGATGGGGCCGGAGAAGGCAAAGGAATTCATTTCCTCAACCCCGGAGATCGAGGGCTATCTCATCTGCTCGGACGGGGTCTGGACTTCCGAAGGCTTCAGGCTGGAAAAATAATTCTCCGCCCCGGTCCGCCTGTTTGACATTAAAAATTTAGTGGTTATTTTTGCAGAATATGGAACCTACAAACGAATACATCGAGCCGATTGACTCTTACGACAACGGCCTTGACTATAATACCGAGCGCGAAAAGCTCGACATGCCCGAATACGGACGCAACGTGCTGAAAATGGTGGAACATCTGCGCGAAATCCCCGACAGGGACAAGCGCAGCGAGCAGGCGCGCGCCGTCATCAAGGTAATGGAAATCCTCAACCCGCAGGTGCATACGCAGGAGAACTACGAGCACAAGCTCTGGGACCAGCTCTATATGATAGCAGGCTACGACCTCGACGTGGACGCCCCGTTCCCGTGCCCGGTCAGGGAGCAGTTCACCACCGACCCGGTGCCTATCCCGATGAAGGACAGCCGGATCAAGGCCACCCACTACGGGCGCAACATCGAGAAAATCATCAACCTGCTCTGCAACGAGCCGGACGGCGAAGTAAAGACGGAAATGATACGCTGCCTCGCCATCTACATGCGCCAGCAGTACCTTATATGGAACAAGGACAGCGTCGCCGACGAGACCATATTCAACGACATCGAGAAGCTCTCCGAATACAGGCTCAAAGTGCCTGAGGGACTGAGTCTCGGCAAGGTCAACGGGGACAACTTCTCCCGCCCGGGCATGGGTGTCAATGTGGGCCAGTCCGCCGGCAACAAGAACCGTCCGCACAAGAACAACCGCAGGCAGAACAACAAGAAGAAATGAGATTTCTGAGCAGCTGGGACGAAGAAGACAGGGCTTCCGCGGTCCGGATTACCGGATTCGTGGTGGCGGCTTTCGCCATATTCATTCTCATAGCCACGGCATCGTACCTCTTCCACTGGCAGCAGGATATGAGCCTGCTGACGGCCTCCGGCAGCGAGGGTGCAGAGGTGGGCAATGCCGCCGGCAAGATCGGGGTGCGCACCGGGCATCTGCTCGTCTGTGAGCTCTTCGGTCTGGGAAGCTTCGCCCTGCTCATCATTCTCACCGCCATATCGGTCAGGCTGATTGCCCACAAGTGGAAGCAGTCCCTGCTCAAGACCACGCTGATTGCGCTTTTCGGAGCGTTCATCTCCTCGCTAGCGCTCGCGTTCTGCGGGCACCTCGCCTCGCTTGACGACATCTTCGGAGGAGGCCTCGGAGGCCGCTGCGGAGAGAAGGTCGTGCTCTGGGCGGAGGAGCAGGTGGGCGTGCCGGTCACCGGGATTCTCATAGGAGTGCTGATACTCGCATTCCTCTTCCTCTCGTCCAGGAGGTTCAGCCGCTGGTTTGCCTCCATCGGGCGGCACAAGGATAAGCCTGCACCGGAAGTCGTTGAGCCTGAGACCGTTCCGGAGGAGAAGGAAGAAGAAGCGCCTGCAGCAGTTGAAGAAGAAGAGGCCCCGGCAGAGGAGCCGCTTGTCACCATGGCCCTCGAAGCCGAGCCGCAGCCGGAGCCATCGCAGGAGGAGGCAGCGCCGGAAGTCAAAGAGGAAGGCAGCTTCGAAATCATCAGCGACGACCAGCTGGATGCGGAAGTGACCGAGGAGCTGAAGCCGATTGACAACAGACTGGACCCTCCTGAGGGTCTTCCGAACTACCAGTTCCCGTCGATAAGCCTGCTCAAGGACCACACCAGCGGCCGCAAGGAGGTCTCCAGCGAGGAGCTCACCCGCAACAACAACAAGATACGCGCGACCCTCGCCAACTACAAGATACAGATAACCGACGTCAAGGCCGTAGTGGGTCCGACCGTCACCCTCTACAAGGTCTATCCGGCCCCGGGAGTGAAGATTGCCGAGATCAAGCGCCTGCAGGACGACATCGCGCTCTCGCTCAACGCGAGGGGCGTCAGGGTCGTGGTCCTGTCAGATTCGGTCGGCATCGAAGTCGCCAACGACTATGCCTCGATAGTGCCGCTCAAGAAGCTGCTCAACGACGAGAAGTTCCGCAACAGCAAGTTCGACCTGCCGGTGGCGATAGGCTATACCATCACGCAGGAAGTCAAGGTATTCGACCTCGCTGACGCTCCGCACCTGCTCATAGCGGGCGCGACCAAGCAGGGCAAGTCCGTGGGACTCAACACCATAGTGACCTCGCTCCTCTACGGCAAGCACCCTTCCGAGCTGAAGTTCGTCTTCATTGACCCTAAGATGGTGGAGTTCACCGCCTACGCCAAGATGATCAGGCACTACCTTGCCGTGCTGCCGGATGCCTGCTCAGAGGAGGACGAGATGAACAACGCCATAGTCAAGAACGCCAAGGACGCCGAGAAGATACTCCGCTCGCTCTGCATCGAGATGGACGAGCGCTACGAGCTGCTCAGCAAGGCCGGGGTCAACAAGATAAGCCTCTACAACGAAAAATTCAAGGCCCGCCACCTCCGTCCGGACAAGGGGCACAGATACCTGCCGTACCTGGTGGTGGTAGTGGACGAGTACGCCGACCTCACGATGACTACGGGAGCCTCTCCCGATGCCAAGGCAGCCAGCCGCAGCATCACCAACTCCATCATCCGTCTGGCCCAGAAAGGCCGTGCCGCGGGTCTGCATGTGATACTCGCGACCCAGAGGCCTTCCGTGGATGTAATCTCCGGCATCATCAAGAGCAACTTCCCTATGCGCATCGCGTTCCGCGTTTCGTCCAGGGTTGACTCCCAGACCATCCTCGACGCCCCGGGCGCAGAGAAACTCATCGGCAAGGGCGACATGCTCTTCTCCGCCGGCATCGACTCCGAGCGTATCCAGTGCGCTCTCGTGGACGGAGATGAGATTGACGCCGTGACCAAGGCCATCGGAGACCAGCAGGGCTACGGAAAGAGCTACAACACTCCTTACTATCTGCCGTCAGTGGAAGACGCGGGGGCCGAAGGCGGCGGCAACGGCGGTTCGATAGACATGCACAATATCGACGACCGCTTCGAGGAAGCGGCCAAGATGGTAGTGACCACCCAGAGAGGCTCCACCTCCGACCTTCAGCGCAAGCTCGGCATGGGATACGCCAGGGCGGGCAAGGTGATGGACCAGCTGGAGGCCGCCGGCATCGTCGGGCCTCAGGAGGGCTCGAAGCCGCGCCAGGTGCTCGTCTCAGACTTCGACACGCTGCAGCCTATCCTGGATGCTTTCCTGAAAAGATGAAACGGCTTGCTCTGATACTCACGCTCTTTCTGCCGCTGCTCTGCGCGGCGCAGAGTTCGGCGGCCGTTGGCTTCGGCGCTTCGATACTTCGACAAGCTCAGCAACCGCAGAGCTCGGCGGCCGTTTCGACAGGCCTGCCGGAGAAGCAGATTGAGCAGGTCGCTCAGCGGCTTGCCGAAGGGCAGCGCGTAAGCCTGGGCTACAGATGTACCGTGGACGGATATGCCCCGGTGGAGCTGAGCGGAAGCCTGCTGCTGCAGGGCAACTGCTACCGCGCCGAGGGCAACGGGGTTGAAATCTACTGCGACGGCGGCACCCGCTGGACTGTGGACAGGGAGGAAAAGGAAGTCTATATCGAGAGCTCCGACGGCATCCGCGAGGTGGTCCAATACAAAGAGTCGCTCAAGACTCTCGTCCTGAGCGACCTGAAATATCTTCCGGGGTCCGAAGACCTCTCCCCTTTCACTTTCGACACCGCCTCCCTCGACTCCTTCTGGGTCATCACCGACCTTCGCTGACGGTCGCTGAGCTTGTCGAAGCGCCGTCCTTGCGCCTGCGGTACTGCGACGGCAGCACCCCGAACATCTCCTTGAAGTAGCGCGTGAAGTACTTCGGTGTACCGAAGCCGACACGCTCCGACACCTCGACTATGCTAAGGCCCGGGTCGTCTCCGAGCAGCTGAGCCGCCCGCTTGAGTCTCACGGTTCTGATGAATACCGTCGGGTTCATCCCGTAGAGCGACTGTATCTTGCGGTAGAGGTTCATCCTGTGCATATTCACGTCGGACGCGAGGTCCTCCACGGAGTAGTCCACATTGTCCATATTCTCCTCCAGCTTCTCCATTATCTTCGCCATCAGCTTCTGGTCCACCGTGGTGACGGTAAGGTGCATCGGAGTCACTTCCGCCTTGTCGGAGAATGAGCGTATACGCTTCTCCCTCTCTTCCAGCAGGTTGCGGATGCGGGCCTCAAGCATTTCCATCCTGAACGGCTTGGAGAGGTAGGAGTCTGCGCCGCAGTCGTAGCCCTTGGTGCGGATGTCCTCGGACATCCTCGCGGAGAGCAGGATGACCGGGATGTGGGAGGTCTCGAGGTTCTCCTTGATGCGCGTGGTCAGCTCAAATCCGTTCATCTTCGGCATCATCACGTCGCAGACGATGATGTCCGGCGAGAGTGAAGGCAGCTTGCGCAGGCAGTCCTCACCGTCGGCGGCGGTGCAGACCCGGTAGCTGCGCGAGAGCTCGTCGCGCAGATAGTGCCGGAAGTCGGCGTTGTCATCGACCACCATTATGCACTTGCGCCCGCCATCGCCGTCCTCTGACGACAGTTCCGCCGGGGCTTCGGACGGCTCGGCTGTCTCTCCCTGCTTCGGAGTCGCCACTGGCAGGATTACCGTGAAGACGGATCCCTTGCCCACTTCGGAAGTGACGGAGACGCTGCCGCGGTGCATCTCCACATATTGCCGCACGAGGCTCAGGCCTATGCCCGTGCCCGTGGACGAAGCGGCGTTGGAGCTGCGGTAGAAGCGGTCGAAGATGTGCTCGAGGTCAGAGGCAGGTATGCCTATGCCGCTGTCACAGACGTCGAGCCGCATGCTGCCGTCCGGGGTCTGGGAGAGCCGCACTTCTACGAATCCCCCCTCAGGGGTGAATTTCATGGCATTGGAGAGCAGGTTGTTGATGACTTTCTGCATCATCGTGCTGTCGAAAGCCATTATGCTGCCCTCGGTGCTGTCGGAAAGCGAAAGCCGCAGGTTTTTCTTGGCGGCTGCATCCTGGAACGTGCCGACTATGCCGGAGACGAACTCCGAGAGGTTGCCCCCGCGCAGCTGCAGTTTCTCCCCGCCCATCTCCAGCTTGCGGAAGTCGAGCAGGTGGTTCACCATATCAAGCAGAGTCTTGGCGTTGCGGTGCATCGTGTCGAGCCGGGCATATTCATCGCTCCCCTTCTCTTTCTCCTTCATCAGGCTCTCCAGAGGCAGTATAATCAGGGAGAGAGGCGTGCGGAGCTCGTGGGAGATGTTGGTGAAGAAGCGGAACTTCATCTGGTTGAGCTCCTCCTCCTGACGGTGCTGCTCCTCGGCGTTCTGCACGGCCATCCTGCGCTTCTCCCTGCGGTAGAACTCAGTCGCGGCGAGCGCCACGACCGCAAGCGCAAGCAGGGTGTAAAGCAGATATGCCCACCGGGTCCTCCAGAACGGAGGTTTGACCTCAATCGGCACCGATGTCACCGGACTCCAGTCGGAGCCGTTGTCGGAAGCGGTCACCTCAAAAGTGTACTTGCCGGGCTCCAGGAAGGTATAGGCCGCAGTGCCCAGAGGCGAGGAGGTCACCGTATGCCACTCCCGGTCGAAGCCCGCGAGGCGGTAGCGGTAGCGGCTGTGGCTCGGGTTGGCGTAGTTGAGATTGGTAAACGAGAACCTGAGGGCCGTCTCATTGTAGCGGAGCGTGACATCGCTCGTTGAGCGCTCTTCGCCCTCCACCATGAAAGATGAAATCATCGGCGGGACTCCCCTGTCGCGGAGACGGATCGCCTGAGGGTCGATGACGCAGAATCCCGAGGAACCGCCGAAGTAGAGATGTCCGTCGGAGTGCCTGAGGACTGATTTGGAGAAGAACGAGCCGCAGTCAATGCCGTCTTCGCGACTGTAGTCGGTGCGGGACACCGTCCCGTCCGGAAGAATCCTGATGCCTGAGAGCCTGTTGGTGGACATGGCCCAGAGTGTGCCCGAGGCATCCTCGGCCAGTCCGATTACGGTGCCAGATTCGATAATCTTCCGTGCTGAGCCGTCCTCAACGAGCAGCTTGAGTCCGCCGGACTCGGCCAGCCAGACCCGCCCCTCGGTATCCTCATATACCTGCGAAGTATAGGTGAACGCATCCGCCTCCGAAGGCAGCTGGAGGCTGTCGTTGGAGGGGTTGTAGCGGAAGCGGCCGTTGTCGCCGGAGATGATGAGCTCTCCGCTGCGCAGGGGCAGTATATCCCTGACTATCATATATCTGTCCAGCTCCGGACGGGTCTCGCGCAGCAGGCTGATCTTCCCCGTCTCGGGGTCGAAGCTGCCGGCTCCGCCGTAAACCGATATCCAGTAGCGGCCTTCGCCGTCCTCGGCGAGGGCGCGCACGCAGTTGAGATTCGGGGTCGCGTACTGGTACGAGACGTCAACTCCGAACCGCTGCGGATAGGAGTAGTGGCGGACCCGCCTGCCGTCGATGCAATAGAGGCCGTTGTAGAACGTTCCGGCCCAGATCCGCTTGCGGGAGTCCACGAAGAGTCCGATCACGAGCTCGTCCTTGAGCTCCGGCCACGGCGCGTCCATCCTGCGGGTCGCGGGATCGTAGCGCTGCAGGCCGTGTATGGTGCCGACGAGCACCTTGCCGTCGGGCGCTTCCGCGAGGCATTTGACGCTCTCGTCGTTCATTTTCCCGCTCTCAAGGGTGGCGGAATTGACCGTGCGGATGCGGATGATGTCCGGATGCCAGTAGAGCAGGCCTTCCTGCTGGGTGGCAATCCAGACTCCGCCCTGCGGGTCGGCGTAGATGCGGGCGATGTCCAGGTGCGGGTAGAGCGGCTTGCCGCCTATGCGCTCCAGGTAAGGGAAGCGGCGCACAGTGCCGTCGCTGTAATATATCCTGACTCCGGAGCGGGCAGTCCCGACCCAGAGGTTGTCATTGCTGTCCACGGCGATGGAGGTGAAGAGGTCGTCGCTTCCGGAAGGGATTTTCTCCACTTCGCGAAGGTCTCCGCTGAAGGGGTCGAAGCGGACGAGATGCTTGTCGGACATAAACCAGCGTATCCCCCTCGACGACTGAGCGGTCTCGGAGCGGCTGAAACTACCCTGCCCCAGGAAGCGTCCGAGGCTGTCAGCGCTATGGCTGAAGACCTGCGGGACATCATAGACGAACTCCCTGCCGGCGAGGTCGAACGCCCAGCGCCTGTCCCTCGCATAGAGGATCAGTCTGCCGGTCTCGGAATCATATTCCATACGGTTCTGGACCGTGTATTCGGTATAATGGACCTTGACCGGGTCCCAGCGGTAGTTGCGGAAATCTGCACCGTTGTACAGACTCAGCCACGATGCGGTCTGGATGCAGACCAGCCCGTCCGGGAGCATCAACACATCGCGCACATTGTTCTCCGGAAGCCCCTGCGAGGCATCGAGCATACGGAACTGGTACACGGGACTGTCCGCCCCGCGCGCAAGCGTGCAGAGCGTGAGCAGAATCCCTATCGTGAGCGCGCGTGGCTTCATTTCCTGTCAAATATGGAGAGGTCCCACTCGTCGCGCCAGCGGAGGATGAACCTGCCGTCCTCAAACTCCACCGGCAGCCAGATGTAGCGTCCGTCGATGGCGTTGTCCGGAGTCCAGCGGTCGCCCATATAGATGTATGCGTCCTTCCTGCCCGCCACCTGTATGAAATAGGTACTCTGCGAGCGGTAAGTAGTCTCGCTCTCCGCATCGACGCAAGGGTTGCCGAGTTCGGTCCACGGCCCCCAGATGGACGGCGCCACAGCGGAGTGCGCCGGATTCGGCCTCCAACCGGTACATTCGGAGCCCATGAAGTAGTAGAGTCCGTCTTTCTTGAAGATGGCCGGGGCCTCCATCCTGCTGCCGACGAACGCGCGAACCCACTTGCCGCTGAAGTCAAGGTAGTCGTCGGTGAGCTCGGCTATGTGGATAACGCTGTTGGACTCGGAAGAGCAGATGTGGTAGGCCTTGCCGTCGTCATCGACGAAGAGGGTCATGTCGCGCGAGTGCTGCCCCTTCTCGAAGTCGCGCCCGAGGGTGTTGACGGAGTCAGGATGCTCGCCCTGAGAGAGGTTGGAGCGTTCCCTCCAGTCGGCCCCCTCCGGACGGGTCTTGTGCTGAGGCAGTACATTGACCGGCCAGGTGCGCACCACTGTGCGGGTGGTGCGGATGAAGTTGTACGGCCCGGTCACGCAGTCCGCCTGCGCAATCCCGACCATCGCTCCGCCGTAGCCCTGACCTTTCGGCTCGAGGTGGAACCACATGACGAATTTGCCCGTGCGGGCGTTGTATATCACCTTGGGTCTCTCAAGTATGCAGCCGTCCGCGACCGGGGACTCCGGGTCCTCGCTTACCCTGAATGCAATCCCCTCATCCTTCCAGTTGTAGAGGTCGGTGGAAGAATAGCAGTGCACCCCGACGTGGGCCTGATTGCCGGCGCGCCCCTCGGTCTTGTGCTCGCCGAACCAGTAATATACCCCGTCGAAGAGGAGCATCCCGCCGCCGTGGGCATTGATATGCACGCCGTTGTCATCCGGCCAGATCTCACCGGGACGGAACGAACTGCACTGCGCGCAGGCCGGAAGCAGGCACAGAGATGCCGCCAGCATGGACAGAATCAATCTTTTCATCTTTTTGCAAGTTCTTTTGCACTTTATACGGACGCGGTTGTAAAATTACTCAAAATAATTCATAATTTTATGAGTGAAAACCACGGTTCAATCGTAAACTCAGCATAAAAATACACTGCAATGAAACACCCAATCATCCTTGCGGGGCTTCTGCTTCTCGCACTTTCCTGCCAGAGCCAGAATGCCGACGAAGCGCCGGCCGCCTCAGGGCAAGCCTTTACCCATCCGGGCATCCTCCATACCACAGAGGATTTGGCCCGCATCAAGTCATTGGTTGACAATAAGGTAGAGCCAGCATACGGATCATACGGGCTCCTAAGCTCCGACCCCAAGGCTTCCTCCGACTATCAGATACAGGGACCGTTCGAGATCATCTCACGGGCCGACGAATACGGCTGGACCAAGAAGCCGTGCGAGGACGATTTCAATGCGGCGTACTACAACGCCCTGAT
This sequence comes from bacterium, assembly GCA_963588685.1. GTDB lineage: Bacteria > Bacteroidota > Bacteroidia > Bacteroidales > UBA932 > Cryptobacteroides. The sequence goes on from CAVAID010000018.1 coordinate 20,335, forward strand.
GTGGACAATCACAGGCGAGACCGCCCACGCCGACAAGGCGATGGAGATCATAAGGAAATATTCCGCCGTGCTGCGCAAGATAACTCCGCGCGACGACCCCCTGTGCGCCGGACTGCAGGGCTTCATCATAGTCAACGCCGCCGAACTGATGCGCTGGACCTACCCTGCGGACAAATTCGAAGGCGGCTGGGCTGACGGGGACACGCACGCAATGGAGACAATGCTGCGCGAGGCGTTCATCCCGGTGTTCACGAAATTTCACACCGACCCTGCCTACACCAACGGCAACTGGGGGCTCTCCGTGCTCAAGGGGATGATAGGGATGGCGGTGTTCCTCGATGACGCCGCCCTGTACCGGGAAGCCGTGGACCGCTACCTGGAGGAGGGCTACGACAACGGTTCGCTTCCGAACTACACCGCCCCGTCCGGACAGCTCCAGGAGAGCGGGCGCGACCAGGCGCACTGCATGCTCGGACTCGGCTGCATGGCCGAGATCTGCGAGGTCGCCTGGCATCAGGGCGAGGACATATACTCGGCCCTCGACAACCGTCTGATGACGGCCTACGAATACCTCTCCCGCTACAATCTGGGAGACGACGACGTGCCGTTCTTCACCTGGAAGGACAAGACCGGCAAATATAGCGACTGGACAGTCATCAGCGACAAGGCGCGCGGGCAGTTCCGCTCCGTATTCGAGATAGCCTACGCCCACTACACGGGCAGGATGGGACTAAGCATGCCTTATACCGCCAAGGTGCTCGAGCAGATCCGTCCTGAAGGCAAGGGCTGGACCTGCGACCATCCGGGCTTCGGCTCGCTGCTCTTCTGGAGGGGCGGCAGGGATATCTACCGCGCCGGCTGGATCGACTTCAACAAGAACGGCCGCAAGGACACCTACGAAGACCCTTCAGCACAGGAGGAGGCAAGAATCAGGAACCTCCTCTCACAGATGACCCTTGAGGAGAAGACCTGCCAGATGGTAACCCTCTACGGCACCGGCCGCGTGCTCAAGGACAACCTCCCGACGCCGGACTGGTACAATGAGGTCTGGAAGGACGGCGTGGGCAATATCGACGAGGAGCACAACGGAGTGCACCGTGAGACCTCCGTCTATGCCACCGACTTCCGCAAGCACGTGTATGCTCTGCACACCATCCAGAAATGGTTCGTGGAGGAGACCAGGCTCGGCATCCCCGTGGACTTCACCAACGAGGGAATACGCGGCCTGTGCAGTATGGGCGCGACCTACTTCCCGGCGCAGTGCGGACAGGGCTCGACCTGGGACAGGGAGCTGGTACGCCGCATAGGCGAGGTGGAGGCCGAGGAGGCCAAGCTTCTCGGATACACCAACATCTACTCCCCTATACTTGACCTCGCGCAGGACCCGCGCTGGGGACGCTGCGTGGAGACCTACGGCGAAGACCCGTACCTCGTGGGACAGCTCGGCAAGGAGATGATCCTCGCCCTCCAGAAGGGTGGAGTGGTATCGACCCCGAAGCATTTCGCGGTGTACAGCATCCCTGTGGGAGGCCGCGACGGCAAGACCCGCACCGACCCCAAGGTCGCTCCGCGCGAGATGCGCACGCTCTATCTCGAGCCGTTCCGCGTAGCGTTCACCGAGGCGAAGGCCCTCGGCACGATGAGCTCCTACAACGACTACGACGGAGTCCCGGTGAGCGGCAGCAGCTGGTTCCTCACCGACCTGCTGCGAGGGCAGTGGGGCTTCGAGGGCTATGTGGTGTCCGACAGCGAGGCTGTGGAATACCTCTCCGACAAGCACAAGGTCGCAGAGACCTATGAAGACGCCGTGGCGCAGTGCGTCAACGCCGGCCTCAACATCCGCACCACTTTCCGCACTCCGGAATCATTCGTGCTTCCGCTCAGGGACGCGGTGGCCCACGGCAAGATAAGTATGAAGACCATCGACGAGAGAGTCGCCGACATACTCCGCGTGAAGTTCCGTCTGGGACTTTTCGACAGCCCGTACAGGGGTGACGGGGAGCTTGCTCTGCAGCGCGTGCACAGCCCTGAGAATCAGGAGCTTTGCCTGCGCGCGGCAAGGGAGTCTATGGTTCTCCTCAAGAACGAGGGCGGTCTGCTCCCTCTCTCCAAGTCCACGAGGCGTATCGCCGTCATCGGACCTAACGCCAACGAGCGCAAGCAGCTCATCTCCCGCTACGGACCGGTCGGAGCGCCGCTGAAGACAGTGCTCGAAGGCGTGCGCGAACTTCTCCCGGAGAGCAGCGTAAGCTACGCCAAGGGCTGCGAAATCGTGGACCCTCACTTCCCGGAGAGCGAACTTATGGACTTTGAGAAGACTCCTGAAGAGGAGCGGCTTCTTCGCGAAGCCGTGAATACGGCCAGAGCCGCCGATGCCGTCATCCTGGTGCTCGGAGGCAGCGAACAGACCGTGCGCGAGGAGCGCTCCCGCACCAGTCTCGACCTGCCGGGCAGGCAGCAGGAGCTGATGGAGAAAGTGGTCGCCACCGGCAAGCCAGTGGTGCTCGTGCTGCTCGACGGCAGGGCCGCCACCATCAACTGGGCCGACAAACATGTCCCGGCCATCCTCCACGGCTGGTTCCCGGGCGAATTCTGCGGACAGGCAGTGGCCGAGACCATCTTCGGCGACAACAACCCTGGCGGCAAGCTGACCGTCACTTTCCCGAAGAGCGTCGGACAGATTCCGTTCGCCTTCCCATTCAAGCCTGGCTCCGACGAGCCTTGCAAGACTTCCGTCTGGGGTGCGCTCTACCCGTTCGGCCACGGACTTAGCTACACCAGCTTCGAATATTCCGATCTCTCAGTCACACCTGAGGAGCAGAACGCCAAGGGCAATATAACTGTCAGCTGCACAGTCACCAACAGCGGCAAGCGCATGGGCGACGAAGTCGTGCAGCTCTACATCAACGACGAAGTGAGCAGCGTCACCACCTACACCAAGGTGCTCCGCGGCTTCGAGCGCGTGAGCCTCCGTCCTGGCGAGAGCCGTCAGCTCAGCTTCACCCTCACCCCGCAGGACCTCGGCCTCTGGGACAAGGACATGCACTTCACCGTCGAGCCGGGAAGCTTCGAAGTGCTGGTCGGCGCCTCGTCTGCCGACATAAGGCTCAAGGGCTCGTTTGTCATCAAATAAAAAAAGAATACTGACAAATCCGTCAAAAACTACCGCAGGCAAGAGCTGTAGCCCTACAGAACGGCGGAGGACTTGAGCTTTTTGTAACCCTTGGCGGCCTTTCTGTCTATCGGGACGAAGCGCAGCGCAGCTCCGCCGCTCGGCTTGAGAGAGAATCGCATCGTCATCGATGCATCGACCAGCAGGCGGCGGCATTCCACCTGGGTGCGGGTCTTGACCTTGTCGCCTCCGTCCGTATAGATGTAGGCGAGGTAGGTCTTGCCGGGAGAGAGGAAGCTGAGCGGCATCTCCTCTCGGGAGCCGTCATTGTTGGCGAGCATCCCCACAAACCATTCCTCCCCATTGCGGCGGGCAACGGTCACATTCTCCCCGGGAGCGCCGTCCAGCACCCTGCTCTCGTCCCATACGGTCTGCAGGTTTTCGAACCACTCGATTTCCGGTTCACCCTGATAGAACGAAGGCCTGTCATACCAGAATATGGTCTGCAGCGGGCTGTAGAACACGAGCGATGCGGCCAGCTGGTGGGCGTGCGTGGTCTTGAGGCGCTTGTCATAGTAGCAGATGGTGTAGTCGGCCGCGCCGTTAATCATCCTCGTGAACGGAAGTATCGTGTTGTGCGTGGCATCAGGGAACTCCTCGTTGCCGCAGATGCCTTCCTGGTTGAGCAGGTTCGGATAGGTGCGGCTGAAGCCTGACGGGCGGAACTCGTCGTGGATGTTCATCATCAGATGATTGTCGGCCGCAAGCCGCACGAGGTCGTGCAGCCAGGTGGCCCAGCGGTGGCTCGCATACTGCACGAAGCCGGATTTGACCCCGACTATCCCCCATTCCCTGAGAAGCGGGAAGAGTTCGCGGGCCTGCTTCATCAGGGCGTGCTGGTTGACATAGAGCCAGATTCCCACGCCCTTCTGCTTGCCGTAGGCGACTACGCGCGGCATATCGAGTTTGTCAACCACCTTGGTGGCGTCGCCGTCGTGCGAGGTGCACGGCATATACCACTTCCAGTCGAAGAGCATATACGGGATGTTGTGGGCCGCGCAGAAGTCTATGGTGGCGATTGCACCCTCAGTGCTGATGGTGGTCTCGCGCATTATCTTGCCCGGCTTCACCCACTCGGCGGCATCCGGGATTGCGCACGGCGGATTGAGGCCCTCGATGATGGAGTTGTGCTCCAGCAGCCCGCCCGGGGTGTCGGAGGCCATTATTATCTTCCATGGGGTGGCGAAGTAAGTTACAGCATCCACCGGGCTGTACATCACGGAAGTGAGGGTATTGTCCTTCTCGGATGAAGCGACAAACTTGGTAAGGCACCAGTCGTCCACGTCGGCATCGGCGAGAGCCGCCCACGCACCGTCGGGGAGTTCAACTGTCAGAGCGCGCTCCACAGGATGGTGTATGTCATTGATTGCCAGGCGCTCGAATCGGGCCTGAGCCCACTGCTCGCTCCACGCCATCGTCCCGGCAGGGAAGGTGTATTCCGTAAGGTCGGCCTTGACCTTGTGGAATATGGCCTTGGGGTGCTCCGGGAGGAAATAGCGGAAGGCTATGCCCTCGTTGTAGGCGCGCACCTCGACATTGAGCCTGTAGTCCGATCCGTCCTTGCGGGAGAGGTACATAGTGGCGGAGTTGTAGGCGTCGCGCACCGTGCTGCGCTCGCCGTAGAACGGGTGGCGGAGCGAATCCACGGCCGGGTGATACGCCACCGAATCCACCTCGAAGGGGTCCATCCAGCAGGCAGGCTGCACCAGGTCGCGCACGCCGAGAGCCATCTCCCAGACGCGGTTGTCCATATCCAGGCCGGCGCGGGAGCGCTCGAGCACCGGACTTCCCTTGAAGCTGACGCTGTAGCTCAGTTCACCCTTCTTCGCGAGTGAGAACTCCACTTCGTGCGAGCCGTCAGGAGAGCTGAGGCTGAGGGTCTTGCCGTTGAACGCGGTCAGGCAGACTTCGCGGCCTTCGCTGCCCGGCAAGGAATATTCGCGTCCTTCTACGCTGAGGCGCACTTCGCCTGTAGAGGAGTAGAACCAGCGGCCATCCTTCTGATAGAGCGAGGCGGAGACCGGGTTGTCGGCGCTAATGGAGCAGCCGCCGGCGGATATTTCAAGTCCTTCAGCCATATAGAGTTGGCTTACTCTGCCCGCGACTTCGGTGACAAGGCCGAAGGTGCCGCTGAAGTCCACTCCCGCAGTCCCGGAGAACGGGCTGGAAGCGTCGGCGCTGAAGACATAGTCCTTACGGGAGCCCTCCGAGCTGACGCAGAGCGCGGCGCGCTCCTCATCGGAGACGAGTTTCTCGACTCCGATGACAGTCGGCTTCCCGCCCTTTACGGGCTGGAACACCGCGATGAACGGGGAGGACTTGGCATTGTTGCTCTCCTGACGGACTATAAGGGTCGGGGTGACTCCCGGAGGGGCGCTGACCCCGTCCGGAGTGAGTTCAGGATGTAAGGTGGTATAAGGCGCCTCAGCGGCATAGAGTTTCCTTCCCGCTGCGCCCGTCATCCACATGTTCATGGAGATTTCCGGGGTAACGCTCCAGACTGCCCTGAAGTCAGCGTCCCACTCCGCGCTGCGGAGATTCCGGAACCACTTGTAGCCCTCGCCGTAAGTCTTGCCGAAACCTTCTGCGGCGGCAAGAGGAAGAGCCTGCCCGCCGCCGTCCTGCAGGGCGAGCGAGGTCCCTATGTTGTGGAAGATATAGTCGTTGTCGCTCCGGTCGGAGCGGAATATGTCTATGTAGTAGCCGTCGGCGGAGCCGGTGCGCACGATGGCCACGGTCCTGCGCTTCTCAGAAGCCTGCATATCGCAGACATTGATATCGGGGTTGACGGAGGCGGAGTTGACGAAGTCTTTATCGCCCACCGACGGCTCCAAAGTCCTGATTGTGACCTCGCCCTCGGTATAGCCCGGCAGGATGGTGTTGCTTCCGGTGGCCGACTGATGGTAGCGGTAGTCCGGACTCCAGTAGGACTCATAGGCGGCAGCATCGGGGGCGAAAGCCCAGCCGAAGCCGTAGAGCTGCAGTGCGAGTCCGTTGGCGGAGAGATGCGAGCCGTTGCGCCCGCCGTAAAGCACCGCCATCAGGTTCTCGCTGCCGCGGGAGCTCTTCATGGTAACGACGCGGTGGAACGGCGAGTAGGACGTCCTTTCCGTGGAGGTGGCGGAGTCGGTCGCCGGGATGTCAGCAAGATAGGTGCAGATGCCTTTCCAGTCAGCGTTTTCCCTTTTGTACGCGCCGGTCCCGATGCCCGTTCGCAGGGCAGAGGCCACGCGGGAGAGATTGACTCTGTCGCCGGCCTGCGAATAATAGCTGAGCAGAATCTCGAAATTGCTGAAGTTGGCGCTGCCTCCCCTCGAATCTCCGAAGACTATCATATTGGCCCTGTCATCCATCCACGGGAATGCCGCGAGGGCTGCCTTCTGCATTATCGGGTTGTCGGCGATTATGTCAATCCCGCAGCGTCCGAGCAGGGTGGAGAAGTCCAGCAGCATCGAAACGGTACTGAAGGCATAGCCAGGAGCCTCGGGCCAGAGACCGGTCACGGGGTCATAGACCTTGAGGATGTCAGGGATGGCATCGTGGTACTGGGTAGATTCCGTCGTCAGGTAGTGAAGATACCAGGAGCGGCCCTTGCCGTCGGGGTAGAAATCATTCTCTTCCAGAGCGAGAATCGGGCGGAGCATTATGTTCCAGCCGTTCACGTTCCAGTTGCCGCTCTTGCCGCCGCGCACGAAGCCTATGTCGATGAAGCGCTTGAATACTGTCCCGGCCACTTCCGGCAGGGACTTCCCTGTGGCGGCGATGGCGGAAGAAGGGTGCCGCATCAGATAGGGGTAGAGGAAGTCGTAGGCGACGGCGGCGTGCATCGCAAGGTCGTCGTGGATCTGCTCGTAGTCGTAGTAGCCGAGGATTCCGCCCGGTTCATATCCTCCGACTCCGCCCGAGGACTTCCCGGGGTCGAGGATAGGATTCATATAGTAAGTACCTGCGAGCCAGACAGTAAAGATGTCGGCGGCGAAAGCGGCGTACTTCTCGTCTTCGGTCAGCCAGTAGAGGAACGATGCCTCTTCGGCGAGGGTGAGGATCTCGGCATTGTTGCCGCGGATCATATGGCCCGACTGCCTGTAAGGCACAAGCACCTTAGGGGCGGACGGATTGCTGCGGTCTATACCCCACATATCGCCGGTCTCGTTGTACGGAGTCCGCTCCTCGAGAGGGACGTTGTTGTAGTTGTTCCAGATGCGCATGCCCGGCATACGCACAGTCGGCACGGGCGCGTTGCCCTCGCCGCGCTCCCAGTTCTGGTCTTTGAGGTAGCACTGGGTGTAGTGTTCGCCGTCCTTCCAGTACATCGCGAGGCGCGACACTATCCACTCCGGGTCAGTCCGGTGACGCTCGGCATAGGGATCAATCTTGGCCTTGAGGCGCGAGTATGCCCCGGAGGCCCACTCGCAGTTCTCGACCTTGTCCCTGAGGGAAGCCTTGTCGGAGTCGGAAACATATATCTGGGGGTGCTCGGAGGCGAATGCCGCCGCAGTGGCGAGAGTTAGCAGTGAGGTGAGCAGTATTTTCTTCATAAGAGTCTGATTATTCGGATAGTTTCCAGTAAACTTCGTAACGTTCGCCGTGGATGCTGTAGAGCGGCACCAGGTCGGAGTAGTCCGTCGGGAGCGGAGCGAAGTCCGTGATGCCGGCAGGAATATGGTAGTCGTAGGTATAATAATCGTTGTGCTTGCCCGGGTCCGAGACAGGCTGCGGGTCCACGAAGCCCTCCGTCCCGAGAGGACGGGCGAGGACGAGCGGGCCGCGCATCACGACACCCACCGAAGGGTCGCCGGAGGCAGGCTCGATGTGGTAGTCCATGGTATAGACTATTTCCACGGTATCGCCCTCCTTCCATTTCCTTTGGATGCCGAGATACCCGCCGTCAAGCTGCTTGACCTTGGCCTTGCTGCCGTTGACCTTGACGGAAGGCTTCCCGCTCCAGTAAGGCTGCCGGAGCGCAAGGGTCCAGCTGCCGGCAGAGGTAAGGGTCAACTTGACTCTGCCGCTCTCCGGGAAGTCGCTCTCAAGCCTCACGCCGAACTTGCCGTCGGAGAGCACGGACGGGATGAAGAGATTGAGATAGAGGGTGTTGTCGTCGTGGAACCAGATGCTTTCGCCGTACTTGGCATTGGACTCGAAACTGCTGCCCACGCAGCACCAGAATGAGTCGTAAGGGGTGCTGTAAACCTTGTGCGTCCCGCTCTTGAGCGGCAGGAAATACGATACCATCCCGTCGGCGGGGTTCTGTCCGCCGAGGATGTGGTTGCAGAGCGCCCGCTCATAGTAGTCGGCTACGTCAGACGAAGGGTTCCAGCAGAAGATGTGCCGCGCAAGGCGGAGCATGTTGTAGGTGCAGCAGGTCTCGCCCGTCACGCCGCTGATGTGCCTGCAGACCTCCTCCGGGAGGAAGAAATGCTCCTTGTCGGAGAGGCTCCCGCTAGCGAAGATATGGTGGGCGAGCATTTCGCTCCAGAAGAACTCCACAGCCCCTCGGGCTGCCGGGTCGCCGTTAAGCTCATAGTTTCGCGCCTCGGCTATGACCTTCGGGATGTAGGTATTGGTGTGCTTGGTCCCGAAATCGGCCTTGCCCTCCCTCAGAGGCCCGATCACCTCGTCCTGCACGAAGAACTCCGCGAGGAAGCGGTGGCGGCTGTCGCCGGTGATGGAGTAGAGGTTCCACCACGCCTCGCCTATGCCTCCGAACTCGTTGCGGAGCATCACGGTGCGGGTCTGCTCGCTGAGCGGGGAAAGTTTGGCGTAGGCCCAGCCGGCCATTCCCTTGAGCTCTTCAAGAGCCAGCTGCGATCCGGCGAGATTGTACTGATCCAGCAGGCCGGCGGCTATCTTGTGGAGAGTGTACCACGGAGCCCAGACCCTCTCCCCGCGTATGTTGCGGTCTATCAGTCCCTCAGGGAATGCGCTCAGGTAGCCGTTGCCATAGGATTTCTGGACTTCGGAGAGGCCGGCGACGAGGCTGTCGCCCTTGGCCTTGAAGCACTCCTCGCCGGTCGCAGCGTACATCAGCGCATAGGCGGAGAGGAGGTGCCCCGTCGTGTGGCCGCGGAGTTCGCAGTCGAGGGACTCCCAGCCGCCGAGCTTGCGCAGCGAATCATATCCGCCCTCGAGTCCGGCATAGACCCCGGAGCTGGTGCGGAAGCTGTGCAGGAGCTGGTCGGTGGAGATGGACATCATCCAGACCGAGTCGCGCTGCAGGTTGTCGCGGAAGCGGCTGGGAAGCAGCCGTACGCTGCTGAGCGGGAAAGGCTTCACTTCAGATGCAGCGGCCGTTTTGGGGACGGAGCGGCGGGAAGGATAGACATTGAAACTCCTCTCCACCGGCTCGGCGGTCTGCACCTCACCGGCGATGCCGTACTGCCAGGCGACTGCAGTCACCTTGACCGGGTACTTGCTGCGTGGAGGTATCTTTGTGAGTACCAATTCGTTGCCTACCACTTCGGCAGGTCCCTCCTTGACATAGTAATATACCGGCAGGCCGGAGTCGGAGGTGGCGCGGAGCTCCACCTTCCCCTCGTCGGCACCGATGTCGGAGATGGCAGGGAAACTGATATGCTGGCTCCTGCCCTCCGTCAGCGGATAAGGGAATCTCATACCTATCTCCTGCACGGTCTCCTTGTAGCGGGAGTCGCCACCGGCGCTCGCGATGAGCGTGATGCTGGCGCGGCGCTTGGGGTTGGATGTACCCATACGGTAGAAGCTCAGAGTGAAGGTAGTATCGTCAATCTGCCGTACCGGGCCGTATATGTCACAGATGCGCGGGGTCGCCTCAGAATGCTGCCCGATGAGGGAAGTGCGCAGGCTGTCGGTATAGACAGGCTTGAGGTGGAAAGTCACCCCGTCGGCTTCAGGCCGGAACGGGAAGGACAGAGTCACGTGCGAGGAGGCATTGTACGGGACAAGTTCCCCGTCCTGCTCGAAGCTCAGATATTGCGGCAGCATATCGCGGTCCTGACGATAAATCTCTTCGGTGAGCTCCGCCATCTCGCGGTCGAAGTACCAGAAGGCGTCGTGACTGTCGCCCTTGTACTCCGAATATGGCGCAGGGCGGGAGCGCTTGGGCTGCTTTTTGAGGCGGGCGGTACGCACCTCGCCCTGAGGCTCGGCGGTGCCGGTGCGCCAGCGCTCGGCAAGATAGCCGTCGCGCGGATTGAGCTTCTTCAGCGCGACGGGACGGGTCCAGTCCACGGAGTCCGGTAGCCTGGTTTCCAGCGCCTTGCGGATGAAGAGCCCGATGTAGTCCACCGTGCGGTCGGAGATGTCAAAGTGGCCCCTTCCGGCATCGCAGAGGAAGGAGACGCAGCTGCCCGGATACATCATCCGGAACGCGAGCGCCGGGGTCACGCGGGCCTCCCACCACTCGTATTCTCCCTCCACCATCAGGCCCGGAATGCCGTCTATGTTGCGGGTGCGGCCCCACTCGAGGTTGGCTCCGCCGTAGCCGGTGAGGTTGGTGCGCGGAGCGTCGCCGTGGTAGGAGATCACTGCAAGCGTGCGCTCGGGGTTCCAGGCGGCGAAGTTCCAGGGATATGTCGCCATCGCGGAATGTCCCAGCGGGACAATCGGGGCGACGTGCAGCTCGGAGTAGCCGCTGACTTCCGCCAGGTCGTCCAGCGCGCCGAGCAGGGCTTCGTTGCAGCCGCTCGTCACGTCCCAGGGGAAATTCAGAATCGGTGATATCCAGACAAGGGCAACCCCCGCTTCGCTCATCCTCTCCCGGAAGACTGCGTTGTTGAAGATGTTCTCCTCGCACATATTGTGCTGTCCCACTACAACAGCCCTGACCTGAGCGCAGTCGGACGGTATCCAGAGGAACGCCCTCGGGTGGTCGCCGGTCTCGTCGGAGATGACGGACGGGATGCTCACGGACCACTGCCACTCGGCAGCTGAGGCGCGCAGGGAAAGGCTTAGCGCCGCGCAGACGGCGGCAAGCAGGCTTATGGTTCTATTCATATTTGACACGGATATTTGGATCGATATCGGATTTACTTACATTGTGCAGCAGCACTGCATCGCCGGAGGCGGAAGTCTGCAGACGGTATATGCTCAGGCTGTCCACATTGACGGCTATCAGCGGGATGCGCTGAAGATGTCGAAGTCGGCGGCGCGGAGCGGGACGAGACCCGCAAGCAGCAGGATGGAGAGCAATATCCGTCTCATCGGTATCAGTTGACTATCGGTTCTATTACAAATGTAAACTCATGGTCGGCGTTTCGCATCCTCGTCCTGTAGCAGACCTCGTCCACCCAGAGCTCGCGACGCGTGCGTCCCTCGATTCTGTCCTCGAACGGGGTGTCGAGGTATTTGCCTATCTCCGGCCAGTTGCGCATTATGGCCTCGCCGAGCGCCCCTTCAATGATTTGCGAGCCGTCCGACGACAGCCTGTGCCTCTTCTCCGAAGCGGCGTTGCCGAGGACGATTTCATCGATGGTCACAGACTGCGCAAAGCAGCACGCGGCGGTTATCGCCGTCAACAGAGCTACAAGTATTCTTCTCTTCATAATCAAGCTGTTTTATTTCATCGGCCACACGGTGTCGAGAAAGTCAAGATAGGAGTTCCAGTCCGAAGGGAGCACATCGTGTCCGCCGGGGCGGATGTGGTAGCCGACGTGCGGTTCGGAGCCGTAGAGCCTGTAGACCGGAAGAGTGGCGATAAAGCCCTGATACTCTCCTTCCGGGTCGGAGAGGCTGTCGTCCACGGCGCTTGACACATAGAGCGCGCGCGGAGCGATGAGAGACATCATCTGATGCTGGTCAAACGGCAGAGACGAGTCCTTGTCCATATACTTTCTGAAATTGCGGCAATACCAGTGCGGGAACACCGTGCAGAGACGGTGGATATCCTCGCCTTTGTGCCGGCGGAAGAGCTTGGCTCCGCCCGCGCCCGACATCTGGCTGATGACGGCGCTGAAACGCTCGTCCTGAGCGCCGGCCCAGAGAGCCGTCTTGCCGAATCTCGAGAATCCGAACACCGCAATCCGCGAGGTATCAACCCTCCCGTCGGTGACGAGATAGTCGGCAATCCTTGACAGGGCCCAGGCCCAGGCCGAAATGGTGGAGAAGTTGTCTTCTCGCTCCTGCAGCTCCGGATAGACCGTGTGCACACCGGTGGAGAAATAAGGTTTCACATCGGTGGCGATTTCTTCGCGGTAGGCGGTAGCGATGCCGTAGCCGCGGTCGAGAATCTGATCTATCGGCCAATCGTCGGCATTGCTTCCCCTGGATGCCTCGGTGGCCCGGTGGTTGACGACGCCCGTACACTTGAAGAGGTATCCGGGGTCCTCGGCGTAAGCCTCGGAAATCTTCACCCCGGGATCGGTCGTGACGGTCTGGTTGCCCTCGAAGTTAAGCCCGAGCAGCACCGGCACCTTCCCCTTGCAGGAATTGGGATAATAGATCAGCACATCGGTGCAGGCTCCGTCTTCCTTGCCCTCCCAGAGTATCCTGACCTGCTTGCGGGTGGCCTTGCCGCCGAGCGCATCGGGACATTCGTCAAATACCCGGTAGCGGACGGCGGACCAGTCCTCGGGCGAATGGCCGTACATCTCGGTACGGAAGGTTTCCAGCAGTGCGGGACGGCACTCGTCCTCCCACTGGCGGACGTTATCGGGAGTGCAGCATCCGGTCTGAGCCTCCGGCACCTGCGCGGAAAGCAGCGGAGCGGAAAGCAGTGCGGCGGACACTAGGGAAAGGATTCGTTTCATAACAATCATTTATAGCATTTACGGACATCAGGGGCAATGTACTCAAAAATTATGTCATTTGTCGAAGCGACGTGAGTCGGAGTAAAGAAAAATAATTTCTGTTTCATTTGCGCTGGTCCCGAAAATTATGTCTACCTTGCGAACAATCCTCGGAGGTCCGAGGGGAAATATGTATAACTTAGAAATGACTTACACTATGTCAAACGTTTCACTTCCACGCTATTGTATTCTTCGAGCGGTGCGTCTATTATGGCAGCGGCCTGTTCAGGATGAACCTGGAGAGGAGCGGAATCTATACTTCGCTGCAACCTGTGTATGTAGTCGGGATTCTGAACTACAAACTCAAGCACGATGATGAGTCTCAATGGGATACGGACCATGTGGTTTCAGAATACCAGATGAGAGAAAAGAGGACGGGAGAGCTTGCGCCTCCGACAATTTCT
>CAVAID010000019.1:0-32660 GCA_963588685.1 bacterium
GTAGCTTATCTTGCAGCTGAGTAAATCCTACCTGCTCATCGGCATTGCGATACTCTCGCTCCTGTCGTCCACAGCCTCCTGCGGCTTGCAGGGGGCTGCGGGGCAGGGCGAAGTCGTCCTCACGGTGCCGAACGCCTCTCTGGGTACAGGTGCCGGACAGCAGTTTATCAAGGTCACGGCCTTCTCATCCTGGACTCTGCGTCTGGATTTCGGCGACTCGCAGGAGGCCTGGGCAAGCGTGGACAAGACTTCCGGAAGCGGCAACACTTCGGGGATAGTCCTGTCGTGGGAAGCGACCCCGCCCGAGAGCGACCGCAGCTGCACCCTGACCCTCAACTGCTCCGGCAGGGAGTCGACAGTCAGGCTTTCGCAGGCGCAGCCGCTGGCTGAAGCCGGATGGCTGGAACTGCCCGCGCTGAACGACTCAAATCTGAAATTCTACAGCCACGACATGACCGTCGGCGGCAAGAAGGTCCGCAACTATTCGTTCTACTACGACAAGGATGCGAAGATTTCATTCTGCGTGGCTTACCCGCTCAACAAGGACCTTATTGGCTCCGGTTCCCGTACCAACCAGTGGGGCTATGACCCCCTGGTGCCGAGTGCGGACCAGTCCTGCCTCTATAAAGGCTTCTCTTCGGGCTACGAGCGCGGCCACCAGCTGCCGTCCGCCGACAGGCTGACCGCCAATGTATCGACTTTCTACTTCACCAACATGACCCCGCAGCGCGGAGAACTCAACGAGGCTGCCTGGGCGACTCTGGAGGGCAAGGTCCGCAACTGGTGCTACCAGATGGATACCCTCTACGTCGCGACCGGCGCCGACTACAAGTCCTCCACTCAATATGCCTACGATAACCTCGGAGCCAAGGTCACGGTCCCTACGGGCTATTTCAAGGCCCTGTTGGGCTACAAGAAAGGCGGCAGCATCGGCAAGTCCACCGGAGGCTATATCGGCATAGCATTCTATTTCAAGCATCAGTCTTACTCCGACGATGCCATAATGTCCACCCAGCTGATGAGCATCGACGCTCTCGAGGAGCAGCTCGGGGTGGACTTCTTCGCCAATCTCCCCGGCAAGATAGGTGAGAGCAAGGCCGACAAGGTCGAGTCCACCGTCGACAGCTGGTGGAAAAGCAATTAGTTGACAATGAAAAGGATATTCTACATATTCGCCCTGCTTCTCGTGAGCCTGAGCGCCTGCGCGCAGAAGCACAGCTATGTCGTGGGATTCTACAATGTCGAGAACCTCTTCGACATCTACGACGACCCGGTCAAGAACGACAACGACTTCCTGCCCGACGGCAGCTACAAGTGGACGCAGACCAAGTATGACAAGAAGATAAACAATATAGCGCGCGTCATCAAGGCGATGAAAGACGACAACGGAGTCTTCCATACCATCCTGGGCCTCAGCGAGGTGGAGAACCGCCTCGTGGTTGAGGACCTTGTCTCAGCCAAGGACATCGCCGCCGCCAACTATCAGATCGTGCACTACGACAGCCCGGACCGCCGAGGCATCGATGTAGCCCTGCTCTACCGTCCTGACCAGTTCACCTACCTCGACAGCGAGTCGATTCCGTTCTCCTTCGGGGACACGGACGTTGACATTACTCTCAGCGAGGCCGAGCAGAAGGCGTTCCGCACCCGTGACATCCTTATGGTGCACGGCACCATCGAGGGGGAGCAGTTCGCATTCTATGTGGCTCACCTCCCGTCCCGTGTCGGAGGCAAGGGCGGCGACCTGAGGTCTCTGGGCGCCGAAATCATCTACAAGCACTCGCAGATGATGCAGCAGAAGTACCCGGGCATCAAGATCGTGGTGATGGGCGATATGAACGATAACCCTACCGACGACAGCATAGCCAAGTGGCTGCACGGCAAGGAGAATATCACGGATGTGAAGCAGGGGGACTTCTTTTCCCCGTTCACCCGCATGCTCGCCGACGGCTACGGCTCGCTCGCATATCAGGGCACCTGGAATATCTATGACATAATTCTCGCGAACTACAACCTGGCGGCCGCCCCGGACGGCGGG
This sequence comes from bacterium, assembly GCA_963588685.1. Lineage (GTDB taxonomy): Bacteria > Bacteroidota > Bacteroidia > Bacteroidales > UBA932 > Cryptobacteroides. The sequence goes on from CAVAID010000019.1 coordinate 2,039, forward strand.
CTCCGGATCCGTCAGATTCACCGCAAGGGCTACTACGGACGCGTTTTCAAAAAACCGTTCATGACCCAGCAGAGCGGGCAGTACAAGGATACGCCGTTCCGCACATTCTCCAACGGAGCCTTCATCGGAGGTTATTCAGACCACTATCCAACTTACATAGTAATAGGTAAATAATGAAAAAGACAGTCTTATTGATACTCTCCCTGCTGCTCTCCCTGAGCGCTTTCGCGCAGGGCTTCGGCGGCGGCATCAAGGCGGCCGTGGTCAGCCGCGGCGACCGAGTCCCGGTGACGGGAGCGCAGGTCGAAATCCTCGGCTCTGACGGTTATTCCCGCAGCCTCACCACCGGCGCGGACGGAGTCTTCCTCTTCGAGTCGCTCCAGGACGGGCATTATACCCTCAAGGTCAGCGCGGCGGACTTCCTCCCGACCCAGGTCAACGTGACCGTTGAGGAGGGCAAGATCCGCGACCTGATGTTCGTCACCCTCACCCGCAGCTCGCGCGTTGAGGATGCCGATGCGTCCAACTTCGCCGAGTTCGACCTCGATGACAGCGGCTATTCCGACGCCCCGACCATCCTCTTCGGCTCCAACGATGTCTATACCAGCGTGGCCGGCTACGGATTCAGCTCAGTCCGCTTCAAGAACAGGGGCTACAATTCCGAGTCCCAGGATGTCTATCTCGCCGGCGTGCCTCTCAATGACGCGCTCACCGGATATTCTCCATATTCCCTCTGGACCGGTCTCAACGAGGCGATGCGCTCCAAGGATTCTACCATAGGACTTGAGGGTTCCGATTTCGGCAACGGCCGTTACAACGGACTCACCAACATCACCGCCGTGCCTTCTGCCGTGCGTACGGGATGGAGGTTCTCGGTCCTCTCCAATTCCGCACTCTACAGGCTTCGCCTGATGGCTTCCTACGCCTCCGGCGAGCTTGACAACGGCTGGTCTTATGCCTTCAACGTATCCACCCGCCTCGGCGGCAACGACTGGGTTGAGGGTGTATATTACCGTGCCGTCTCAGCCTATGCCGGCGTGAGCAAGAAATTCTCCGACGAGCACAAGCTCTCCCTTATCGCCTTCGCGGCCCCGGGACAGAGAGGCGCACAGAACGCTTCCACCCAGGAGGTCTATGACCTGATGGGCGACAATATGTACAACTCCAACTGGGGCTACCAGGACGGGCGCGTCCGCAACTCCCGCGTGCGCAAGACCTTCGAGCCTGTGGTCGTGCTCAAATACGAATACACCCCGAGCGAGGAGCTCACCGCCGGCGCGACGCTGCTCTACCGCAGCGGCTACAACGGCTACACCGCTCTCGACTGGTACGATGCGCAGGACCCGCGTCCTGACTACTACCGCAACCTCCCGTCCTACTACTATATGGAGGACAGCGACTACAACCGCGTCAACGAGGAGAAGGCCGAGTGGGCCAGCTATTCCTGGACCCACCACACCTCTTCCATGGCCAACTACCAGCACCTCAACTGGGACCGCCTCTACAATGTCAACTACAACAGCGAAGGCGGACGAAGCAAATATGCCCTCGAGGAGCGCCGCGTGGACCAGGACGACATCAACCTCGTGGCAAACGTGAAGTGGATACCGACCAATGACCTCACCGTCCGCGCCGGCGCCAACTTCAAGATCAACAGGACCGAGAACTACAAGAAGCTCAACGACCTGCTCGGAGGCAAGTATTACCTCAACATCGACTCTTTCGCGGAGCGCGACTTCGCTTCCAACGAGGCCCTCGTGCAGAATGACCTCGACTACTTCTTCGCCCACGGCAACACCGCCGAGCAGATTGCTCAGGGCGGCAAGTACGGCTACGACTACCTCGCGCAGATCCGCCGCGCAAAGCTCTGGGCCAACGGTACTTACTCCCATGGACCTCTGAACGTCAGTCTTGCCGGGGACTTCGGCTACGAGGCTTTCTGGCGTGACGGCCTCGTGCGCAAGGGACTCTTCGCCGGACTCGATGACGAGGGCAAGGAGATCAGCTACCAGGGCCGCGTGCTCACCAGCTACGACAGCAAGGGCAACGTAATCACTTCAAAGGGCAAGTCTGCCGTCAGCCGCTTCCTCACCGGAGGCGTCAAGTTCGGCGCTTCCTACGACCTCAAGGCCGGGCACCGCTTCTCGGTCAACGCCGGCTGGTTCAACGATGCCCCTACATTCAACCAGGCATTCATCTCCGTCCGCACCCGCAACTCGCTGGTGGACGGCCTCACCACTACCAAGACTCTCTCCGCCGACGTCAACTACCAGTACAGCGGCACCAACGGCATCAACCTCCGCGTCACGGGCTTCTACACCGGCATCAAGGACCAGAGCGACGTGATGAGTTTCTACGATGACTCGCAGAACTCCTTCACCAACTTCGCCATGACCGGCATCGACCAGCGCCACATCGGCGTCGAGTTCGGAGCCAAGGTGCCTCTCTTCATCAGCGGCCTCAGCGCCAGCGCCGTGGTCAGCTACGGCAACTACTGCTACACCAGCAACCCGCACATGGTCCAGACCGTGGACAACAGCGCCGAGATTATCCGCGACGCCGAGGTGCCTTACTGGAAGAGCCATCCGATCTACAAGGTCGCAGGCTATGAGGACGACGGCAGCCCAATCTATGATGTGGATGCTAACGACAACTACATCATCACCGGCTGGAAGCAGCACTATGTGCCTTCCACCCCTCAGCTCGCCACCGAGCTCGCGCTCAACTACCGCACCTCAAGCTACTGGTTCTTCGAGCTCAACGGACAGTACTTCGCCAAGACCTACCTCGACATGAACCCTCTCTACAGGACGAGCTTCGCCTGCAGCGGCGGCGACGGGGTCGAGACCCCTCAGGAAGTCGAGTACATGGCCGCCCAGGAGGAGTTCAGCCCGTATTTCCTGCTCAACTGCAGCATCGGCAAGAGCTGGTACATCAACCGCAAATACAACTTCGGCTTCTCGCTCGAGGTCAAGAACATGCTCAACAACCGTTCGGTACGCACCGGCGGCTACGAGCAGACGCGCCTCATCAGCAGCTACGGCAAGGACCGCTACTACCGCTTCGACCCGAAGTACTTCTATATGCAGGGTGCCAATTATATGTTGAACCTCTATTTCAGATTCTAGGCGTATGAAAAAGTCACTTATCATATTCGCATCCATCGTCCTGCTCGCATCGTGCCAGAGCCTCAAGGAGGAGTTCCAGCCGGTGTCCCCGGTCAAGTACAACGAGCCCGAAGCAGAGCAGCCGGTCACGATGACCGCGACCCACACGATTGCGGAACTCGCTAAAAAATATACAATCGGCACTCCGTGGGTGATGGACGAGAACATCGTCATCTCCGGCGTTGTCAGCACCACCGACCGTCCGGGCAACTTCTACAAGAGTTTCTATATCCAGGACGAGACCGGCGGCATCGAGATTAAGGTCGGCAAGAACGGCCTCTACAACGATTACAGGCAGGGCCAGCGCATCTATGTCAGCTGCCGTGACCTCTGCCTCGGCATGTACGGCTACAAGTCCGGCGCTTCTTACGGCAACGGTATGGTGCAGGTGGGCTTCAAGGACCCTTCCGGGGATTACGAGACCTCCTATCTCGAGTCCACCCTCCTCATCAACACCCACATCTACAAGGGTGCGGTAGAGTCCGTGCCGGAGCCGGTTGTGGTCAGCGAGAGCGAGATTCCGGGCAGCAACGCCACCCAGGCGACCGACTCCAATGTGGGCAAGCTCGTGACCATCAAGAATCTCTACTACAGCTGGTACGACTCCCGCTATAAGGAGACCAACGAAGCTTTCGTGCTTCTCTACCTTGATTCCAACAAGAACAAGAAGCTCTCCTCCAACCGCATCTTCGTCTCCGGCGAGGACACCGGCATCACCACCTGGGCGATGTCCAAGAACAAGATGTCCGAATACCTCCTCTCCGGTATCTGGGACGATGTCAAGATCGGCAATGCCAACGACCAGACCTACGGCACCGTGGGCGACCACAAGGTCGTGGATGCCGAGGGCAATGTTAGCTATCCTGACATCGAGAAGGCCGCCGGCTCAGTGAGCCACTACTTCTCCACCCAGCAGGGCGGCAAGGGCACCTGCGTGCAGATTCGCACCAGCGGCTACTCCAAGTTCGGCGACACCGAGATTCCGGAAGCCGTGCTCAAGGGAGAGAAATCCATCAACGTCACCGGCATCCTCTCCCTCTACCAGGGCAAGGTGCAGATGGTCGTAAACAGCCTGGACGACATTGAAGTTAACGAATAGTTGTATGAAAAAATTACTTTCAATCGCGGCAATCGCAATCGCTATGACAGCTTGCACAAGCAGACAGAACCCCTTCCTCGCGGAGTGGGACACCCCTTACGGAATCCCTCCGTTCGACAAGATCCAGACATCCGATTACATCCCGGCAATCCAGGCCGGCATAGACGAGCAGAACGCGGAGATCGACGCCATCGTCTCCAACCCTGACGCACCTACATTCGACAATACAATCACCCCGCTCGAGCTTTCCGGCAGGACGCTCAGCAAGGTGCAGGGCGTGCTCTTCAACATCAGCGAGACCGACCGCAGCGACGCTCTCGACGCGGTGCAGGAGGAGGCCATCCCGATGCTCAGCCGGCACGGCGACAACATCTCCTTCAACAAGGCACTCTACCAGAGAGTTGCGGCAGTCTATCACGCCGACCAGTCCGCTCTCACCCGCGAGCAGCAGATGGTCCTCAAGAAGACCTTCGAGGGCTTCGAGCGCGAGGGCATAGGCCTTCCTGAGGCAGAGCAGGACAAGCTCCGCGAGATCAACTCCCGCATGGCAGAGCTCACCCAGAAGATAGGCAACAACATCCTCGCCGAGTCCAACGAGTTCAGCGAGAAGTTCGGATTCAGCGTATCAGCATACCCCGACAAGATGACCTCCACCGAGGACCGCGAGCTGCGCCGCCAGTATAACGAGGCCTACACCAGCCGCGGACATCACGGCAACGCCAACGACAACTCCGCGCTCATCCTCGAGCTCGTGGACCTTCGCACCCGGAAGGCAAAGATACTCGGCTACAACTCTTCAGCCGCCTATACACTTGCCAACAAGATGGCCGCAAGCCCCGAGACCGTGGACTCCTTTCTCTCCGGCATCATGAAGGCCGCAGTCGCCAAGGCTAAGGTCGAACTTGCAGATATGCAGGCGGTTATGGACCAGGACATCAAGGCCGGCAAGCTCCCTGAGGGCTCCAAGATCGAGCCTTGGGACTGGTGGTACTACGCCGAGAAGGTCCGCAAGGCCAAGTATGACCTCGACGAGTCCGTCACCAAGCCTTATTTCAAGATAGACAATGTGGTGGGCGGCATCTTCATCGCCGCCAAGACCCTCTACGGAGTCAATATGGAGAAGCTCGAAGGCGTGCCTTCATACAACCCTGAGAAGGTCACCACCTACAAGGTTACCGCCGACGACGGCTCCCTGCTCGGCATATTCACTACCGACTACTTCCCTCGCGCAAGCAAGAGGGGCGGTGCGTGGATGAACAACATCCGCGAGCAGTATGTGGATGCCGAGGGCAACGAAGTGCGCCCTATCATCGTCAATGTGGGCAATCTCTCCGAGTACCTTAGCATCGACGAGGTGCAGACCGTATTCCACGAGTTCGGCCACGCCCTGCACGGACTTCTGACAAAGTGTCACTACCCGTCCGTCAGCGGCACCAACGTTACCCGCGACTTCGTGGAGATGTTCTCCCAGTTCAACGAGAACTGGGCGTTCCAGCCTGAACTCCTTGCACAGTACGCCATAAACGAGGCCGGCGAGGTCATCCCTGCCGAGCTGGTGGCCAAGATCAACAACGCCCTCAAGTTCAACCAGGGCTTCATGACCACTGAACTCTGCGCGGCTTCGATGCTCGATATGAAGTGGCACGAGCTTGGCAGTGTGGAGGGTGTTGACATCGACGAGTTCGAGAAGAAGGTCGCTGACGAGATCGGACTCATCCCTGAGATCACCTTCCGCTACCGCAGCACCTACTTCAACCATGTGTTCGGCGGAAGCGGCTACAACTCAGGCTATTACGGATATCTCTGGGCTGAGGTGCTCGACAAGGACGCGTTCAGCTTCTTCGCCTCTTCGCCGAACGGAGTGTTCGACCTCGAGCTCGCAAAGAAGTTCAAGGAGACCTTCCTCGAGAAGGGCGGCAGCGAGGAGCCTATGACCCTCTACAAGTCCTTCGCCGGACGCGAGCCGGACTCCGCTGCGATGCTTCGCGGCAGGGGCCTGATTGACTAGAAAGTTAGTTTAGTAAGTATAAAATGAATAAGAAAGTTCTTTTGATGATTCTCGACGGCTGGGGCGAAGGAAAGCACGACCGTTCGAATGCAATCTATACGCAGGGCGCGCCGTACATCGACTCGCTCCGCGCGAAGTATCCTATGGCTCACCTCCACGCCTGCGGCGAATATGTGGGCCTGCCTGACGGACAGATGGGCAACTCCGAGGTCGGACACATGAACCTCGGCGCCGGCCGCGTGGTCTATCAGGACCTCGTCAAGATCAATATTGCCTGCCGTGAGCACAAGCTCCTCGACAACAAGGAGATAAAGGCCGCCTATGACTATGTCAAGAAGAGCGGGAAGAAGCTCCACTTCTTCGGCCTCTGCTCCCACGGCGGAGTGCACTCCTCCCTCGACCACCTCTACGAATTCCTCGCGATGGCAAAGCAGGAGGGCCTCGAGGACGTCTATGTGCACTGCTTTATGGACGGCCGCGATACCGACCCGCACAGCGGACTCGGATTCGTAAGCGAGCTCGAGGAGAAGATGGCCCAGACCACCGGCAAGGTGGCTACCGTCTGCGGAAGGTTCTACGCTATGGACCGCGACAAGCGCTGGGCCCGCGTCAAGGAGGCCTACGATATGCTCGTGGAGGGCAAGGGCGCTGAATTCACTTCCGCCACCGCCGCCATCCAGGCATCCTACGACGAGGGAGTTACCGACGAGTTCATCAAGCCTGTAGTCATCACTGAGGGCGGCAAGCCGCTCGCAAAGGTGGAGGAGGGCGATGCCGTCATCTTCTTCAACTTCCGCAACGACCGTGCACGCGAGCTGACCGCCGTGCTGACCCAGAACGATATGCCTGAGGAGGGCATGCACACCCTGCCTCTCTACTACTGCTGCCTTACCCCGTACGACGCCTCATTCAAGGGCGTGCACATCCTCTTCGACAAGGAGGAGGTCAAGGACACCCTCGGCGAGACCGTCGCCAAGGCCGGACGGAGGCAGCTTCGCATCGCCGAGACCGAGAAGTATGCCCATGTGACCTTCTTCTTCAACGGCGGACGCGAGACTCCGTTCGAGAACGAGGACAGGATTCTTGTCAACTCTCCTAAGGTCGCTACCTATGACCTGCAGCCGGAGATGAGCGCCATCGAGGTCACTGACAAGCTCTGCGAGGCCATCCGCTCCGAGAAGGAGGATATGATTATCCTCAACTTCGCCAACGGCGATATGGTCGGGCACACGGGCGTATATAATGCCATCTGCAACGCTGTAGGCTGCATCGACGGCTGCGTTGAGGCTGTGGTTACCGCTGCCCTCGCACACGGCTATGTGGTCCTGCTCACCGCCGACCACGGCAACGCCGACCACGCCATCAACGAGGATGGCACACCCAACACCGCACATTCCCTCAATCTCGTGCAGTTCATCGTGATCGGCGCGGGCGACGAGGTGAAGAGCGTCAAGGACGGCGCCCTCTGCAATGTTGCACCGACCATCCTCAAGCTGATGGGCATCCCTCAGCCGGAGGCGATGACCGCCGAACCGCTTATATAGAAGAATGTACAAATTTGAACCGATACTCAAGACTCTGGTCTGGGGCAGCGAGAAGTGGGTGCTTTCCGCTGTCCCCGGCTCCGAGTCGGTAGTCTCCGAAGGTCCGGACAAGGGCCGCAAAATTACCGAACTCTACCCGGGCACATTCCCGCTTCTCATCAAGTTCATCGACGCGAAGCGGGATTTGAGCATACAGGTACACCCGAACGACGAGCTCGCCGCCCGCCGGCACAACTGCAACGGCAAGACCGAGATGTGGTATGTAATCCGTGCCGACAAGGGGGCCAGGCTGCTGAGCGGATTCCGCACTCAGATTGATCCTGAGCAGTATGAGGAACTGGTGCGCCGCGACGAAATCGTCTCCGTTCTCGCTTCACACGACGTGAGCGAGGGGGATGTGTTCTTCCTCCCGGCAGGTAGGGTCCATGCCATCGGCGCCGGCTGCTATCTCGCTGAGATCCAGCAGACTTCGGATATTACCTACCGTATCTACGACTACAATCGTCCGGGTCTGGACGGCAAGCCGCGGCAGCTCCACACCGAGCTCGCCAAGGATGCCATAGACTATAAGGTTTATCCGGAATACCGCACCCCTTACACTCCGTGCAGGGACGAGGAAGTTACGCTCGTGGACTGCCCGTATTTCAAGACGGGCCTTCTCGAGCTGGACGCGCCTTATGTGAGGAGCCTTTCCGACTGCAGGGATTTCATAGTCCTGATTTGCATGGAAGGGGAGGGAAGAGTGCGGTCCGCAGAGTCGTCGCTCTGCCTCAAGGCGGGGGAGACCATCCTCGCATTCGCATCCGAAGGGGAGCTCACCATCGAGCCTTCCGCCTCCGGGATGAAGCTGCTCACGGCAGTAAAGTAATATAAGATAACGCTTTGTGTCATTATGGACAGAAAAGGAAACAAGAACAGAAGCAGAAACTCAAGACGCCGCAGCGGACACCAGGTCCGCCACAAGGAATTCCCGCAGTACACCGGGAAGGTCCAGATGACCAGAGAGGGATTTATCTTCGTGCTGGTTGAGGGAGAGGAGGAAGACATATTCGTCAAGGCATCCAAGACCCGCCACGCCCTGGACGGCGATACGGTGAGGGTTGCAGTCACGAGAGAGAAAGGCAAGGGCGAGGACAAGCGCCGCGAAGGCGAGGTCGTGGAGATAGTTGAACGCTCCCGCAAACCCTTCGTCGGCATCCTGCACACCGTGGGCGCACAGGCCTGGGTGCTGATGCAGAGCCGCTCGATGCCTTACGACATAGAAGTCGATGCCGAGGAGGCGGCCCGTCTCGGGGCAGTCTCCGGGATGAAGGTCGCCGCCGTCGTGGACCGCTGGGACCGTAAGGAGGTCAACCCTTGCGGACACATCACCGATGTGCTCGGCGAGCCGGGCAAGAACGATACCGAGATGCACGCGATACTGGCGGAATTCAACCTGCCGTACCGCTTCGACAAGGAGGTGGAGGACGCCGCCGACCAGATTTCCGACAAGATCGGGCCGGAGGAGCTCAAGGGCAGGCGGGATTTCCGCGACACGCTCACCTTCACCATCGACCCTGACGACGCCAAGGACTACGATGACGCGCTCTCCTTCCGCAAGCTGGACAACGGCAACTACGAGGTCGGCGTGCACATCGCCGACGTGTCATATTATGTGAAGCCGGGCTCCCCTGTGGATAAGGAAGCTCGTGACAGGGGCACTTCAGTATATCTCGTGGACCGCACGGTGCCTATGCTGCCGGAGAAGCTCTGCAACAAGCTCTGCTCCCTGAGGCAGGATGAGGAGAAGCTCACATTCTCCACAGTATTCGAGATTTCGCCGCGCGCGGATGTCAAGTCGCGCTGGATCGGGCGCACCGTCATCAAGTCCAACCGTCGCCTCACCTACGATCAGGCTCAGGCCTACATCGAGGCGGAGAGCGTCCAGGAGGGAGACTCGCTCGGCGAAGCCATAGTCACGCTCAACGCCCTGGCGGCCAAGTTCAAGGCCAAGGCCCGCAAGGCCGGAGCCATCGACTTCGACCGTCCGGAGATGAAGGTTGAGGTGGATGCGGAGGGCCGTCCGATAAATGTATATGAGAAGGTCTCCAAGGAGGCCAACTGGCTTGTCGAGGAGTTTATGCTTCTTGCCAACAGGACCGTCGCGGAGTATGTGGCGACGGGCGGCAAGATGAACGGCGTGGCGCTCAAGAAGGCCAAGACCTTCGTTTACCGTATTCACGGCGAGCCTAACGAGATGAAGCTCCAGGGCCTGCTGACCTTTGCCAAGGGATTCGGGCACAAGATTGACCCGGAGGCTCCGCTGACGGGCCGCGGCGCCGCCAAGACGCTCAGCGGCCTGCTCGACTCCGCCAAGGGCAAGCCGGAGTTCGCAGCGATGGAGAACCTCGCCCTGCGCGCTATGGCAAAGGCCTGCTACAGCACCGACAATATCGGCCACTACGGACTTGCGTTCAAGTTCTACACCCACTTTACTTCGCCTATCCGCCGCTACCCCGACCTGATGGTGCACCGTCTGCTGGCCATCTATCTTGCCGGCGGCGACAGCCAGAAGAAGGAGCATTTCGAGGAGGAGTGCAAGTATGCGTCCGCCCGCGAGGTGGTCGCTGCCGATGCGGAGCGCACTTCCATCAAGTACAAACTCGTCGAGTTCATGCAGGACAAGGTGGGGCAGGAGTACGAGGGTACGGTGTCCGGCGTGACGGAGTGGGGTATGTATGTGGAAGTCGAGCCGACCAAGATAGAGGGAATGGTGTCCCTCAGGGAGATCAAGTCCGACTTCTTCGTCTTCGACGAGGCGCGCTACCGTCTCGTCGGCAGGCGCAGCCACAAGGTTTACCGCCTCGGTGACAAGGTGCGCGTCAAGGTCAAGAACGCCAACCTTGAGCAGAGGCTGCTCGACTACGAACTTATCGAAAACAAATAGCTATATGTCAAAGGATTCATCATTCCTCACCTTCGCTGCCGGAGTGGCGGCTGGTGTGCTGGTGGCGGCCCTTGCCAGGACAGAAGAAGGCCGTAAACTCGGGAAAAAGGTCAAATCCACCGTTCTCGGCGGTCTTGACAAGCTTGACGACCTGCTCGCCAAGAAGACCGATGACGAGTTCGAGGCGGGCTTCGAAGATGCTTTCGGGGATGGGCAGGAGGCTCAGGCTCCTGCAAGCGAAGAGGCTGCGTAATGGCTGAGGAGCGTCTCAACGACCTTGAGCGTCTGGCGCGGGATGCGAAGCGCTATGCCGACATCCGCACCGACCAGATCAAGCTTCAGGCGACCCGGGGCCTTGCGACGGCTCTGGGGCAGGTGCTCTCGTACCTGCTGATATTCGTCGTGCTCTCCATAGTGCTGGGGCTCTTTGCATTCCTCCAGCTGCAGTGGCTCAACCAGCTGGTCGGCTCCCCGTGGGGGACGGTGATCGTGCTGGGCTTCTTCCTCGTGGTGCTGGCGATTCTCATCGCCATGCGCAAGAAGCTGTTTCACAATCTCTTCGTGAAACTGTTCATCAATGTGTTCTACGGCTCTGAAAACGGCTCTGACGACAATGGCGAAGTACTCTGACATACAGAATGCGGAGCAGCTCAAAGCTGCGCTCGATGCCCTCAAGACCGAGGAGGCATCGCAGCGGCGGGCCCTCGAGAAGGACTACCGCCACATCCGTGCCGCGCTCAAGCCCGTCGAGAGCGTCAGCGGTATCTTCAGCAGTGGCCGCAAGCTCTTCAACTGGGCCGCCATCGGCTTCTCTCTCCTCTCCCGCCTCAGGCGCCGGAAGTAGGCTTTCTTTTGCTATAAAACTTTTTTATATTGCATTTGGTTAGTTCCCGAAAAATCGGGAACTTTTTTGATATAAAAATGTAAAAATGTGTCAGAATATTTTGGTAATTCAGTTCTCTTATTCCAAAGAGCGCAAACAGATTGAGCATATCTACTACTTTAAAAACCACAAATTGGTTAAAAGTGTCGATATGAACCCGGGCGTCACGCCTCACACTCATTATTGGAATAGTACGGTAGTAGGCAGAAAAACACACAGCAAACATAACAATCATGAACTTTCAGATCGTGATGCTCGCTTGGTAAAACTCGCGCAAGCATTTAATTCAAAACACTAAGATTATGGATAGACATGTAATTATTTCAAATTTCTGGCAAGTGGGGTTCGACGGGGATAAATCCATAGCAGAAGAGGACTTGGGATGGTCTGAAACAATTAAAAAAGATGCCCAATCCGATAACCCGGAAACTATATTCAGATATATCGTTGAGATAGTCGGCCTGAATGTCCTGTTCTATTGGATTGAAGACCGGCAGTGGTACACTATAGAAACCGAGAAGACCCCTATCGAAGTCCGGCGTATTTATCCCAATCCGAACTGGGATGGAAAGTGCGAATACACAAAGGCCGGGAAAGAGGGGTATCCTCAAACCTGTTCTTCGGGAGAAATCTTGGCAACTTTCGAAGACCCGACGCGGGTTTGGGAACAGTTACAAATTAATGGTGTCCCCATCGGTAAAGTGCTGGCCAACTCGGTTATTTCCGATTTGGATTAAGGTGAGCAGGTCACGGATGGCCTACCTGAACTTGCCGCTTTCTTCGAGCATGCCGAGGTAGGAATTGTAGCGCTCGGGGCTGATCAGGCCCGCATCGACGGCGGCCTTGACGGCGCAGCCGGGCTCGTGGGTGTGCGTGCACGGTACGAAACGGCAGTCGTCCGCGAAGCGCAGCATTTCCGGGAAATATTTGGCGATTTCCTCCTTCTCCAGGTCAATGAGGCCGAAACCCCTTATGCCCGGAGCATCAATGATATAGCCACCTCGGGAAAGGCGGTACATCTCGTAGAGGGAGGTGGTGTGCTTGCCCTGCAGGTGCGAGACGGAAATCTGCCCGGTCTTGGGGTCGAGACTCGGGTCCACGGCCTTGATGAGGCTGGATTTGCCGACTCCCGATTCGCCCGAGAATAGACTCAGCCTGTCCCGGCACTCCGCGCGCAGTTCCTCAATGCCTTCGCCGCTCTTCGCCGAAGTCTCGATTACCTTGTAACCCGCGCCTTCATAAATTTTTCTGAAATCCTCAATCTGCTCCGGCACTTCGCTGCGGTAGAGGTCCACCTTGTTGAGCGCAATCACGGCCCGGATGCCGTAAACCTCGCAGGTTACTAGGATTCTGTCGAGGAAAGGCAGCTTTATTTCCGGGAAATACAGGCTCACAGCTACGACCACCTGGTCCAGGTTGGCGGCGATGACATGGGCCCTCTTGGAGAGGTTTACCGATTTGCGTATCAGATAGTTGGAGCGCGGAAGCACCTCGGTGATGAGAGCCGGGTTCTGCTCGCTGACTTCGCCTTCCGCTTCGTAGCGCACCCGGTCGCCCACGGCAATCGGGTTGGTGGCCTCGCTGCCCTCAAGCCTGACGCGGCCGCGCAGCAGCGCCGGGAACAGTTCCCATTTCGGCAGTTCGCTGAGGATGTAGTGGCTGCCGGAATTCTTGACTACAGTGGCTTCCCCCGTCATTTCGCTCTCCCCACGAGGCTCTCGGCGAAGCGGCGCAGCACCTCGGTTCTGAGCGGGCCGAAGTCCGCTCCGGCGGCTGCCTCCAGCGCCCGGTCGGTAAAGCGCACTACTTCCTCGCGGGCATCGGTATTAACGCCCAGCTCCACGTATATCTTCTTGATTGACTCAATCTTGCGGGCTTTCTCCTCCGGGCTTGCGGCCTCGGCCGAGAACGCCTTGAGGAAGCCAGCCCTGTCGGAGGTCTTCTCCAGCGCCCGCACGGTGAGCCAGCTCTTCTTGCAGTTGATGATGTCGCCGCCGATAGGCTTGCCGAAGAGCTTCTCGTCGCCGAACGCATCGAGGTAGTCGTCGGCCACCTGAAACGCCATTCCGAGTTCGTAGCCGTAGTCGTAGAGCGCCTGGCATTCGGCATCGGACGCGCCACCGATGATGGCTCCCATCTGGGCTGAGCAGGCGAGCAGCACAGCGGTTTTGAGGCCTATCATGCTGTTGTATTCATCCATCGACACCTCTTCCCTGCTCTCGAAATCCATATCGTACTGCTGTCCGTCGCAGACCTGCGCCGCCGTGCGGGAGAAGAGTTCCATCACCCTCCCTAGCACCTTGTGGGGCGCCTTGGCTATGCGGCGGTAGGCATCGATGACCATCGCGTCTCCGGAGAGGATGGCGGTGTCCTCGTTCCACTTCTTCCACACCGTCGGCACCCCGCGCCTCAGCGGCGAGCGGTCCATGATGTCATCGTGCATAAGTGTAAATGAGTGAAAGACTTCCAGCGCCGTAGCGGGGTAGAGTATGCCCTCGTCGAACTTGTCGGCAAAGAACGAATACGCCGTCAGGCAGAGCCTCGGGCGCACCCTTTTGCCGCCGATGCGGATCATATACCTGAGCGGGTCGTAGAGCCCAGCCGGCTCAGCGGTGAAGCTGATCTGGTCGAACAGCTCCGCGAGCGTGGCGTTTATCTGAGATTCGGTAATCATATCGTGCAAATATAACAAAGTTTTTGTGCTCCACTGCAAAAACTGCCTGAGACTGCCTTCGATTAGCGGAACTTTACCCCAAAAACTCCCGACAAAATGCCCCAAAAACTCCCGACGGATTTGCCAATTGTCAAACAATCACTAACTTTGTAATGACAATCAATCAGATTAAAATTGAATCGTAAAGAATTGGAAATAATGGCTCCGGCGGGCAATTTCGAGTGCCTGCGCGCGGCCATACAGGGCGGAGCGGACTCCGTGTATTTCGGTGTCGGGCAGCTCAACATGCGCAGCCATTCTGCCAACAACTTCAGCCCGGACGACCTCGCCGAGGTGGTGCGCATCTGCCGCGAGGCGGGAGTGAAGAGCTACCTTACGCTCAACATAGTCCTCTATCAGGAAGACCTCCCGGCGATGAGGCAGACCCTCGACGCAGCCGCGGCTGCCGGGGTGGACGCCATTATCGCATCGGATATGGCGGCGATAATGTATTGCCGCAGCATAGGGCTTGAGGTGCATATTTCCACTCAGCTCTCAATCTCCAATGTCGAGGCGCTGCGCTTCTACTCCCAGTTCGCCGATGTGGTGGTGCTGGCGCGCGAGCTCAACCTCGACCAGGTCAAGGACATATACGAAACCATTCAGCGGGACCGCATCTGCGGGCCGTCCGGCAATCTCGTGCGGATAGAGATGTTCGCGCACGGAGCGCTCTGCATGGCCATCAGCGGCAAGTGCTACCTCTCCCTGCACAGCTACGGGGCATCCGCCAACAGGGGCGCGTGCTACCAGGTCTGCCGCCGCGGCTATGAGGTCACGGACCTCGACACGGGCAACAAACTGCTCATAGACAACAAGTACATAATGTCCCCCAAGGACCTGTGTACCATAGAGTTTATGGAGAGGATAATAGACAGCGGCGTCAAGGTATTCAAAATCGAAGGCCGTGCACGCTCCGCAGAATATGTCAAGCGCTGCGCGTCCTGCTACAGCCGCGCCGCCCAGGCCGTTTGCGACGGGGAATACACCCCTGAGCTGGCCGCATCGCTCAAGTCCGAACTCGCCGAAGTCTTCAACCGGGGCTTCTGGGACGGCTACTACCAGGGCGCGCGCCTCGGGGAATGGAGCGCGGTCTATGGCTCTCAGGCCACTCTCAAGAAGGTCTATTGCGGCAAGGTCACCAACTGGTTCGACCGCATCGGGGTCGCGGAGATTTCCATCGAGTCAGCCCCGCTCAAACTGGGCGACAAGGCTATGGCGATAGGTGCCACTACCGGTGTAGTGGAGTTCAAGGTCGAGGATATGAGGGTCAACCTCAAGCCTGCCCGGACCGCCGAAAAGGGCGTTCGCTGCTCAGTCGCGGTGCCGACCGACATCTGCCCTGACGGACGCCTGCGCCGCGGCGACAAGGTCTATATCTGGCAGGAGAAATAATTCCTCAGAAACTCCGCCATCTTTCGGAGAGCCATGCCGCGGTGGGAGATGGCGTTCTTCTGACCGTCGGTGAGTTCCGCGAGGGTCTTGCCCGGATGTGCGTCGGGGAGGAAGACCGGGTCGTAGCCGAAGCCGTTGCTGCCGGACTCGGACAGCGCTATCGAGCCGTCCATCCTGCCCTCGAAGATATGTTCTTCTCCGTTGATTATCAGCGTGATTACAGTTCTGAAGCAGGCCCTGCGGGACGCTCCCGGGCCGAGCTTAGACAGCTCCGCGAGGAGCCGTGCCATATTGGCCCCGTCATCGTGGCCCTCCCCGGCATAGCGTGCCGAGCGCACTCCCGGAGCGCCGCCCAGCGCCTCCACCTCCAGCCCCGTGTCATCGGCGAAGCAGCCGCGAGCGCACTGGAGGTAGATGTGCCTTGCCTTGATGCGCGAGTTCTCTTCCAGAGTCTCGCCCGTCTCCTCCACTTCGGCGTCAAGTCCCTCGTCCGCAGGGGAAAGCACCCTGCAGATCCCCTCCAGTATCTCTCCGGCCTCCCGGAGCTTGCCTTTGTTGGCAGTTGCAAAAATCAGTTCCATATCCTGCAAGATAAGGATAAAATCACTATCTTGTAGCGTTAAAACCAATATAACTTTTCACAATGCGAAAAACTATGATTCTTGCAGGCGCGCTCCTCCTTGCGCTCTCCTGCCAACCTCACAATGCGGAAGTTGACCTTACCAAGGGTGACGACTCCTGCTTCGGCCTCTATCCCCAGATTCAGAACATCCAGTCCCGGCAGACCCTCTGCCTCGACGGCGACTGGAAGGCCTTCGTGGACCAGTACGAGACCGGCTACTACGACTACCGCCGCAAGCCGATGAAGGACGAGCAGTCATTCTTCGCTGACCGCAAATTCAGCGACGACCGCACCAAACTCGTTGAATATGACTTCGATATGGCTTCCTCCCTGCATGCCCCTGGCGACTGGAACACCCAGCGTCCGCAGCTCTATATGTACGAAGGGACCATATGGTACAGGCAGCAGTTCGACGCCAAGCCTGCCGAGGGCCGCAGAAGCTTTCTCTATTTCGGCGCTGCCAACTACGAGGCAGTGGTCGGAGTCAACGGCCACGCAATAGCGAGGCATGTGGGCGGCTTTACCCCGTTCAACATTGAAGTCACCGACTGCCTCAAGGAAGGGCAGAACACAGTCATAGTCAAGGTGGACAACAAGCGCAAACTCGAGGGCGTGCCGACGGTCAACTCCGACTGGTGGAACTACGGCGGCATCACCCGCAGCGTATATCTGGTCGATGTGCCGGAGACATTCATCCGCGAATTCAGCGTCAGCCTCTCCCCGGACGGAGAGAAAATCCAGGCCTGGGCGCAGCTCGACGGCACTAAGCTCCAGCAGGATATTACCATCAATATAGAAGAACTCGGCATCAGCGAGACTGTTGCCGCTGACAGGAATGGCCGCGCTGCCTTCGAAATCCCCGCCTCGCCGGAGCGCTGGTCACCTAAGAACCCTAAGCTTTACGATGTGCGCATCGCTTCCGAGACAGACGCAGTCGCCGACAGGATAGGTTTCAGAACCGTTGAGGTCAAGGGCTCGAAGATAATTCTCAACGGTGAGCCTGTATTCTGCAAGGGCATCTGCATCCACGAGGAGGAGCCGTACGCCCCGAGCGGACGCGCCACCGGAGCGCAGGACGACAAGGTGCTGCTGGGCTGGGCCAAAGACCTGGGCTGCAACTTCCTGCGCCTCGCGCACTACCCTCACAACGAGGAGATGGTACGCCTCGCCGAGGAGATGGGATTCATGATCTGGGACGAGATTCCGGTATATTGGACAATCGACTGGACCAACCCTGACACTTATGCCAACGCCGAGCACCAGCTCCGCGACATGATTACCCGCGACCGCAACAGGGCCGGAGTCGTAATCTGGTCAATGGCCAACGAGACCCCTCACGGCGACGCCCGCCTGCACTTCCTCCGCTCCCTGATTGACACTGCCAGGGCTATGGACCCGACCAGGCTCGTCAGCGCCGCGATGGAGACCGACTACATCGACGAGAGCACCCGCACCGTCAGGGACGAGCTCATCAGCTATGTGGATATCATCAGCTTCAACCAGTATATGGGCTGGTATGACGGCGACTCCGACAAGTGCGACCGCATCAGCTGGACCTTCCCTGTGGAGAAGCCTGTCTTCATCACCGAGATGGGCGGCGGCGCCAAGTACGGCCTGCACGGCGACAGGACCGAGAGGTTTACCGAGGAATATCAGGCCTACCTCTTCGGCAAGAACCTCGGGATGCTCGACCGCATACCTGAGCTTGCCGGCGTGACCCCGTGGATACTCAAGGACTTCCGCTCGCCGCGCCGCTTCCTCCCGGGCATCCAGGACGACTTCAACCGCAAGGGCCTCGTGTCCGAGCAGGGCGAGCGCAAGCAGGCGTTCGATGTTTATAAGAATTGGCGTAACAATCAATAATATATGACTGATCTCCCGCGCAGACTTATCCTCGCGGCGGCGGCCCTGGCGCTCAGCCTCTCCGCCTCCGCCCAATGGACGCCGGACAACGGCGACGGCACCTACCGCAACCCGATACTCTATGCCGACTATTCCGACCCGGACGTAATCCGTGTCGGGGACGACTACTGGATGGTCGCGTCGAGCTTCGCCTGCATGCCGGGCATCCCCGTCCTGCATTCCAGGGACCTGGTCGGCTGGGAGATAGTCAATCACGTTTACGGCAGCTTCCCGCTGGAGAAGTATGACAAGCCGTGCCACGGACAGGGTTCGTGGGCGCCGAGCATACGCTACCACGACGGGATGTACTATGTATATTTCTGCACCCCGAATGACGGGCTCTATGTCGCCAAGGCCGCAGACCCGCGCGGCAAATGGGAGATGACACAGGTGCTGGCGGTGGAGAAATGGGAGGACCCGTGCCCGTTCTGGGATGAGGACGGGCAGGCCTACCTCGTGCACTCCATCCACCGCGGCGGCCCCGCAGTGCTGCACAGGATGTCGGAGGACGGCACCCGCCTGCTCGACAACGGCGTTACCGTCTATCAGGACGAGCAGGTCAATCCCGTACTCGAGGGCCTCAAGATGGACAAGAGGAACGGCTGGTACTACATCTTCGCGCCGGCAGGCGGGGTGGAGACCGGCTGGCAGACGGTGCTCCGCTCCCGCAACATTTACGGCCCGTACGAGGCCAAAGTCGTGCTGCACGCGGGCGACAACGGCATCAACGGCCCGCACCAGGGCGGACTGGTCGAGACCCAGACGGGGGAGTGGTGGTTCATGCATTTCCAGTCCAGGGACCCATGGGGACGCATCGTCAACCTTGAACCTGCCTGCTGGCAGGAGGACGGCTGGCCTCTGATCGGCATTGATACCGACAATGACGGCATAGGCGAACCGGTGCTCGGCTACCGCAAGCCGGATGTCGGGAAGAACTGGCCTGCCATCGTGCCACAGACCTCCGACGACTTCCGCTCGAAGTCGCTCGGGAAGCAGTGGCAGTGGCTTGCCAACCCGCAGAAGGAGTGGTATTCGCTCTCGGAGCGGCCGGGTTATATGAGGCTTCGCGCCGTCAACTGCCCGACCGAGAAGGGCAACCTCTACTACGCCGGCAACCTGCTGCTGCAGAAGTTCGCCGCCCCGTCATTCTCCGCCACCACACGCGTTGAGGCGCAGCTCGGCGCGGAGGGGGAGCGCTGCGGGCTCATCGTGATGGGCAACATCTATTCCTACATAGCCCTGATTCGCGGAGCGGAGGGCATGCGCGTGGCGGTGGTCGAGGGTAAGATGGACAAGTTCGCGGTGGTGCCGGTGGAGACGGCGTCCGAGGCGGTTGCCGCCGACAGGCTCTGGCTCAGGGTTACCGTCGATAAGGATGCTCTCTGCCGCTATTCCTACAGCCTTGACGGCAAGACTTTCCGCGAGCTCGGAGAGGCCTGCAGGGCGCATCAGGGCACCTGGATTGGAGCCAAGACGGGCATCTTCTGCTCGTCGCCGAATGTCGCCCCGGCGGAGGGATATGCCGATTTTGACTTCTTTAGAGTCGGAGAGTAGCCTCAAATTGATGCAAGTGCCGAATTTTATGTAACTTTGCGCAATCTATGGTACTTTTGTTAGTATTTCTGCTCAGCGCAATGGCGGTCTCCTTTATGTGTTCAGTGCTGGAGGCCGTCCTGATGTCAACCCCGATTTCGTATATCACAATGCGGGAGGATGAGGGGTACAAACCTGCCGCGAAGTTCAAGAAACTCAAGCAGGACAGCTCCCGCCCGATAGCGGCCATCCTTTCGCTTAACACCATCGCCAACACCATCGGCGCCGCCGGAGTGGGCGCGCAGGCCACGGCGGTCTTCGGCTCGCAGTGGTTCGGCCTCGTGAGCATCATCACCACGGTTCTGATTCTCGTGTTCTCGGAAATCATCCCCAAGACCATCGGCACCTCGTACTGGAAGTCGCTGATGGGCTTCGCCACGCGGGTAATCTCCGTGCTGATAGTGATAATGTACCCTCTCGTGATACTCGTGGAGGGGCTCTCCAAGCTGATCCGTCCAAAGTCAAACGAGACAGCAGTCTCCCGCGAGGAAGTCAGCGCTATGGCCAATGTGGCTGAGGAGGAGGGTGACCTTGAGGAGGACGAGAACGCCATCATCCAGAACCTTATCAATATGGACGAGGTGACGGCAGCCGATGCGATGACCCCACGCGTAGTGGCGGCAATCGCCCCGGAGTCCATGACCATGCGCGCGTTCTACAAGGACAAGCGTTTCCTGCACCACAGCCGCATCCCGGTCTATGCCGACAATGACGAATACATCACCGGCTACATCCTCCGTATGGACGCGCTGCAGCTGCTTGCCGACGACAAGTTCGACCGCACGCTGGACAGCATCAAGAGGGAGATAGCCTCGTTCTCCGAGGATACTCCGCTCGATGCGATATGGGACGAGATGCTCAGCAAGGATGAGCAGATAGCCGTGATTATCAATGAGTACGGCAGCTTCCAGGGTATTCTGACCCTTGAAGACGTAATCGAGACCCTGCTCGGCAGCGAAATCGTGGACGAGAAGGACACGGTGCGCGACATGCAGCAGCTTGCCCGCGACAGGTGGAAGAAGCGCTCGGCCAAAGCCGAGAAGCCTAGTTCACACGAATCTTCTGCCCAAGGCTGATCCTGTCGATATTGAGGCCAGGGTTGAGCTTCTTGATGGCGCTCAGGCTCTTGCCGTATTTGTGGGCGATGCCGGAAACGGTGTCCCCGGAGCGGACGGTATGCCATTTCATCGCGGTCCTTTCGGCCTCGATGCGCATCTCCTCCTCGATTATCTTCTCGTCAGTGGCGTAGATTTCGTCCTCTTCCTCAATGGATTCGGACACATAGCGAGACGACGGGTCGAGGTAGCTCCTGCGAAGCACGAACACGTTTTTGCGGAGCTCTCCGTTCTCGAAATCTATTATCCACTGCGGGTCGAAGGCGTAGCCCTTGTAGCGCGTCTCGAAGTGCAGGTGCGGCCCGGTGGAACGGCCCGTGGAGCCTCCCAGACCTATCACATCCCCGGCGCGGACCCACTGCTGCGGCTCGACGAGGCGCTTGGAGAGGTGGCCGTAGAAGGTCTCAAGCCCGTTCTCGTGGCGCACGATGACAAGGTTGCCGTAGCCGGAAATATATCCCGAATACCTCACCCTGCCGTCGAAAGCGACATTGACCGGAGTCCCGGTCGGGAGCGGCAGATCCACTCCCTGGTGACGGCGGTGCCGCCTGTAGCCGAACTTGGAATACACCTTGCCGATGCGCGGGCAGACGAAGATGCTCATCGAGTCCACGAGGCAGATGCTGCTCCTGTACGGCAGCTCGGAGAGGGCTATGTCGATATACGGGTTGATGGCGGTCTCGGACCAGTTGTCCTTGAACACGGCGGCTTCAGCCATCTTGGAGCTGTTCTTGACATACCTCCAGCTGTAGTCGTCGAAAAGAATTATCTGCAGGTAGCCGTCGCCGACATCGAGGGTGTCCACGGGAGCGCCGCTGCCCCTGCGGAACGCGCCGGGCACGGTGATGTAGTCCTCAGGTATCATAGAAACCGCAGGCGGGTCGATGTGGGTGTCCAGCGAGTCCGGACGGCTAAGTACCTCCCTTCCGGAGTGGATCTGCGCAAGGAGCAGGGACGGCAGAGCAAGCGCAATTGTTGTCAGCAGTCCTCTCATTACGATCTTATGGCTCCGAATTTTTCTTTAAGAAGTGTCTCGGTCTCGGCGATGATGCGCTTCAGCGTGTCTTCCGAGCGGGCCTCGCAGATGAAGCGGAGGTAAGGCTCGGTGTTGGAAGGGCGGATGTTGAACCACCAGTCCTCAAACTCCAGCCTGTAGCCGTCGAAGCCCATCTCGCGGAGCGGCTTCTGCTGCGCGGAGAAATGCTCGCGCACCGCCTCCATCGCGGCTGCCTTGTCGTCGAGGCGGAAGTTGATTTCGCCGGAGTTGTGGTAACTGCTCATGGAGTCGATCTGCTCGCTGAGAGTGATGCCGCGCTTCTTGAGCTCGGAGACGATGCTCAGCACTATCATTGAGGACAGCAGGCCGCTGTCGGAGTAGAAGAAATCCTTGAAATAATAGTGTCCCGCGAGCTCGCCTCCCCAGAGACCGTCGATTTCGCGGAGCTTCGGAGCTGCGAAGGCGCGGCCTACCTTCCAGGTGTGCAGGTCGGCGCCGTACTTGTCGAGGAATTCGCCCACGGCCTTGGAGCTGCGGATTTCCTGCAGCACGCGCGGGTTCCTTGCTCCCTTCATTTCGCAGAAGTATA
The DNA here is from genome assembly GCA_963588685.1 of bacterium. Classification (GTDB taxonomy): domain Bacteria; phylum Bacteroidota; class Bacteroidia; order Bacteroidales; family UBA932; genus Cryptobacteroides. The sequence continues at coordinate 24,589 of CAVAID010000019.1, forward strand.
TGGCCATCAGCGCAATGACGAGGTCCGGCGCGACGAATCTCGCCTTGTCGTCCACGAACATTACCCTGTCGGCGTCGCCGTCATAGATGACTCCGATATCGGCTCCGCTGCGGCGCACGAGCTCCTTGAGCGGCTCCACATTCTTGGCTACGAGCGGGTTTGGGTCGTGGCCCGGGAAGCGCCCGTCGATGGTGTCGAAGATGTATTCAGGCTCCTCGCCGTAGATTTTCTTGGCGAAGAGGTTGGACATTCCGTTGGAGAGGTCGAAAGCGATGTGCAGGTTGCTGTAGTCGCCCTTGAACTGCTTCATGTATTCGAGATATTCGTCGATGATGTCGATCTCGTGGACTTCTCCGCGGCGGGCGGCGGCAGGCATGGGCTCGCCGGCCTCAACCCAGTCCCTGATCTGCCCGAGACCGCTCTCCAGGCCTACCGGCAGGGCGTTCTCCCGGCTCACCTTCATTCCGTTGTACTGCGGAGGGTTGTGGCTCGCCGTAATCTGCACGGAGGCTTTGAATCCGTGCCTGGCAGTGCCGAAATAGACCATCGGCGTGCTGCTGAGCCCTATGTCATAGACATCGGCCCCTGCGTCGCAGATGCCCTTCTCGAGATTGTCCCTGATGGCTGAGGAAGAGACTCTGCAGTCGCGTCCCACCAGCACCTTGTCCGCTCCGAGCAGACGCGGGATGAAATAACCGATCTTGTATGCAAGTTCATCCGTCAGGTCTTCTCCATAGACCCCGCGGATATCATAAGCGTGAAATGCTCCCATAATTATTTCAGTTTGGTTTTATAAGATGCTCCCACTTTTCCGTGGGCGATGTTCTGAAGTTTGCGCGTCAGCATCTTGCGGCGGATAGGGGCCACGAGGTCGGTGAAGATGATTCCGTCGAGGTGGGAGAATTCGTGCTGGACCATCCGGCTTGCGAATTTGTCGAAGGTTTCGTGCTTCTTCTCCAGGTTCTCGTCATAGTATTCGACCTCTATGACTTCCGGCCTGCGCACGTCGGCGTAGATGCCCGGCACGCTGAGGCAGCCCTCGTTGTACTCGCATTCCTCCTTGCTTGAGGAGAGGATTACCGGGTTGATGAAGGTGCGCTTGAAGCCCTTGAGGTAGGGGTATATGTCCGACATTATGTCTCCGTCCACCACTGCCACGCGGAGGCTGACTCCAATCTGCGGTGCTGCGAGCCCGCAGCCCTCGGAAGCCGCGAGGGTCTCCCAGAGGTCGGTGACGAGGGTGTTGAGGTATTCTTTATTGTTGAGGTCCGCTTCCGGCGCCACTTCGCGCAGCACTGCGGATCCGTAAAGGTAGATAGGCTGTATCATTGCTGTTGTTTCTTGTCGAGGTAACTCTGCAAAATTATTGCCGCGCTGATTTTGTCCACCGAGCTTTTGTCGCGGCGTTCGCTCTTTTTCATCCCCCCGTCGATCATTGCCCTGTGCGCCAGCACCGAAGTGAAGCGCTCGTCCTCGAGGACTATCTCCGTGTCAGGGAAAGCTTTCTGCAACTGCGCGAGAAACTTGTCCACATCCGGGGCGCACTGGGCGGGCGCTCCGTTGAGGTTGAGCGGATAGCCGACCACAAATCTCTCTATGGTCTCGGCGGCCGCGTATTTTTGGAGATATTCTATTATCTTTGCAGAGGGAACGGTTTCTGCGGGAGATGCGAATATGCCGAGAGGGTCACTGACCGCGACCCCCACTCTGGCTTTGCCGTAATCTATCCCGACAGATCTTTTCATCACTGCGAAATTAAGTAAAAAGTATGGGACAACAAAATCCGGACGGGAGAAACAGGGTTTACAGGCTGTCGCTTGTGGACAACGAGACCCACAGGAGCATACGCACCATCATATTCACGAAGCTGCGCTTCATCACCTTCGCGGTCACTGCCGTGGTGGTGTTTATCCTGCTGATATACTGCATTATAGCCTTTACTCCGCTGCGCCTTACCGTGCCGGGGTATCCGGACGCCAACTTCAAGAAGACGGCCCTCTCCAACGCCATCAAGATTGACTCGCTGGAGAGCGCGGTCACCCGCTGGAACCTCTATGCCGAGAACCTCAGCCGCGTGCTGGCGGGGGAGAGCACCATCGACCTCGACAGCGTGCTCAGCGGCAATGCGGTGCGCTACCTCTCCGACAAATCGTCCGCTGAGCTGCGCGAGCGCGACTCCCTGCTGCGCGAGACCGTGCGCGGCGAGGAGAAGTTCGGGGTCAGCTCGGCTTCGTCCAAGTCGCTGCCTATCGAGGGGCTGCACTTCTTTACGCCTGTCAAGGGCGTGGTCGTGGAGGGCTTCGACGCCATCAACCACCCGGCCGTCGACATCACTGCGCCGTCCGGCACTGTGGTGAGCGCCACCCTCGACGGAGTCGTGATCTATTCCGGCTGGAACGAGGAGCAGGAATATGTGGTGATGGTGCAGCACCGCGACAACCTTATAAGCATTTATGCCAACAATATGAAGACACTCCGGGGTGCGGGCGACGAGGTCAAGGCGGGCACGCCTCTCGCGCTTTCCGGAGGCGCTTCCACCAGTTCGGGCAAGGGCCACCTTCACTTCGAGCTCTGGCACTCCGGCCGCCCTCTCAACCCGACACAATTCATAAGTTTCTAGTGAAAAGAAGAATAGCAATACTCGGCTCCACCGGTTCCATCGGCACCCAGACGCTCGATGTGATACGCCAGCATCCCGACCTCTTCGAGGTGGAACTGATCTCCGCAAGGCGGAGCGTGGACCTGCTCATCTCGCAGGCGACCGAATTCAACGCGGCGAATGTCGTAATCTGCGACGATTCGCGCTATGACGAAGTGGCGTCGGCCCTCCAGCCGCGCGGCATCAAGGTCTGGGCAGGCATCGACAGCCTCTGCGACCTTGTGAAACTGGACAGCGTGGACATAGTCGTCGGGGCGATGGTCGGATTCAGCGGGCTGCGTCCTACGATAGCGGCGCTCGAAGCCGGGAAAATAGTGGCTCTCGCCAACAAGGAGACCCTTGTCGCCGCCGGAAGCATAGTCACCCGCACGATGCGGGAGCACAAGGCGGTCATCCTGCCCGTGGATTCGGAGCACTCCGCCATCTTCCAGTGTCTGCTCGCCGCCCAGGGCAATGAGGTGGAGAAAATCCACCTTACCGCATCCGGAGGCCCTTTCCGCAGCTGGGACAGGGCACGGATAGCCGTCGCTACGGCAGCCGACGCGCTCAAGCACCCCAATTGGAATATGGGTGCCAAGGTTACGATAGACTCGGCCACGATGATGAACAAGGGCTTCGAGGTAATCGAGGCCAAATGGCTCTTCGACGTGAGTCCGGAGCGCATCAACGTGGTCGTGCATCCCGAGTCGATAATCCACTCCATGGTGGAGTTCGCCGACGGGGCGGTGATCGCCCAGATGGGCTGGCCGGACATGCGCGAGCCTATAGGCTTCGCCCTCTCGTTTCCGGCCAGGCTGACGGTGGGTAACCGCAAGCTCGATTTCGCTCAGCTCGGGCACCTCAGCTTCGAGGCTCCCGATATGGAGAAATTCCCTTGCCTGGAGCTGGCCTACGAGGCCCTGCGCCGCGGAGGTAACGCCCCCTGCGCGCTCAACGCCGCCAACGAAGTGGCGGTGGCGGCCTATCTCAAGGGACTCATCGGATTCTACGACATTGCCCGCATCAACGAGAAGTGCCTGCTTGGCCTGAATTATGCAGCAAATCCGAGCCTTGACGACATTTTCAAGACCAATGCAGAGATAGCGTCCATCGCCGATGGTTATATTGATTAAGACACTTCAGGTCATCCTGGCCCTGTCATTCCTGATTCTCATCCACGAATTGGGCCACTTCATGTGGGCCAAGTTCTTCGGAATCAGGGTCGAGAAATTCTACCTCTTCTTCGATGTGGGCGGCAAGGCCATAGCCCGCTGGAAGTGGGGGGAGACTGAGTTCGGCATAGGCTGGCTGCCGTTCGGCGGCTACTGCAAGATTTCCGGGATGATCGACGAGTCGATGGACCTGGAGCAGATGCGCCAGGAACCGCAGCCCTGGGAGTTCCGCACCCACCCCGCGTGGCAGAGGCTGCTGGTGATGGCGGGCGGCGTGCTCAACAACTTCATCTTCGCCATCCTTGCCTACATCGGCATCATGGCGGCGTGGGGACAGAGCTATATCGACAACAGCGACAGCTACATATATGTCAACGACCTCGCCTACGAGATGGGCTTCCGGACGGGCGACCGCATCCTGAAGTTCGACGACTACACTCCCGAGAATTTCGGGATGCTGCAGGCGGACCTCGCGCGGCGTGACGTGCACAGGGCCACGGTGCTCCGCGGCACCGACACTCTCGACATCTATGTGGACCAGGCGATGATAGGGGAGGTAATCAATTCTACTTCCCTGATGTTCGACCTCGCCGTCCCGTTCGTGATTGATTCGGTGGCTTCCGGACCCAACGCTTCGTCCGGGCTGCAGAGGGGCGACAGGATAGTGGCGTTCGACGGGCAGGGGGTGGAATACCTCCAGGATTCGCGCAGCGTGCTCGCGGAGATGAAGTCCCGCACGGTCGAGGCCACGGTGCTGCGCGGCGCCGACACTCTGACCGTCCCGGTAAGCGTCGATACCACGGGCCGCATAGGGGTCTATATGGCCAGTCCGTCCATTACGACGAAGCACTATGGCCTGCTGGAGGCCATCCCTGCCGGCATCAAGCTGACAGGCAGCACGATAGGGAATTATGTGAGGGATCTCGGGATGCTGGCGCGCCCGTCCACCGGGGCCTACAAGTCCGTGGGCAGCTTCATTGCCATCGGGCAGGTCTTCCCGGCCACCTGGGACTGGTTCCGCTTCATCAACATCCTCGCGCTGCTCTCGATTATGCTCGCGGTGATGAACCTCATCCCGATACCGGCGCTGGACGGCGGGCATATACTGTTCACTCTGTATGAGATGATTACGGGGCGCAAGCCGAGCGAACGCTTCCTTGCTGTGGCGCAGACCATAGGTATGCTCCTGCTGCTCGCGCTGATGGTGCTGGCGTTCGGAAACGATATTGCAAGAATTATTTAACTATATGATTATGAAGAAGATTATCGCTGTAGCGGCACTGGTTCTCGCGCTTGCGGGATGCAAGAACACCGAACCTCTCCTCCCGAGCGTAAGCGGCAAGGCGGGCGAGGTGCTCGTGGTGATCGAGAAGGCTGACTGGGAGGGGGCCGTGGGCACAGCCACCCGTGAGCTGCTTGCGGACGAATGCCCTTATCTCCCTCAGAGAGAGCCTCTCTACACTCTGGTCAATGTGGCTCCCGCGAGCTTCGTGGACCTCTTCAAGATTCACCGCAACGTGGTGATGTTCAATATTAACCCGCAGATTGACAGCGCGGGCGTATTCTACCGCAACGATGTCTGGTCGCAGCCGCAGTGCGTGATCCAGATTGCGGCCTACGACGCCGACTCCGCCGTGGATATGCTCAAGAAGAAGGGCAGCACCATCGTGCGCGCCATCGAGCAGGCGGAGCGCGACAGGGTGATACGCAACACCCTGCTCTATGAGGAGAAGGCCCTCGCCGATACCGTTTCCCGCTATTTCGGCGGCTCGCTGCATTTCCCGGTGGGCTACAAGTTCAGGAAGATAAGCCCGGACTTCTGCTGGATCGCCAACGACAAGCAGTATGTCTATCAGGACATATTCGTGTACCGCTACCCGGCCGAGGCGGACCACCCGTACTCGTCCGCCAACATCATCCGTCACCGCAACGAAATCCTCAAGGCGAACGTGCCGGGAATGTTTGACAACACCTATATGACTACCAGTTCGTACTTTACGCCGATGATCGAGTACCTCAAGTACCGCGGGCGCGACATCGTGCAGACGCGCGGCCTCTGGGAGGTGGAGAACGACTATATGGGCGGCCCGTTCGTGTCGCACTCGTTCTACAGCCCTGACGGAAGCGAGATTATCGTGGCGGAGGCTTTCGTCTATGCTCCGCGCTACGACAAGCGCCAGTATCTGCGCCAGGTGGAGTCGCTGCTCTACTCCTGGGAGTGGAATAAAAAATAATTTGTCAAGTCTAAAATAATTTCTATCTTTGCACTCCCTATCGGGATTATGTCCTGACGGGAGCCGGATGGTGGGTTCGTATAACGGCTAGTACTCAAGATTTTCATTCTTGCAATAGGAGTTCGATTCTCCTACCCACTACTAAAATATTAAAAATTGAAATAATGGCAAACACAGCTTCAGCTAAGAAAGCCGATCGTCAGAACGAGAGGCGCAGATTGCATAACAGGTATTATGCAAAGACAACGAGGAACGCTATCCGCGACATCCGCAACACCACCGACAAGGCTACTGCCGAGAAGAACGCTCCTAAGGTATATGCAATGATCGACAAGCTCGCAAAGGTGGGCCTTATCCACAAGAACAAGGCTGCCAACCTCAAGAGCGGTATCGCAGTTTACGTAAACAAGCTCGCTTAAGGCGGGCTTTTCCCGGCCGCTTCTGCTGATGCGGGACGGCTTTACAATCGGGATGTAGCGCAGTTGGCTAGCGCACCACGTTCGGGACGTGGGGGTCGTCCGTTCGAGTCGGATCATCCCGACAAAGGCGAGTCGCAAGCGACTCGCCTTTGTCGTCCTATTTTTTCCCCGGTCCTGTCGAGGGGCGGTGGGCCGATTTGGAAAATTGTTCAGGAATACGTAACTTTCGGGGTTAAATAATCTAAGATATATGAAATCAACGATTTGTACCTATGTGCCTCCGTGCGTCGAGGTGGTAGAGGTGGAGCTGGAAAGCGGCGTGCTCACCGACAGCAAAGCCGGCGCCGGCAGTGAAGGATTGACCCTGGATGACATAATCAATCTTTTCGGACTATGAAACGCATAAACAGAGCATTTATCGCGCTGGCTGCCCTGGCGGGCCTGGCCGGCTGCGCCAAGGAGCAGACTCCCGCTCCCGCAATTCCCGATAACGGAAAGATATCCCTGTTATTCAGTGCGGTACACGAAACCGCCGCGACCAAGGCCCAGACAGGCGAAACCACTGTTGACGGTGAGGGCATCTCGACCACGGCCGTCCTCTGGAGCGAGGGCGACAGGATAAGCGTCTTCGACGGAAACTTCGAGAACTGCGAATTCTCCATCACGGACGGAGCCGGCACATCCGGCTGCACCTTCTCCGGCAATGTTACCAAGTCTTCCGACTCCGGCTACACCGCCCTCTATCCATATCAGAGCGGCGCAAGCTGGGACGGCAATGCCATCCGCGGAGTCACTCTCAAAGCCGAGCAGACTGCCGTCCCCGGCAGCTTCGATCCCGAAGCCGCGCTGATGTGCGCGCAGAGCACAACCTCCGACGGGAAGCTCGAGTTCAAGAATATCGTGAGCTATATCAAGTTCGAGACCAAGTTCGAGTGCAAGAAGATTACTCTTGTCAGCAACAGCACCTCCGACATCCTTGCCGGCACTGCTGACATCACGCCCGGCGATGAACCGTACGCCAGAGTTACCCTCGGGGCCTCCCACAAGGTCTCCATCTCCGCAGCTTCAGGCAACATAGCTCCGGGCACCTACTACATCGCCTTCCTGCCCGGTCAGTTGAGAAACGGTTTCAAGCTTGTGTTCACCGGTACCGATGGAAAAGAGACTTGCGGCGGCATCGACGGCTATGTCATAATCAAGCGCAATCACATCCAGCCTCTCGGCACTATAGAGGCCTCCGACCCGAAGGAATACATCCCTTACCTCAGCTTTACCCCCGATGATACTCAGGGCTTCAAGATGGCGTTGCCGTCAGACTCTGATGCCGCCAAGACATTTGCCGGCTGCTTCGAATACTCCACCGACGGGGGAGAGAACTGGACGAAGGTCCCCGCTTCAATGGGGTATGTAAGCATTGAAGGCGGCGAAAAGCTTCTGCTTCGCGGCAAGAGCAGATACGGCACCGGTATTCTCAACGAATGGGGATATGTCCACCCATATAAATCCTGCTATATCAAGTTCTCCGACGCCAATGTGGCTGTCGCCTGCTCCGGCGACATACGCACTCTTGTCGATTGGGAGAATTATTCAACGGTATCGACCGCCGATG
>CAVAID010000020.1:0-31113 GCA_963588685.1 bacterium
CCCTCGATATCGTCCTTGGCGAAGCTCTTCTGCTCGCCGGAGGAGAGGTTCTTGATATTGACCACGCCCGCTTCGGCCTCGGAGCCTCCGGTGATGGAGAGGAACGGGATGAATTTGCGGTCGGCATAGTCAAACTGCTTCTTGAGCTTGGAGGAATCAGGATAAATTTCCACTGCAATGCCCGCTGAACGCAGCGCAGACGCTACCGGGAGGATATATTCCACCTCGGCTGTGCCCATATTGGCGAAGAGCAGCGCAGTGCTGCTGCGCAGGTCTTTCGGGAACTTGTCAAGCCCGCAGAGCACATCGTAAATGCGGTCGGCACCGAAGCTGATGCCCACTCCGGACATGTCCGGGAGGCCGAAGATGCCGGTGAGGTTGTCGTAACGGCCGCCGCCGCAGATGCTGCCGATCTGCCAGTCGAGCGCCTTGACTTCGAAGATGGCTCCGGTATAATAGTTGAGTCCGCGGGCGAGCGAGAGGTCGAGCTCCACCGGGGTGGAGATGCCGGCCGCGGCGATGTAGCCGAAGAGTTCCTCCAGCTCGTCGAGACCCTTGAGCCCGGTCTCGGACGCGCCCATTATCGCACGCATCTTCTCTATCTTCTCTGCCGTCGTACCGCTGAGGGAAAGCACCGGCTCGAGCACGGCTATCGCGCTGTCGCTGAGGCCTTTCTCGCGCATCTCGTCCTTGACGGCGTCGAGCCCGATCTTGTCGAGTTTGTCAATCGCCACGGTGATATCGACCACCTTGTCCGGGAAGCCGCAGATCTCGGCGAGGCCGGTGAGGACCTTGCGGTTGTTGATTTTGAGAAGCACCCTGACCCCGAGCCTGCGGAAGACCTCGTCAACTATCTGCACGAGCTCGAGCTCGCAGAGCTGGCTGCGGCTGCCGATGGCATCCACATCGCACTGGTAGAACTCGCGGTAGCGCCCCTTCTGCGGGCGGTCGGCCCTCCAGACCGGCTGGATCTGGAATCTCTTGAACGGGAAGGACAGCTCATCGCGGTGCTGCACCACATAGCGTGCGAACGGCACGGTCAGGTCATAGCGCAGACCCTTCTCGCACACCTGGGAAGTCAGCGGCCTGGACGGGTCCACGCCGGCGAATGCATCTCCGCTGTTGAGTATTCTGAAGAGTAGCTTGTCCCCCTCCTCGCCGTACTTGCCGAGCAGCGTGGATAGATTCTCCATAGCCGGAGTCTCTATCTGCGCGTAGCCGTAAGTGCGGAACACTGAACGGATTGTATCGAAAATGTAGTTCCTTCCGGCCATTTCCTGCTGGCCGAAGTCCCTGGTGCCCTTCGGGATTGACGGTTTCTGTGCCATTGCTTTTTGTATTATCTCGCGAATTTAGTACTTTTGGGGGATTTTACATAATTTTCAACAAAATGAAAGATTTTGTCAAGATGACTCTGGCCGTGGTATGCGGCCTGCTGATTATGGCCGTGATTGCGGTTATCCTCGGTTTCGGGGCAATCGGCGCGCTTATTGCCGCCGGCAGCAGTACGCCTGTCATACCCAAGTCAGGAGTTCTCGTCATGGATATGTCCAGCTTCGTCATCGGCGAGCAGAGCGAGCAGGCCAACCCTCTCGCATCGGTTACCGGCGGCAGCGATTCGGGCACCGTGGGACTCTGGGATGCGGTGCAGGCCATCAACAAGGCTGCGCTTGACCCGGGTGTGAAGTATATCTACATCAAGGCCGACGCCCCGCTCAGCGACATCACCGCTCTCGAGGAGCTGCGCGATGCTCTCGCCGGTTTCAGGGAGCTCAGCGGCAAGCCGATAGTCTCATACATCGAGGCTCCGACCACCGCAGGCTACTACCTTGCATCGGTTTCCGACAAGATTTATATGACCTCGCACATCGGCGCCACGACCATGATTACCGGTGTGGCATCGCAGATGTTCTTCCTCGGCGACCTGCTCGACAGGCTCGGGGTCAACATCCAGCTCATCCGCCACGGCAAATACAAGTCCGCCGGGGAGATGTTCACCCGTTCCTCTTCCAGCGCCGAGAACAGGGAGCAGAACCAGAGAATGGTGGATTCGATGTGGGAGAGCATGGCCGGGAAGATTGCCGAGAGCCGCGAAATCAGCGTGGAGCAGCTTGACGCCGCCATCAACGACCTCAAGCTCAACCTGCCTCAGGACTTCGTGGAATGCGGGCTCGCAGATGAACTCCTGACCCGCGCTGAGCTGCAGGACAAGCTGGCCGTGCTGGCTGTGGAGGACGATTTCGACGATGTGGACTTCATCCCGTTCGCAGACTACGCGGCGGTCAATTCTACGGCATACAATGCCAAGCTTGACGACATAGCCGTCATCTATGCCGACGGCGAGATCGTGGACGGCAACGGCAAGACTCAGGTGGCGGGCGACAGGTTCGCTTCGCTCATTTCCAGGGTATGCGCCGACTCCACCGTCAAGGCTGTGGTGCTCCGCGTCAATTCCCCTGGCGGAAGCGTGCTTGCGTCAGAGAAGATTCGCGCCGAGCTCGACCGCCTCAAGGCCACCAAGCCGGTGGTCGCTTCCTACGGCAGCTATGCGGCATCCGGCGGATACTGGATTTCCAACGGCTGCGACAAGATATTTACCGACGCCACGACCCTCACAGGCTCCATCGGCGTGTTCGGCATAGTCCCTGACTTCTCCAAGACCGCGAAGGATGTGCTCCATGTCGGGGTCGAGAGTGTCAGCTCGCACAGGCACGGCGACATGTACGCCCTCACCAGGCCGTTCGACCAGGCCGAGTACAAGTATATGACCGAGGGCATCGAGGCCGTCTATGAGAGGTTCGTTTCGCTCGTCTCCGAGAGCAGGTCGCTGCCTGTGGAGACGGTGGATTCCATCGGTCAGGGCCGCGTGTGGACGGGCTCTGACGCCATCACCATCCACCTCGCCGACGAGATCGGCACGCTTGAGGATGCTGTGCGCTATGCGGCTTCCCTCGCGGGCGACCCGGAGGTCTCCGACTGGAACGTGTGCGGCTATCCTCAGCCTCAGAGCCAGTGGGAGAAGGTCCTCTCGATGTTCAGCGGCAGCTCCGAGAGCAGCGATGTGCTGCTCGGCTCGCTCAAGAGCCTGAAGACTCCTCAGGTGCTCGCCAGGATGGACAGTAAAATTGAAGTGAAGTAATTTTGCTATTTCAGAAAAAAGCTCTATCTTTGCAGTCCAACATCGCGGGATAGAGCAGTTGGTAGCTCGTCGGGCTCATAACCCGGAGGTCGGTGGTTCGAGTCCGCCTCCCGCTACCAAACAGGACAAGTCGCAGGATTTGTCCTTTTTTTGTGTCCTCTCGCCCCTTTCTGTGTATTTTTCTACATAAAACATTATATTTGCTCCTATGGACATTGAAAGCATCAAGAAACTGCTCAACGAGAGACAGATGACCTTTGAAGACTTGGCCAATAAGATGGCTTATCGCATCCATAACCGCTTAAAAAACGCTTGAAAATGGCAAATAATAGTGACCTCGGTTCGGCAAAAGCCAACAAAAATGATGAGTTCTATACAGATAGTCAAAGGGCATAATGTCGGTTGGATGTCAACATTATGGTTTTTGCCTGCATTATGGTATCTGGTCGCGATTCTGTATCGCCTGATTAAAAGTGAAGTAAAGTCTGGCTGGAAGTCTCTGGTCTTCAAAGAATTTGAAAGTTGAAGCAGGTCTCATCGGCATTTGTGGACAGGTCAGGATGTGAACTTCCCCTCGAAGCATCGAAGCGCCGGGGATGAAGGCTTAAGGACTATCTGCAGCTTGGAGAAGGCGTACATTTTCTTGCCGAGGTCTTTGAGCGATGCACCAGCCTGCGCTCCATATCAACAACCCTGTTATTAATCGTATAACCATTGATCAAATGCTCTTTCAAGACACTGTTGGCCCAACGGCGGAATTCTATACCTCTACTTGATTTTACCCTATACCCGACCGATAGTACCATATCCAAGTTGTAGTATTCGACCTGATATGTCTTGCCATCCGCTGCAGTTGTCGCAAAATTTGCGACAACTGACATATTGGCCAATTCCTCTTTCAGGGCATTGTTGATATGTTTACCGATTGTCTTGACATCACGCGCGAAGAGTTCCGCCATCTGCTGCCTGTTTAGCCAGACGGTCTCCTCTTCAATTCTAACCTCAAGCTTAACTTCGTCGTCGGGACGGTACAGAATGATTTCTCCGAAATTTTCCATAATCATAACAGTTTTGCCGCAAGTTAGTAAAGTTTGCGGAATTCGGCAAATCGAAAATCATCGGCGCGCCGTTCCTCGACAGGTTCAGACCGCAGGCTCGGGGGCTGTCCTATGGCCGCACAGCAACTTGCAGGTATCGGGAATAAAAGGTAGATTTGTAGCAGAGGCCACTATTGATTGCGATGGAATGAATCATAAGAGGAGAAACATATCACTATGCTGCCTGGCGCTATTGCTGAGCTTGATTTTCATGCTGATCTGCGTACTAATCGGCAATGAACGCTTGCTGATGAGTTCCATTGTACTGTTGATGACGATGCTGGGCGTTACTGCCGGGACGACCATTAAGTCCAGGCAAAATCATCTCAATGACTGATTTAGTATTGTCGGTTCAGCCATTATTGTTTCCGATTGACATGGCTCACGAACAGATGACATTTTGGAATGCACTGCAACGGCCTGTACCGGGTCTAACCCTGCACTGCCCCAATTTTAAAGGAGGGGAAAGCAGACACGCCCCCGCTGCAGGGTCTTGTGTGCGGGTAGGCTCTGTCGCCTCTTCGTGAGAATCGGAGCCCCTCAATGCGTCGCCCCCTCGACAGGCTCGGACTGGAGCGGTGAGCTTGTCGAAGCGCCGTTGCGCGGGCAATGCCCCTCGACAGGCTCGGGGACCGTGTAAAAGACAGGCTCGGACCGTGTAAAAGGCGGGCTCGGGGACCGTGTAAAAGGCAGGTTCGGGGGCCGATTCCCGGGGGTCGTTTCTCAGCGGCCGCTAGATCTCGAAGTCGCAGGCGACGCGGGTCTCGCGGACCTTCTGGCAGTAGGAGGAGATGGCTACATGGGCGGGATGGTTCTTGTAGCGCTCCAGGGCCGCCAGTGAGTCGAAGGTCGCGATGAGGCAGGCGTCATAATTGCCTTCCTTGACATTGATTCCCACCTCGCAGGAGAGCAGCTCGGGCACAACGCCCATCAGCGACTCGAGGTTTGACTTCATCCACTGCGCGTTCTGCGCCGCGCTCTTCCCCTCAGCCTGAGGCAGAAGTTTCCACATTACTACATGCTTGATCATAACGTGACAAAGTTAGCAAAAAATGGGAGAGGGTATACCCGGTCCCAGGCCCCTCGACAGGCTCGGGGACCGACCTTCGGCGCGGGCAGCAAAAAGGGCCGGGAAAACTTCCCGGCCCTATAATTAAAAGTCAATAACAGACCTTACGCCATAAAGATATACCGCAGTATAAAGAGGACCGCGAGCACCCACATCGTAGGGCTGATCTTCTTGAACTTGCCTGTGCAGGCGTTGATCACTACATAAGAAATCATACCGAGGAGAATACCGTGCGCAATGCTGTACGCGAGCGGCATCATCACGGCAGTGATGAACGCAGGGATAGCCTCAGAATAGTCGTCCCACTCGATATTGCGGATCGGCGCCATCATCATCACGCCCACGATCACCAGCACGGCTCCCGTAGCCGCGCCAGGGATGGCGAGGAACACAGGAGAGAAGAGCAGGGCAATCGCGAAGCAGACGGCAACCACGAATGAAGTAAGACCGGTACGGCCGCCCTCGGCGACGCCTGAAGCGCTCTCGATATAGGTAGTGGTGGTGGAAGTACCGAAGCAGGCGCCGGCGGTAGTAGCCACGGCGTCAGCCATCAGAATCTTGCTGATACCGTCCACATGGCCGTCCTTGTCAATCATACCTGACTTCACGGACACGCCGACCACCGTACCGATGGTATCGAACATATCGATGAAAAGGAAGGTGAACACAACCACGAGCATATCCCAGGAGAGCACCTGGCTCCACTCGAACTTGCAGAAAATCGGAGCGATGGAATCCGGCATGGACATAAATCCGGTGAGCTTGGTCACGCCCATAGGGATACCGATAACGGTGGTGGCGAGCATGCCGATCAGGATGCCGCCCTTGACCTTGAGCACCACGAGGATGGCGGTCAGGAAGAGACCGATGATGAAGAGAATGCTGTTCGCAGTGCCGAGGTTGCCCAGACCCACGAGGGTGGAGTCATTGTTGGCAATGATGCCGGCGTTCTGCAGGCCGATGAAGGCGATGTAGAGACCGATACCCGCGCCGATGGCGTTCTTGAGCGAAGACGGGATGGCGTTCACGATCATCTCACGCACCTTGGTAGCGGAGAGGATGATGAAAATCACACCCTCGATAAAGATGGCCGTCAGAGCGAACTGCCAGCTGTAGCCCATTCCGAGGCAGACCGTGAACACGAAGAAGGCGTTGAGGCCCATGCCCGGAGCAAGTCCGAAAGGCTTCTTGGCATAGAGAGACATCACGAGGGTTCCCACGATGGCAGCCAGGGCGGTAGCAGTGAAGACGGAGCCCGTAGGCATGCCCGGGACATTGCTGAAGATGTTAGGGTTGACGGCGAGGATGTACGCCATCGTAAGGAAGGTGGTGATGCCGGCTATGATCTCCGTGCGCACGCTGTGCTTGGCCGGATCGAAGCCGAATGCCTTGCTGAGAAAATTTGACATATTCCGTAAAGATTAGAATACCCACTTGGTACCGAGGCAAGGACGGCAGTAGAAGCCGTGGTAGCCGGCGAAATTGTAGCTGAGCTCAATCTCGGTGCCGATGTGGAGGTTGTCAACTCCGAAAGTCTTGCCGATGTTGTACCAGAGCTGAGGCTCGGAGATGAAGATGAACTTGCCTTCCTCGGCCTGATTGTCGACAGGGTCGTTGTACCAGTACTTGGTGTTCTCACCCCAGATATCGGCGAAGCCGCTGAACTTGAGGCCATCTATTCCGAAGAGCTTGTCCATGCCCCAGACAATGGTGAACTGCAGAGGGCAGTCGCTGGTGGCTCCGTTGTTGAAGGTCTTGTACATCAGCTCGAAGGTAAAGGTGTTGGTGAAGTCGGCGTTGTGCACGAAATAGTTGGCGCCGAAGAGGAAGTTCTGGTTGCCGAAGCCTACGCCGCCGTTGTATTCCACATGCGCGCTGAGGTCCTTGAGGGCGCTGTCCTTCCAGAAGTTGAGCCCGCGGGCGATCTCGAAGTAACTGCCGCTCACACCTGCGAACTTATTGTTGGCGTCCTTGGTGTTGTAGTCATAGTCAACGAAGAAGAACGTGTCTCCCCAGTTGTCCCCGTAGTAGCCCTCGAGGGTAGTGGTGACGTGACCGCGACCGAAGTCCCAGAAGGTCTGAAAGTTGGTCTGCGCCTTGGCTCCTTGAGCCACGAACGCGCCGGCAATTACTGCCGCAATGAGTACTTTTTTCATCATTATTGGTATATGTATAGTAATTCCCCTGATAAAACGGGATGAGGCCCGCCGAAGGGCAGGCCTCAAGGATATGCTTACAGTTGCAGTATGGTCGTGATTTCCGTCCCGGCCGGGAAGTTCTTGCGCCCCTCGAGCCCGAGAAGCTCGATGATGCAGTTGTAGTAAACCTTCTTGGGAGAGTTCTTGCCCACCAGGCGCGCTGCGGCAGCAATAGTGCCGCCGGTCGCCAGCAGGTCATCGTGGATCAGCACAATGTCATCGGGGCTGATGGCGTCGCGGTGGATTTCGAACTGGGAACTGCCGTACTCCATATCGCAGCTGTCGCCATAGACCTCTGCAGGGAGCTTGCCCGCCTTGCGCACCGGCACGAAGCCGGCGCCGAGCCTTGCGGCAATCACGGAGCCCATTATGTAGCCTCTCGACTCAACTCCCACCACCTTGGTGATACCCTTGTCCTGGTATATCTCACAAATCCTGTCGGCAAGCTCGGCAAAGCACGCCGGGTTCTTTAGCAGGGTGGTGATGTCGTAAAAAAGTATGCCTTTCTTAGGAAAATCCGGTACGGTCCTAAGATTTTGCTTAAGCGTCTCTAAGCTCATAACGGGATAGGTAAAACAACAGGATGCGAATTTACATATAAATTGCGAGATGGCAAGAGTTAAATCTCACAAAATTCCCCCGCCCCGACGCGGCAATCGGCTTCGGCGAGCTTGGCAGGGCTGCCTATATCTATGAGTTTCAGGCCGTTGGCTAGGGCGCCGCGGATGCGGCCGGTGACGGAAGCGGCGAGATAAAAATCTATTATGGAGAATTTCTCCGGCCACTCCTCCATCATCCCGAGCACCTCATCCGAGAGGATCTGTATCCCGCAGAACGAGAGGCGGCGGTAGCGCGAAGGGTCGAAGTCCGGCAGCGGGCTCTTCACCTCCCCGGTGCGGATGTTGGTCCAGCCCGCAAGGCGCATCTCATCATCGAAAAGCAGATACCTGTCAGCCTCCTGCGACTCCGTAAGCACCAGAGTGGCAAGCGAATCCGAAGCATCCACGAAGCGCAGCCAACCGAGGTCGAGATTGCTCAGAATATCCACATTGTGCACAAGGAAGCGGCCCGAACCGGACAGCAGCGGCGCCGCGTGCCTGATGCCCCCGCCGGTCTCAAGCGCCTCCGCCGGCTCGCGGGAAATATCGATATGCAGGCCGAAATCCTCCCTTGAAGCGAGAAAATCCTCAATCTGCTCCGCGAAATGGTGCACATTGACCACCAGCTCGTCATAACCGGCAGCCTTGAGCTTGAGGATAACCCTCTCCAGCATCGGCACTCCCCCGACCCGCACGAGGGCCTTGGGCATGGTGTCGGTAAGGGGACGGAGCCGTGTGCCGAGGCCCGCCGCGAAAATCATAGCCTTCATCCGGAAGCTGATTTAAAAATTTATACCCCCACGGCGACCTTCACCCCCGGCAGAATGGTCCTCCCGTCCCAGTCGGAAGCGAGGCGGCGCAGGGTGTCGGTAAGGTAAGGATAGCGCTTGAACGGCTCCGCAGTCAGCTCCCTGATGCAGCCGAGCGCCGTCGGGATGCAGTCGATGAAGAGCTGCTTGCGCTCCACGAGCCCCCTGAAGCCGTAGGCCCCGAACTCCTGCAGCAGGCGCACGAGAGTGATGAGACGGTATTTCTCGTAGAACTTCTCCTCATCCACCTCGCGGTATTCGCGCAAAGCCCTGATATAGACCTGCTCCAGCTCGCGCCGCAGCGGAGCGGAAAAATGCGTGCCGGCGTTCCAGAGGAAGGATGCGAGGTCGTACTGCACCGGTCCGCGGCGCCCGCCCTGGAAGTCGATGAAGCACGGTTCGCCGTCCTTTATCATCACATTGCGCGCCTGGAAATCGCGGTACATGAAGGTCTCCCCCTCGAAGTCCAGCGAATCCTCGCGCAGGCGGTCGAAGTCGTCCTGCAGCCTTATCTCATCGAACTCCAGGCCTGTGAGCTTGAGGAAATCATATTTAAAGTAGTTGAGGTCGAAGCTGACCATCCTGGCGTTGAACTCCCTGTCCGGGAAGCACACGCCCCAGTCGAGCCCCTCCCCCACCTTGAACTGCACCGCCGGCAGGAGCGCCATCGTATCGTGCAGCCAGTCAATCTGCTCCTGCGAGAAACTGCCGTCGGCGAGAGCGGGACGCAGAAGCTCGAAGAGCTGCCCGTCGCCGAGGTCCTCCATTATGTATGCCATCCCGTCCTCCGACACGCCATAGACTTCCGGGGCATGCAGGCCCGCGTCGCGGAACTTCGCGTCGATGGCGAGGAAGGCCCGGTTCTCGGCAGGATTGGTGCCGATGCAGCCTATCACCGTCCCGCCGTATCCGACCATTCTGTAATACTTGCGCGCGCTCCCCGAGAGCGGGAGCAGGGAAACCTCCTCCGGAACATATCCGAAGCGGGATTCATACAGTTTAGACAATCTTTCCATAATCAGCCTCTAAATTACGCGTTTTTGCGAGATTTTCAAAAAGTAATTACCTTTGCAGGCTACGCGCATATGAGTTTACTCTCCCGCATATTGTTTCCGGTAGCCGTGATGACATTCACCACAGCCGGAGTGCTGGGCCTGGGCAGCGACCCGGTCGGCCTGCGGGATGTGCCCGGCACTGCCGAAGTGAGGGATACCGTCATCTACCCTCCGTACAACTACCGTCCGCGCACCTCTGCCCAGACCGTGGCAGTGGCGGACAGCCTCCTGGACGACGGTCCGGAGGCCACCGACTCCTCCCTGCTGGCAGAGCCGCGCCTCAGCCCGAGGGATTCGCTCAAGGCGCTGCTTGACTCCACCCTCTGGGACAAGCTCGACTCCATATACATAGCCGACTCCACCGCCAGGGCAAAAGCCAAGTTCGACGCCTGGTACAACTCCCTCTCCAAGGAGGAGCGCAAGAAGTATGACAAGGAGCAGCTCATCAAGGTCAAGATGGCCCGCGCCGACTCCATCCGCGCCGCCAAGGAAAAGGCCAAGGAGGTCAGGGACAGCATCATAGAGGCCACACCGCGCATTCTGGAGACCTACGCCATCCCGGATTCGATGCAGTACAAGCGCATCATCGCGTGGACGCTGGACCGCGACTTCGGCAAACTCAAGCCGTATGTCCCGGACACCACCAGCAACTACCATTTCTATGACTACCCGTTCCAGCGCAATGACGTCAACGCCACCTGGCTGGGAGTAGCCGGCAGCCCGGTGCAATACTACGACTTCCTCAAGCGCGACAGCGACGAGGGAGTGGAATTCTACGACGCCTTCGAGCCGTGGAGCTTCTCCCCGAGGACGCTCCCGCACTACAACAGCAAGACCCCGCACACCGAGCTGGCATACTTCGGCACCCTCTTCGCCAAGGAGGCCAAGGAGTCCGACAACCTGCACCTCTTCACCACCCAGAACATAACGCCTGAGTTCAACTTCTCCCTGCTCTACGACCGCTTCGGAGGCGGTGGAATGCTGGAAAACGAGGAGACGGTCAACAAGACCGCCGTCGCGCAGGCCAACTACCTGGGCAAGCGGTACACCGCCCACGGCGGCTACATCGGCAACACGATAAGCATGGGAGAGAACGGAGGAATGAACGAGCTGAGCTGGATACGCGACACGACAGTGGATTCGCGCGACATCACCGTCAACCTCAAGGACGCCAAGACCAAGCTCAAGAAGCGCAGCTTCTTCATCGACCAGCAGCTGCGCATCCCGTTCAACTTCATCAACGAGATCCGCGCGCGCCGCGACAGCACCTACAGCTACAACGCCGACAGCCTCGACCGCGACATCACCACCGCGTTCATAGGCCACAGCGGCGAGATCTCCATCTACTCCAGGAAATACACCGACGCCACCACCGACGCGGTCTCCAAGGCATACTACAACAATGTCTTCAACCACAACCCGGCCGCCAGCGCCGATTCGCTCGGCGTGACCAAAATCGACAACAAGCTCTATATCAGGCTTCAGCCGTGGTCCAGCGAGGGCGTGGTATCCAAGCTCGACGTGGGAGTGGGAGACTACGTCAAGACCTATTTCGACAGCACCTCCGTGCGCCCGACCAGACACAGCGAGAACTCAGTCTATGTCTATGCCGGAGTCGAGGGCCAGATACGGGGCAACTTCTTCTGGAACGCCAAGGGCCGCTATGTGGCGCTCGGGCACGATTTCGGCGACTTCGGGCTCGAGGCCGACGGAGAATACAATTTCTACCCGTTCCGCCGCGCCCGCAAGAGCCCTGTCACCCTCCGCGCGCACTTCGAGACCACCCTGCGCGAGCCTAACTACTACCAGCAGCACATCAACGCCAACCACTTCAGCTGGGACAACGATTTCGGGAAAATCTCCACGACCAAGCTCTACGGCAGCCTCGACATCCCGAGATGGGACGCCTCCGCCACGGTGGGATACGCCCTGCTCGGCAACAACATCTACTACGACGCCCAGGGCATCATCCGCCAGAACGGCGAAGCGATGAGCGTGCTCTCGGCCTCTCTGCGCAAGAATTTCATCCTCGGGCCGCTGCACCTCGACAACAGGGTGCTGCTCCAGTATTCATCCAAGCAGGAAGTGGTTCCGCTCCCTGCGGTGGCCGTGAACCTGCGCTACTATTTTCAGTTCACTATCCAGAAGGTGCTCCAGATGCAGATCGGAGCCAACGGGTTCTACAACACCGCGTGGAACTCGCCTGCCTGGAACCCCAACATCGGAGTATTCTACAACCAGAACGAGCGGCAGTACACCAACGGCCCGTACTTCGACGTCTTCATCAACATGCAGTGGAAGCGCGCCTGCATCTTCGTCAAATATCAGAACGCCGGAGGCGGATGGCCGATGGAAAAGCATGACTACTTCAGCGCTGACCGCCACATAGTTACCACCAACGGGATGGACGGTCTCAAGATCGGAATATTCTGGCCGTTCTACACCCAGCCTACCGGCAAACCGCCGGTGGGAGAAAGCGGCAGATGAGAAGAGATACCCCGGCAATAATAGTGCTTATACTGGCAGGCGTGCTGATCGCCGGCTCCTTCATCGCATCCCTCTGCAGCCGTCCCAAGCCTGTGGAGGAGAGCATCCGGCCGCATATACGCAGCGTGCTGGAGCTGGGCCGGGTGAGCGGGCGCAAGAAGGCCCTGGTGGTGGGTTACAACTACTATCTGCTTGAGAGATACGCCGAAAGCAACGGACAGACCATAGAAATAGACATCACCCGGGACAGCATCTCCTGGCTCGACTCGCTCAAAGCGGGACGGGTGGACATCCTTGTGGTGCCGCTCGAAGACAGCCTCCGCACCGACAGCGTGCTCGTGTCGATGCCCGTGGACAGCCTCTGCGTCTGGCTGATGCGCCACGATGACCAGTGCAATATGGACGATGCGAACCGCTGGCTCGCAGAGTGGCACGAGTGCGAGGAGCACGACGAGGTCAGCGACAGCTACCTCAAGCGCTTCGACGCCTTCCGCAGCCGCAGGCGGGGCAGCATCAGCCCCTACGACAGCCTCATCCGCGCCCACGCCGACTCGCTCGGCTGGGACTGGAGACTGCTCGCCGCCGTCATCTACCAGGAGTCCCGCTTCCACATCGAGGCGCAGTCGAGGCGCGGTGCCGCCGGCCTTATGCAGATGATGCCGAGGACCGCCAAGCGCTACGGAGTGAGCGACCCGCTCTCGCCGGAGGAGAACATCCGCGGCGGCGCGCAGCTGCTCAGCACCCTGATCCGCCGCTACTACGACGTGGGCGCGGACGAACAGGAGCGCTACAAATATGCCCTCGCGGCCTACAACGCCGGGGTCGGGCGGGTCGATGACATCATCCGCCTGGCGGAGCTCCGGGGAGTCGATACGGCACACTGGGACGCTGTAATCAGCGTCATCCCGGAGATGAACGAGGAGTCCGTCCGGGACACGGAGGCGGTGAGGCTTGGCCCGTTCAAGGGCAAGGAAACCATCGCCTATGTCCGGAGGGTGATGGAGATTTATGGGGAATTCAGGCGAATTTGTCCCGATTATCAGTAACTTTGCGGCCGATACGGTTAAGCAGCAGTTTCAATTCATATATATATTATGAAAAAGTTATTAGTGTTTATGATTCCTGTAATGATGCTGGCAGCGGCCTGCCAGCCTAAGGGAGAGAAGGTTCCGGGCATCGACTTGAGCGATATGGACCCAAGCGTCGCGCCCGGCACTGATTTTTTCAAGTATGCCAACGGCGGGTGGCTCGAGAAGAACCCGCTCAAGCCGGAGTATGCGCGTTTCGGCTCTTTCGACGTGCTCCGCGAGAACAATGTGAAGCGCCTCAACGACCTCTTCGCCGAGATGGCAACCATGTCTCCGGCAAAGGGCAGCGTTGACCAGAAGATAGTTGACCTCTACAAGCAGGGTCTCGACTCCACCCGCCTCAACGCTGAGGGAGGTGCTCCGGTCAAGAAATATGTCGATGCCATCTATGCGGCTTCCGACAAGGCTGCTCTCGCAGCAGTGCTCGCCGACCTCAACAAGTACGGTGACGGCGGATTCTTCAGCCTCGGAGTGAGCGCCGACCTCGCCAACAGCGCGATGCAGGTGCTCTACCTCGCTCAGGGCGGCCTCGGAATGGGTGACCGCGACTACTATGTGGACCCTTCCAACGCAGCGCTCCGCAAGGGATACGAGCAGATGCTCTCCAAGCTCTTCGCTCTGACCGGATACGATGAAGCCGACGCAAAGGCCGCAAAGGCCGCTGCCGTCGAGGACGCTCTCGCCAAGATTTCCTGGAGCAGCGTGGAGAACCGCGACTACACCAAGCAGTACAACCCTATGAGCATCAGCGACATCGACGCAGCCTTCCCGGGCTTCGGCTTCGCTGAGTTCCTCAAGGCTCTCGGCATCGGGGATCCGGGTATGGTCATCGTGCAGCAGCCTTCATACTTCAAGGGATTCTCCGACATCTGGACTTCATACGACATCGAGTCCCTCAAGGACTACCTTGCAGCGCAGATGATCGAGGGCGCCGCCGGCTCCCTGTCCGACGACTACTATGCCGCCCAGTTCGACTTCTTCAGCACCCAGATGAGCGGCGTGACCGAACAGAAGCCACGCTGGAAGCGCGCCATGAACGTGCCTAACAGCATCCTCGGAGAGGCAGTGGGCGAGATGTATGTCCACAAATACTTCCCTGAGTCCTACAAGAAGAAGGTCCTCGACCTCGTCAAAGACCTCCAGGTATCCCTCGGCCAGCATATCGACAGCCTCACATGGATGTCCGACACCACCAAGGCCTACGCCCGCGAGAAACTTGCCAACTTCACCGTCAAGATCGGCTACCCTGACAAGTGGAAGGACTACAGTTCCCTCACCATCGACCCTGAGCTGAGCTACTACGACAACCTGCGCGCCGCATCTGCCTGGTATGTAAGCGACAACCTCTCCAAGCTCGGCAAGGAGACCGACCGCGACGAGTGGGGAATGACTCCTCAGACCGTCAACGCATACTACAACCCTACCACCAACGAGATCTGCTTCCCGGCAGCCATCCTCCAGCCGCCGTTCTTCAACGCCGACGCTGACGACGCAGTCAACTACGGCGCCATCGGAGTTGTGATCGGCCACGAGATGACCCACGGCTTCGACGACCAGGGCAGCCTCTTCGACAAGGACGGCAACATGAACAACTGGTGGACCCCTGAGGACAAGGCGGCCTTCAAGGAGAGGACCGCAGTGCTCGTGGACCAGTACAGCGAGGTTGAAATCCTGCCTGGCGTACACGCCAACGGAGAACTCTCCCTCGGTGAGAACATCGCCGACCACGGCGGACTCAGCATCGCCTACACCGCCCTGCACAACAAGCTCGGCGACAGGAAGCCGGCCGACATCGACGGTCTCAGCGTGGACCAGAGATTCTACATCGGCTACGCCCACCTCTGGGCGCAGAACACCACCGACGAGGAGAAGGCAAGGCTTACCAAGCTCGATGTGCACTCCCTCGCGGAGAACAGGACCAATGTGGCGGTCAGGAACTTCGACAGCTTCTTCGAAGCCTTCGGCATCAAGGAAGGCGAGCCTATGTGGAGGCCTGAGGAGGAGCGCGTAATTATCTGGTAATGAACGTCTCGGCCTTCATAGCCGGACGACTTCGATTCAAAGGAAGGGTGGCCGCCAGTGCGACGGCCATCTCTTTCTTTGTCATTATTATAGCTGTCTCGGTCGCGGCAGGCTTCAGCCGTGAGATCCGCGCAGGAGTCGCGGACATCACGGGCGACGTACTCATCAGCGACAGGGGCGGCAATTTCTTCAGCGAATCGGACCCGATTCCGTCGGAGCCTTCGTTCCTGCCCGGGATACTTGAACTCAAGGGCGTGCGGGAGGTCACTCCCGTCGTCTGCCGCACGGGCATCATCCGCAAGGACGGCCAGATACGCGGAGCCCTCTTCAAGGGCACGGCCGAGGACAGCGTCTCGCTCAGGGCCAGAGTCCCGGCGAGTCTCGCGGAGAGCCTCGGAGTACAGGTCGGAGACGGCCTCAACGTATGGTTCGTCGGAGAGAAAATCAAGCCCCGCCGCTTCACGGTAGGGGAAATCTACGAGAGCCTCATCGACAGCGACGAGGGCCTCATAATCCATGTCCCGGCCTCTGACCTGCGCAGGCTCAACGGCTGGACCGAAGCGGACGCCTCCGCGCTGGAGGTCACTCTCGACCCCGCGCTCCGCTCGCGCAAGGCGATGCGGGAGATGACGGAGCGCATCGGCAGCATAGTCTCGATGAGCCCCGACGAAGAGGAGAACGGCCTCGGGGCAGCCTCCTCCATCGACTCCTATCCGCAGCTCTTCGACTGGCTGGATCTCATTGACTACAATGTGATTGCAATCCTGATTCTGATGACGGTGGTGGCAGGTTTCAATATGATTTCGGGCCTGCTGATACTGCTCTTCCAGAACATTTCCACCATCGGGGTTCTCAAGTCCGTCGGGATGACGGACCGCGCCGTGGCGGGGGTATTCCTCAGGGTAGGCGCACGCATCACCGCCGTCGGGATGCTGATTGGCAACGCCGCCGCCCTGCTTTTCTGCGCCCTTCAGGGCAGCACGCACCTTCTCAAGCTCGACCCGGCCAACTACTTCGTTTCGTTCGTGCCGGTGAGCGTGGACATTCCGGGCATCCTGCTTGCGGATGCGGCGGCTTTCGCCGCGATAATGCTGCTTCTGCTCCTGCCGAGCCTCTTCATTTCCAAGGTTGACCCGGCCCAGACTGTGAGGGCGGCCTAAGGGCTATTTCTTCTTGGAGCGCTCTATGAGGCGGATGTTCCTCGTAGCGGCATAGTCTTCCGGATCTATTTTCAGAGCTTTCTTATAGTACTTCAGCGCCTTGCGGTCGTTTTTCTTGGCGACCTGCCAGTAGGAGCCGAGATTGTCGATGAATACCGTGTTGCGCGGGTAGAGCTTGTTCATCCGCTCCGATATTCCCCTGAAATACTCGTAGCTCAGGGTCGAACCGGTCTGGAAAAGCGTGTAGCAGTATTCTCCCACTGCCTGGAGGAAGATGTCCTCGTCCGCGGCGGCAGAGTCGAGCGTCCAGCCTTCCTTGCCGGAAGTGTATTCCCCTATCAGGGCATTGATTTCCCCGGCGGCGAGGTCCGGGCTCTCCTTCTCATAGTCCATCAGGGCCGAAATCTTATAGAAACGGTGGCGGAACTCCTTGGGCCTGAGGGAGATGGACTTGTCGATGGCGCGCATCCCATCGGCATAGAGCGAATCCACGAAGGTAGAAACCTCGAAATAGTTGACATCCGCTCCGAGCGAATCCTTGAGACTGAGCACCGGCTTCGCCCCGAGGTAGCGGGCGCCCTCCTTCTGGACGATTTCGCTGCCGCGGGCCTTGGCGAAACACCAGTTGAACTTCGCCGCCCAGGCATCAGGGTCATCCGGGCACTCGGCCGTCCAGCGGCCGATGATGGTCTCCACGCCCGCACCGGCAACACCCACATAGCGGACCTGCCTGTCGTAATTTGCCTTGAATCGCTCCGAGTCGCCCTGCGCGAAAAGCTGAGGGCAGAGGAGCAGGAATGCTATTATAATTTTTGCTTTCATATATCCATCAGAATTCTGCGTCCCTTGGGGAGCAGGTTGTTGCAGCGCGCGCCCACATTCTTCACAAAGCCCAGCGGGTGGCCCTGGTAGCGCAGCACATTGTAGCCCGGAGCGGCTTCGGGCAGGATCAGGCTGTCGCGGTGCAGGTATTTGAGCGCCGTCTGCAGGTCCACTTCCACCGACGGGTATTCCTCTTCGCGAAACGCGAGGCTGAGGGCGTAGTCGGGATCCGGGATGAAGTCCCTGCCCTTGCTCGTCCCCTTGCAGATCCCGCTGCGGAGCGGATGCAGTATGGAAAAGTCCGCCGTGCGCACGCTGCGCTGGGATGCGGTCTTGCGGAGCGCGCCAACCCACTGCCCCTCGCCCGGCACGACTCCCGCGCGGAGCAGGTTGCCGAAGCGGGTGAGCTCCACGCCGTACTGCGGGAATTCGTTCTCGGCAGGGATTATTTCCCCTCCAAGTTCTTCCGAAGCCCAGAGCAGGTTGCCGTCATTCTCCGCATCCTCGTAGGTGCAGGTGGAATATATCAGCAGACCTCCCTCCCTGAGGGCGGGCCACACGTCGGCCAGGATGCGCCGCTGCCGCGCTTCGCAGAGCCGCACCGTGTCGGGGCTCCATTCCTTCTCGGCACGGGGGTCCTTGCGGAACATTCCCTCGCCGCTGCAGGGCACATCGGCCACTATGACGTCGAACCAGCCCTCGAAGCGCGCGAACGCCGCCGGGTCGGCAGATGTCACTATAATATTGGGATCGCCCCAGAGGGCGACATTGTCGGAGAGCACGGAGGCGCGGGCCTTCATCACCTCGTTGCTGACAAGCTGGAACCCGTCGCCCAGAGCCTCCCGGCAGGAGGCGGCGATATCGGTGGTCTTGCCTCCCGGAGCCGCGCACAAGTCAAGGATTCTCAGAGGCTTAGCCCCGTCCAGAGCCAGGCGGCGGAAGATGTGCCCCACATACATTGCTGACGAATCCTGCACATAGTAGCAGCCCGCGTGGAGCAGGGGATCCAGGGTAAACGACGGCCTCTCCGCGAGGATGCGTCCATAGCGGGACCACGGCACCGGCGAGCCCTCAGGCCCGGCAGCGCCCTTGAACGGGTTGAGCCTTATGGAAACCGAGGCCTCCCCCATCAGAACATCCCTTCCGGCATCTTGGGCATCTTGCCCTCGGAGATGTCCACGAGGGTATCGACGGCCTTGTCGAGCGCCTGCTGCACCTTGGAGCCGAGCATCGTCTTCATCATGAAGTTGAGGTTGGCGTCAAGGTCGATGCTGAAGTCGGTCTTGCCCGGCAGGACGGACGGCTCGAAGTGGAGCACGCCCACGAACTCCACCGGAGACTCGCTGCTGCCTATCCTGATGAGGCGGTAAGGCTGCCTGTCGTCCACGCGGACTCCGATGGTGAAGCCCTGGACGGTGATGCGGAGGTTGTCGTAGTCGGCAGTGACCTCGGCCTTCTGCCGGTCCGGCATCAGGGTGCTGAAGTTCCGCATGTCGCAGAACGCCATATAGAGCTCCTCGGGGCACTTGGACACCTGGCCGTGCTTGCTTGTATAATGCGCTGTCATAATTTTTCGTATTTTTGCACTTCACAAAGATAATAAAATGCACAAAATATACTTCGAGAAACGCTGCATAATCATCTGCGAACCGTCCGAGCAGGCGCTCTCCGACCCCAATTCGGTCGAGTTCCACTTCGGCGAAACCATCAGCATACACAGCCTGGTGGCGATGTTCGAGGCTTCGGAGTCGCTCAGCAGGATTTATATCCCGACCGACAACACGGAGTGGATGTACCGCAGGGTCTGCGCGGAGTTCCGCGAGGTTGACGCCGCCGGAGGGCTGGTCTCCAACCGCCGCGGGGACTACCTGCTGATCAGCCGAAACGGGCTCTGGGACCTCCCCAAGGGGCACCGCGAAGAGGGCGAGGACATCGAAGTGACGGCGCTGCGCGAAGTGCGCGAGGAGACGGGAGTCGAGCAGCTGGAGCTGGGCAGCCTCATCTGCATCACCGACCACTGCTACCTGCGCGGCGGCGTATGGCATCTCAAGCACACCTGGTGGTACAATATGCTCTACACCGACCCGGTGGACCTGACCCCGCAGCGCGAGGAGGACATCACCAAGGCGGCGTGGGTGGCCAAATCCAGCCTGCCACCGTTCCTCAAAAACACATATCCTTCAATAATAGAGGTATTCCGCGAGGCGAAGTGAAACTTTTTCCGGGGAACGCCCGTATATGAATGGTATATTTAATACGGACCCGTTATGAAACTCTCACAATTCAACTTCGAACTGCCAAAGGAAAACATAGCCACGGAACTGATGCCGACCGTCGACGGCCGCATCCAGTGGAGGGACGAATGCCGTCTGATGGTGCTGCACAAGGACAGCGGCGAGATCGAACACCGCAAGTTCAAGGACATCATCGACTACTTCGGCAAGGGCGACCGCTTCGTGCTCAACGACACCAAGGTATTCCCTGCCAAGCTCCTCGGCAAGAAGGAGAAGACGGGAGCTGACATAATGGTCTTCCTGCTCCGCGAGCTCAACCGCGAGCAGAGGCTTTGGGATGTGATAGTCGATCCGGCCCGCAAGATCCGCATCGGCAACAAGCTCTATTTCGGCGAGGACGACAGCATGGTGGCCGAGGTCATCGACAACACGACCTCCCGCGGACGCACCCTGCGCTTCCTCTACGACGGTCCGTATGACGAGTTCAAGGAGGCTCTCTTCGCACTCGGCAAGACTCCGGTACCTGAGTGGGTCAAGGAGAACCCTGACGAGAGGGACGCGGAGGAGTTCCAGACCATCTTCGCCAAGTACGAGGGAGCGGTTTCCGCGCCGGCAGCCGGTCTCCACTTCAGCCGTGAGCTCCTCAACAGGATGATACTCAAGGACATCGATAAGACTTTCATCACCGTCCACATGGGCATCGGCCACTTCCGCACCGTGGATGTGGAGGACCTCTCCAAGCACAAGATGGACGGCGAGAGATTCATAATCACCGATCAGGCCGCTGACGAAATCAACCGCACCAAGCGCGCAGGACACAAGATCTGCGCAGTGGGCATTACCGTCATCCGCGCCCTCGAGACCTATGTCACCACCGAGAACGAGGTCCGCGCCAACGACAGCTGGACCAACAAGTTCATCTTCCCGCCGTACACCTTCTCGATTCCTGACGCCATCGTGTCCAACTTCCACCTGCCTCAGTCCACCATGCTGATGACCGTGGCGGCGTTCGGAGGCTACGACAAGGTGATGAACGCCTACAATGTCGCCCTGCAGGAAGGCTACCGTTTCGGACCTTACGGCGACGCGATGCTGATTATCTAGAAATATTTTCATATCTTTGTCCGTGAGCGGGCGCGTTGCCCGCACTTAAATTATGGGAAATGGACAAAGATCATCTCAAGGCAGTAGGCGCGATAGCGCTCAACGCCATCTTCGGCAACGAGCCGAGAATTGCAAATCAAATAGTTGAAGCCTTCGGCAGCGCCGAATCGCTGTTTGCGCTCTCTGAAAAGGAGTGCAGGGAGGCTTTCGGCCCCTACGGGAAATTCACACCCGAAATCGGGAAGCGTGCCCTCGAAGCGGCGGAAGCCGAATATGAGCGGCTCTCAGCTCTCGGCATCAGATTCGTCAGCATCTTCGACAGCGAAAACTATCCCCAACCGCTGCGGGAGTGCCCCGATGCGCCGCTGCTGCTCTACCTGCGCAGCAGCGCGGAGCCGGCCCAAATCCTGCGCGGTGCACCTATGATATCCATAGTGGGCACGCGCGACATGAGTTCCTACGGCAAGGAATGGTGCACGCGGACCGTCAAGTCCCTCTCGGAATACCCGGTCAAACCCGTGATAGTGAGCGGACTGGCTTTCGGAGTGGACATCACCGCCCACCTCGCGGCCCTCGGCTGCGGCCTGCCCACGATAGCCGTCATCCCAGTGGGAATCGAAGACGTATATCCGCGGCGGCACTCGGTGGCGGCGGAGAAGATAGCCTCCTCAGCCCGGGGAGCCCTCATCACCGACTACCCTCCGGGGACGATGCCCCTGCCGTACAATTTCCTGCGCCGCAACCGCATCATCGCCGGGCTCTCCACCGTCACCGTTCTGATAGAATCGCGGGCCAGGGGCGGCGGGATGATGACGAGCCGCCTCGCCTTCGACTACGGGCGCAGCGTGTTCGCCCTGCCGGGCCGCGTGGACGACCCGCGCTCCGCGGGATGCAACGCCCTGATAGCCGAGAAGATAGCAGAGCCTCTGGTAAACGCCGCGGCGGTTGCCGAGGCCGCGGGGCTTGGCGCCGGCTCGGGCGCTGGCCGGAAGAAGCGCGACCCTCTCGGTCTGATGCGTGAGCGCCTCGAGGGAAGTCTCGATGCCGAGGGCCTGCACCGGGCGGAGATGATTCTCACAGCCATACGCGGCAGGCGGGACATCAGCGTCGGCGAGCTCTCCTCCGCGCTCGGGCTCAGCTATTCCGAGGCCCTCAGGACGGTGGGGCTGCTCGAGAGCGAGGGCATAGTGAGCACGGATCTGCTCCAGAGATGCAGCATTAACGCCAATTTTGCTTAATTTTGCATTCTGATGGAATTTATAGACACCCATACCCACAACTCCGACGAGGCCTATGCGGGCTGCGAGGAGGAGGTGATTGCCAGGGCCGAGGCCGCCGGCATCGTCGCGATGCTTCAGGCCGACATCGACTCGAGCACGCGGGAGAGCATGTTCGCGCTCAGCGCAAAGCACCCCGGACTCCTTT
This sequence comes from bacterium, assembly GCA_963588685.1. Taxonomy (GTDB): domain Bacteria; phylum Bacteroidota; class Bacteroidia; order Bacteroidales; family UBA932; genus Cryptobacteroides. The sequence goes on from CAVAID010000020.1 coordinate 22,309, forward strand.
ATAATATGCTCGGCCTCTATCCCGGCTCCGTCACGAAGAACTGGCGGGACGAAATCGATGCGATGCTCCCCTACCGGGAGCGCGGGGTCGTGGCAGTGGGGGAAATCGGGCTCGACTACCATTTCAGCACAGAATTCAAAGAGGAGCAGAAGGAGGCGTTCCGCACCCAGCTTGAACTCGCTTCCGAGTGGGACCTGCCAGTCAACATCCACCTTCGCGACGCGACCGAGGACTTCTTCTCCATAATGAAGAACTGCGCGCACCTCCACCTCAGGGGCAACCTGCACGCGTTCAGCGGCAGCTGGGAGGTGTTCGACCGCCTGAGCCGCCTGGGCGACTGGTCGGTGGGCATCGGCGGCGTAGTGACATTCAAGAAATCCAAAATCGGCGAAGACATAGCCAGGATACCGCTGGAGCGGATAATCCTCGAGACGGACGCGCCCTACCTCGCGCCGACCCCGCACCGCGGAGAGCGCAACGAGAGCGCCAACATCCCAATCATCGCCGCGTTCATAGCGGAGCGCAAGGGCATCTCCGTCGAGGAGGTGGCCCGCGTGACGACCCTCAACGCCAGGAAACTATTTGCTGTATGAAAGCAGTACTTCTCATCTACACCGGCGGCACCATCGGAATGAAGGAAGACCCCGCCGACGGGACTCTGAAGCCGTTCGACTTCAGCAGCCTGATGGACGAGGTGCCGGAGCTCCGCAAGTTCGGGCTCGAAATCGACACCTGGAGCTTCTCGCCGCTGATTGACTCCTCCGACATGGAGCCGTCCATCTGGCAGTCGCTCGCGGAACTGATCCGGGAGAAGTACGACGACTACGGCGGCTTCGTCATCCTGCACGGCACGGACACCATGGCCTACAGCGCGTCTGCGATGAGCTTTATGCTCGACAACCTCGGCAAACCGGTCATATTCACCGGCAGCCAGCTCCCGATAGGCAGGCCGCGCACCGACGGCAAGGAGAACCTCATCTCGGCGGTGGAGATAGCCGCGGCGACCGACTCCCGGGGGCGCGCCCTCGTGCCGGAAGTCTGCATCTACTTCAACTCCAGCCTCCTGCGGGGCAACCGCAGCACCAAGATCAACGCCACCGGCTTCGACGCGTTCAGCTCTCCGAACTACCCTCCCCTCGCGACGGCGGGCATAAATATAAAGTACAATACCGGGGCCATCCGCTACCCGTCCGAGCCAGACTGGGCGCTGCGCGTACATTCCGAGATGGACACCAGGGTTTCGATTCTCAAGCTCCACCCGGGCATCACGGAGCAGGCCGTCAGGGACATCCTGCTCGGCAGCGGCACAAGGGCGGTGATTCTGGAGACCTACGGCGCCGGCAACGCCAGTTCCAGCCCGTGGTTCCTCCGCATCGTGGAGGAAGCCTGCGCATCCGGGAAGATACTTCTCAATGTGACACAGTGCCTTAGCGGGGACGTCAACATGGACATCTATGCCACCGGGCGCAAGCTCAAGGATGCCGGAGTCGTCTCCGGACATGACATCACGACCGAGAGCGCACTGGGTAAGTTATTCTGTCTGATGGGGAAATTTGCCGACAACGGGCGGGTGAAAGAGCTGCTCGAAGAGAACCTGAAAGGCGAAATATCAAAATAATTGTTGTCTAATGGAAAAAATTTGCTAAATTGCACCGATTTTAAACATTGATAATTATTACAACTAATACATTATTAAAGTTCATTATGAAAAAGTTTTTTATGGTTTTGGCAGTTGCCGGCCTGATGGCCTTCTCTGCCAATGTCGCTTCCGCTCAGGAAGAGGCCGCTCCTGTGGCTTCTGAGGTCACCAGCCTCGCCGACCTTACAGCAGCAGCCCCTGAGGTCCCTCTTCACCAGGCCCTCAAGACCAAGTTCATCGAGGGTGGTCCTGGATTCATGGCAGCCATCGTACTCTGCCTTATCCTCGGTCTCGCTCTTTCTATCGAGCGTATTCTCTACCTCACATTCTCAAAGACCAACACCAAGAAGCTTCTTGCTGACGTTGAGAAGGCTCTTCAGAATGGCGGTATCGAGGCAGCCAAGGACGTTTGCCGCAACACCCGCGGACCTGTAGCGAGCATCTTCTATCAGGGACTCCTCCGCTACGACCAGGGTATCGACGTCGTTGAGAAGACCATCGTTTCCTACGGTTCAGTTCAGATGAGCGAGATGGAGAACGGCCTTTCTTGGATATCCCTCTTCATCGCCATTGCACCGTCCCTCGGATTCCTCGGAACGGTTGTCGGAATGATCGAGGCCTTCGATGCCATCCAGGCTGCAGGTGATATCTCACCTAACATTGTTGCCGGAGGTATGAAGGTCGCCCTTATCACTACTGTAGGTGGTTTGATCGTCGCTATGATTCTTCAGGTATTCTACAACTACATCCTTTCCAAGATTGACACCCTCACCATCGACATGGAGGACTCTTCAATCTCTATCGTGGATGTACTCACCAAGTACGCTGAGAAGAAATAATTGACTATCATTCAGACAAATCATGAAACTTAATAAAATAATCAAATGGTGCATGGTAGTGCTGCTCCTCATCAGCGCTGCGATCACGGTTTGGGGATACTGCGTAGGTTTCCACACTCCGGGTAGCGGTCAGTCTGTTGATGTGCTGTTCTACTGGGCATACGCGATGATCGGCCTCGCACTCATCTCCTGGGTGATTGTGGGCGGTATCGTCAGCGCAAAAGCCAATCCTAAGGGCCTCCTCAAGACGGCCCTCGTGATTGTCGCTCTTGCGGTCGTATGCTTCGTGGTGTACCTCATCTCTCCTGCTCACGACGCTGTCGGACGCGAGGGAATGGATTCACTGTCAACGCTCAAACTTACTGATACCACTCTGAATCTTGCTTACATCGCCGGTGCTGCAACCATCATCGCGATGATCGTGGGCGAGATCCGTATGGCCATCAACAATAGGAAATAATCATTATGTCCAAGAAAACACCTGCAATTAACTCGAGCTCTACCGCCGACATTGCATTCCTGCTGCTGTGCTACTTCCTCATGACTACAACCATGGGGTCACAGACAGGTCTGTCACGTCGTCTGCCTCCTATGCCGGCTGAGAACCAGAAGACAGAGGACCAGAAGGTTAACCGCCGCAACATCATCGTTGTGAGGATCAACTCCGCGGATAGAATCTTTGCCGGTACGGATGTAATTGATGTAAGTCAGGTCAAGGATAAGATCAAGAACTTCCTGACCAACCCGCTCAACGACCCTAACCTCCCTGAAAAGGAAGTGAAGGAGATCGAAGGCATCGGTCCATATGCAGTCTCAAAGGGCGTTATTTCGCTTCAGAACGACCGCGGTACCAGCTACCGTGCGTACATCGCAGTTCAGAACGAGCTGATGAAGGCGATCAACGAACTTCGTGACGATTTCTCAATGAGCCACTACGGACGCAAGTACGCATCGCTCGAAGAGGATCAGCAGAAAATCGTGAGGGAGGCTATACCTGGAAACATTTCCGAGGCAGAGCCTAAGGATATCGGAAACAGAAGAAGATAAAGGAGGACTCAACTATGTCAATGTTCAAGAAAGACGGGAAGAAAGAAATGCCCGCAATTGCGTCAAGTTCGCTCTCTGATATCGTATTCATGCTTCTGTTCTTCTTCATGGTGACTACGCAGCTGCGCGAGACCGAGAACAAGGTAATGGTCAATGTTCCTGAGGCTTCCGAGGTCTCCAAACTCGTGAGAAAGGACCTCAACTCATACATCAACATCGGTCCGCCTATCAAGGCTCTCCAGAGCCAGTACGGAACCGAGGCCCGTATCCAGCTGAACGACTCATTCAGGACAACTGCGGAGATCCGCGACTTCGTTGCTGCGGAGCGTGACTCCAAGTCCGAGGGCGACCGTCAGTTCATGACCATCAGCATCAGGGCTGACCAGGACGTCAGGATGGGTATCGTTACTGATGTGAAGCAGGAGCTCAGACGCTGCTCCGCACTCAAGATCATGTACTCAGCAAGAAAGCCGTCGGACTAAAACCGCAAGGCAATGTATAGAAGCAGCCCCCTTGAATAGTTTGAGAGGGCTGCTTTTTAAATAAAACAATTATAATGGAAGTACTTCGTACCAAAGTAAAGGACCTGCTCAATATGGCGGCAGGCCGGAAAGTCCTCGCCAAAGGTTGGGTAAGGACCAAGAGAGGCAACAAGGAGATAGCATTCATCGCGCTCAACGACGGCTCCACGATCAAGAACATTCAGATTGTGGTGGACAAGAACGCCGAGACCGAGCCGATTCTCGCCAGGATAAGCACGGGAGCATGCATCGGCGTGGAAGGCAATCTGGTCGAGTCAGTCGGCAGCGGACAGGCAGTCGAGATACACGCCGAGGCTATAACGGTCTATGGCGAATGCGACCCGATGCGCTACCCTCTCCAGAAGAAGGATACCTCCCTGGAATACCTCAGGGGCGTCGCTCACATGCGCCTGCGCACCAATACTTTCGGCGCAGTGTTCCGTCTGCGCAGCCAGATGGCGTATGCGATACACGAGTATTTCCACAAGAAGGGCTTCGTCTATCTCAACACCCCACTCATCACCGCGGCTGACGCCGAGGGCGCAGGGCAGATGTTCCAGGTCACGACTCTCGACCTGGCCAACCTCCCGCACGACAAGAAGGGCGGAGTTGACTACAGCAAGGACTTCTTCGGCAGGCAGACCAGCCTGACCGTCAGCGGACAGCTCGAAGGCGAGCTCGGGGCCACCGCTCTCGGAGAGATCTACACCTTCGGCCCTACTTTCCGCGCCGAGAACTCCAACACCCCGCGCCACCTCGCGGAGTTCTGGATGGTCGAGCCGGAGATGGCGTTCTACGACATCAACGACAATATGGACCTCGCGGAGGACTTCATCAAGCACCTCGTACAGTACGCTCTCGACAACTGCATGGACGACATCCAGTTCCTCAACGACCGCTATGACAACGAGCTTATCGAGCGCCTCAGGAGCGTCGTCAGCACCAAGTTCGTGCGTCTCGAGTACACCGAGGGCATCAAGATTCTCGAGCAGGCTGTCAAGGACGGCGTGAAGTTCGAGTACCCTGTATATTGGGGAGTCGATCTCCAGAGCGAGCACGAGCGCTTCCTCGTGGAGAAGCACTTCCAGAAGCCTGTAATCCTCACGGGCTACCCTAAGGACATCAAGGCCTTCTATATGAAGCAGAACGAGGACGGCAAGACAGTCCGCGCCATGGATGTGCTCTTCCCTAAGATCGGCGAGATCATCGGAGGCTCCGAGCGCGAGGCCGACTACGGCAAGCTCGTGGGCCGCATCGACGAGCTCAAGATGAGCCACCGCACCCTCGAGTGGTACATCGACACCCGCCGCTTCGGAAGCTGCCCTCACAGCGGCTTCGGACTCGGATTCGAGAGGCTCCTCCTCTTCGTTACCGGCATGGCCAACATCCGTGACGTGATTCCGTTCCCTCGTACCCCTAAGAACGCTGAATTCTAGAAACTTATGTTAGTCATCGGAATAGCCGGCGGATCCGGCTCAGGCAAGACCACGGTAGTCAAGGCAATCACCGAGAAGCTCAAGGCGGAAAGGGTGGTCGTCATCCCTCAGGACTCCTACTACAAGGACTCCAGCGACCTCACGGACGAGGAGAAGCGCGCACACAACTTCGACCATCCGGACGCCATCGACTGGGAGCTCCTCTGCAAGCAGCTCTCCGACCTCAAGAAGGGCAAGACTATAAAGCAGCCTGTGTATTCGTACATCTCCTGCTCACGCTCCAAGACGGAGACGGTGACGGTGGAGCCCGCCGACGTGATCATCATCGAGGGCATCCTCATCTTCACCTGCGAGGAGCTGCGCAAGCAGATGGACGTCAAGATATTCGTGGACGCCGATGACGATGACAGACTGATGAGGGTGATGGCGCGCGATATTACCGAGCGCGGCAAGGACGTGCGCTGGGTCATCGAGCGCTACTCCCGCACCGTGAAGCCGATGTTCCTCCAGTTCATCGAGCCGAGCAAGCGCTACGCCGACATCATCATCCCTCAGGGCGGCCACAACAAGGTTGCCATCGACATCATTATCAATACTATAGAGAAGTCTCTCAAAGAGAGGCTGGCAAAATAGTGAAACGCATTCCGGACGAAGACAGGGCAGGACTTTATCTCACCGTAATAATTCATCTTGCGGTGCTGATATTCCTGCTTGCTTCCGGTCTGGGCTATTCGCTCAGCCGGGAGAACAGCTTCGTGCTGGACTACAGCAAGCAGGAAGAAATCGAGAAGATGCAGCAGGAGATCGCGAAGCTCCAGGAGGAAGCCGCGTTCAAGGAAGGCGTGAGCCAGAGGCTGCAGCAGATACTCGAGGAGAACGGGGTCAATTCCCGGGAATCCGAAGTCAAGAACGTGGCAGTCAACCGCGGGGCGCTCAAGGATGACCGCGGCACCGATGCCGAGCAGCTCTACAAGGATGCCGAGAGGCTTCAAAATGAGCTCAAGGGCGGATATGAAATCCCGGACGAAGACCACGCGGCTCTCGACTCCCCTGCCCCGGACAAGGACAATTCCGGCAAGAAATCCGAGCCTAAGCAGAACTATACCGGCCCGTCCGTCATAGCCTACGAGCTGGAAGGCCGCAAGGCGAGCAAACTCCCTATACCTGCCTACCGCTGCATGGGCGCCGGTCAGGTCAAGGTCCTCATCAGCGTAAACACCAAGGGCGATGTAGTCGGAGCCAAGATCGACGAGAGCTGCTCCTCCACCGACTCCTGCCTGCGCTCCTTCGCCATCCGCGCCGCCCGCCTCTCCAAGTTCGCCATCAACACCTCCGCCCCCGCCAAGCAGAGCGGCTACATCATCTACGAGTTCATCGCGCAGTAAATTCTGCCTCCGGCGGCCCTTTGCCCTCAAATGAATTATTATGAACTTGCTTCGCAGGCAGGTAATCCTTACATTTGCGCGTATCGAATTCAACTAACAACATAAGATATGCGTACGAAGACACTACTGATTCTGATTCCGGCGGCCGCGCTGGCACTCGCCTCCTGCAAGAAAAACGCTCCGGAGACCCCTAAAATCCCAATCAACATCGCGACTTCCGTGACCAAGATTACGGACACCGCTTTCGAGACCAATGACGCCGTGGGCCTCTATGTGGTCAACACCCCGTCAGAGCTCAAGCAGAGCGGCAACCATGTCAATAATGTGAAGTTCGCATACAACGGCGAGAAGTGGGAGGCCGCGAACCAGCTGTATTGGTATGACAACAAGACTCATGCCGACTTCTACGCCTACTATCCTTACAGAGCATCGGCCAGCGTCAGCGCTTTCGGCTTTGCCGTGCAGACTGACCAGAGCACAGAGGCCGGCTACAGGGCATCGGAGTTCCTTTATGGCAACAAGAAGAATGTCGCCCCTACCGACGAGCCCGTCCTCATCAACACGGCGCACCTCATGAGCTGCCTCAAGGTTGAGCTCAAGACCGGCACCGGCTGGACCGACAGCGACATCAGCGCCGCCACCATGACCATCGCCGGCCTGCAGACCGCAGCCAAGATCAATCTCACCGACGGCAGCATCAGTGCGGACGGCGGCGTGGCCGACATCACTCCGCTTCCGCTCGGAGGAGGAGTATTCAGGGCAATCGTCGTGCCTCAGAGCGTTACCGATGTCGAGCTCGTGAAGTTCAAGGTCGGCAACTACGACTATGTGTTCAAGGCCTCCAAGACTTTCGAGGGCGGCAAGCAGCACAAGTGCACCCTGGTCGTAAACCGCACCAGCGAGGGCATCAACATCGGCATCGACCCATGGGAGGACGGTGACGAATTCGGCGGTACAGTTGAATAATAAAGCGATACTATATGAAAAGATATTCATCTCTGGCAATACTTGCTGCAGCGCTTCCTCTCCTCGCGGCCTGCTCGCTGAGCGACCCTATCGTCGAGGCTGAAGGCATCGACTACAGCAGGCAGCCAATCTCCCTCGGGGGAGAGATAGACCAGGTCTATCTGACCCGAGCCAACGACAGCGGCTTCGCCGACCAGGACCAGATTGGAGTCTATATCGTGGACTACAAGGATGGAGCCGCAGGCACCCTTCAGAGCAGCGGCAACAGAGCCGACAATGTCAAGCACACCTTCGATGAGGCTTCCTACAAATGGAACTCGGCGCGCGACATCTATTGGAAAAACAAAGACACCCACGTGGACATCTACGGCTACTACCCTTACGGCGTCGTGGACGAAGTCAACGCTATGAGCTTCGAGGTCAGCAAGGACCAGAGCACCGACGCCCAGAACGGCAAGCTCGGCGGCTACGAGAGCTCCGACTTCCTCTGGGGCAAGGTGGAGGATGTGGCCCCTACCGACAGGGTCATCAAGATTGCGTTCCACCACAAGCTCGCCGGAGTCAGGGTATCCCTGGTCGAGGGCACGGGCTTCGCTGAGGGCGAATGGGCAGCGGCGAGCAAGCAGGTGCTGATCACCGGCACGCGCCGCAAGGCCACCATCGACCTCGCCACCGGCATCGCCACCCCTACGGGAGATGTCAGCACGACCGGCATCATCCCGCTAGTCAAGGACAATGACTTCAGGGCCGTTGTAATCCCTCAGGACATCGCAGCCGGCACCAACCTGGTCAGCATCACCGTGAACGGGATTGCCTACAAGTACAACAAGACCGAGGCCATGAGCTTCATCGCCGGCAAGCAGCACAACTTCACCATCATCGTCAACAAGCGCGGCGACGGCGACTTCGAGTTCACCCTCAGCGGCGAGAGCATCACCGCCTGGGAGAACGACAGCGCTTCGCACGATGCCA
>CAVAID010000021.1:0-31052 GCA_963588685.1 bacterium
CTTCCCTGACCATAGACGGAGTGACCGCTGTCGTGGACTCCGGCTACTGCAGAAAGATGGTCTATAAAGGAGCCGGCGGGGCCCTCGGACATCTGGAGACGGTGAGGATTTCGGCGGACATGGCTGAGCAGAGGGCCGGCCGGGCCGGAAGGACCTGTGCTGGCGTATGCTACAGGCTTTACACACAGACCACATTCAAGTCCATGCCGCAGTTCCGCATTCCGGAAATCATGGAGGGAGACCTCACGGCCTGCATGCTGGAGGCGGCGGGGGCCGGTGTCGGAGACTTCGGGTCTATGGAATGGCTCACTCCTCCGCCGGCACATTCTGTGGCGGACGCCGCAGCCCTGCTCAGGACCCTAGGAGCCGTGTCGCAGGACGGGAAGCTCACCCCGCACGGAAGGGATATGCTGTCGCTCCCGTGTCACCCGAGAATCGCACACATGCTGCTGACGGCAAGGAAGAAAGGACTTGGAGCTCTTGGCTGCGACATCGCCGCGCTGCTGGAGGAGAAAGATCCGCTGGTCGCCTCCGAAGCCGGCTGCGACTTCACGCTGCGCCTGTCAGCCCTCCGCTCGCAGAGAAAATCCGGAAAGCAGGCCTCCGGAACCATGGGCAGGATACTTCAGATCGCCGGCCAGTACAGAAGAATAATCCATGCGGAGCCGGACGGCAGCAATCCCGACCCCGAAGATGCCGGATACCTGCTTGCCATGGCCTTCCCCGAGCGAGTGGCGTGTCAGAGCGGGGGAGCGGCAGGAGAATATCTGCTTGCCCGTAACGGAGAGAAGGTGTGGATGGACATACTGGACCCCCTCTCGGCGGAGCCCTGGATAGTGTGCGCCGACCTTTCCGCAGGCGGGCCCGGAGCCACTGGCCGGATATTCCTCTCCTGTGCGGTGAACCCCTCCGACCTCGGAGCGCTTGAAAGCACTTCCGAGAAAATCGGCTGGAGCCGTCAGGAGGGAAGGGTCGTCGCGAGACGGGAGACAAGAATCGGCGCTCTGGTCACAAGGACGGCAAACTTGCCGGATGTACCGCACGAAAAGATGGTTGAGGCGATATGCGAGGCCGTGAGAAAGGACGGGGCGGCGCTGCTGGACTTCTCGAATGAAGAGGTGGGCGAACTGCAGAGGAGGGTGGCCGCCGCAGCCGCCTGGCATCCGGAGCTGGAACTGCCCGACCTGAGCACGGAGACGGTGCTCAAAGACTGCGAAGAATGGCTGCCGCTTTATCTCGGGGACGCATCCACCCGCGCCGAACTGAAAAAGATAGACATGGCCGCCGTCCTGCGGGGCATGATACCCTATGACAAAGCCGCCGAGCTCGAGCGGATTGCGCCTTCGCACATAGAAGTGCCCACCGGCAGCCGCATACGCCTGGAATACCGGCAGGGCGCCGATGCTCCGGTGCTCAGGGTCAGGCTTCAGGAATGTTTCGGAATGACGCAGACCCCCGCCGTGGACCTCGGCAGAAGGCCTGTGCTGATGGAACTGCTCTCACCGGGATTCAAGCCGGTGCAGCTGACGAAGGACCTGGCCTCGTTCTGGAGCGGAACCTATTTTGAAGTGAGAAAGGAGCTTCGCCGCCGGTATCCCAAGCACTTCTGGCCCGACAACCCGCTCGAAGCTCCTCCAACGAGAGGTGTAAGGAAAAAGACAGGGTAGAACCCCGATGAGACATACTCTCAGTCCTGAAGTGACGGCAGCACAAGCTTGGTGTGCGGCATTTTTGCGCATCGCATCCTCGAAGTCCCCGGAGTCGAGGAAGGCTATGGTGGCCTGCGGGACTGTGCCCTGGCAATTTGAGCTCCACCTGTAGATGGGGTGCCAGTATTCATAGGTTTTGTGGAGATTGAAAATTGTCATGCTTTAGAGCTTTGCGGAAACAGGGTATCAACTTCGTGCCGCGTCAGTGCCAGCAGCCGGCGGATCTGTCCGTTGGAAGAACGGAAGTCGCGGCGCATCCTGCGGGCAAGGTCATATTTCTGCGGCCCGGTCAAATCATGGATAGCTGCGCATGAATAGTCCGACTGCAATATGGATTTCAAGCGTGCGAACAGTTCTGCGTCATTCAGGAATTCCCCGTCATCCAGCTCGACTGCCAACTCCGCATAAGCCTCGACATCCCTGCTGAGAAGGGCGAAATAGTGATGCGCATCGCGAAACATCGCCTTGCCGAAATCAATCAAGCAATAGGCGGGAGGAAGAATGTATCCTTCGCCGACCGGCCATTCTTCCGGAATTTTGGGGACGCGGCCCCTGAACATCTTCCGGCGTTGCAGGGTGGAACTGTCGCGGAATCTGGAAGTCGCCTGTGCCCCCGCTCCGAAGAAATATTCCCCGGCACCCCAGGGGTAGCTGTATGGCGTATGACTGCTGTCGGCGACAAATCCGTTTCGGTTGATATATGCTATGGTGTTGCGCAGCGCGTCCAGCTCGGTAATTGCCTTGAATTCCGGCCGGAAATTGCAGGGGAGGCCGCCTGGGTGAGTCTCCTTGAGCCCGCGTGTGAGGCGTTTGCGCATAAATGTGAATGCGTTGAGCAGTATTGCTTGCGGCCCTTCTGCCAGGATGTGTATGTGGTTTCCCATTATTTCGAATGTAATGATTCTAAGGCCGTTGTGCTCTATTGTAGTCTGTGCGATTACATTCATTGCAAACGCGAATTCATCCGGCGATGTGAAAATCAGAGGTGTATCCCGCCCCGCCGTGTAAAGGTGCCAATAAGGACCGCCGTTCGCAAACGACAGCCGGCACCTGTTCTCCTTCTCCCTAAATGTTGGCATACTTTTATTTTTTTTAAATGATTCTCTGCTTTTGAAAATGCTTGACTTCCAAAACGGTGCGTAGAAACGCCAATTCTTACACCGTTTTTGGCTTAACGGTCATTTTGTGTAAAATAACGGCTTTCCGTGCACCGTTTTGTCCTGGCCCGTTCGTCCTATGGGGGCCCGGCTGCCTGGCCTCGCCGTGCGTGTCTGCCGGGTCTCGCAGTAGGCGGCCTGTCACCGGAAAGCCTGCTGATGGCCGGTGCAAAAACAAAAAGCGAGTCGGGTGCGATATAACCCAACTCGCTTTGCGGACTCGAAGTGCCGCGGCTTTCAGTCTTGTGACAATCCCGAGAACTTCGGGACTATTAATTTTCAGTACTCTTCCTCGTTGAAGAAGAAGTCATCTTTTGTCGGATAATCCGGCCATATATCTTCGATGGATTCGTAAACCTCACCCTCCTCTTCAAGCTCTTCTAGATTCTCTATGACTTCTTCGGGAGCGCCGGAGCGGTTGGCGTAATCAATCAATTCTTCTTTGCTTGCCGGCCATGGAGCATCGTCCAGGCTGCTGGCTAGTTCAAGTGTCCAATACATAAGGCATCGTGTTTTGCTCGCAAAGATATAAAAATTATTGACACTTGATAATCTGCCTGCAACTATTCAACAGTAATTCCTGAAAAATATCGGACGGGCGGTCGCTGAGCTCCGTCGAAGCGCCGTCGGTTCCGTTCTCGTCCATGATTTGAGCCCTAGGATGGACGGGAACTCGACCGCCCGCCCCTCGACAAGCTCGGACCGCAGGGCCGATGACCCAATCCGGGAAATCTCCCCGCCGTCCGGGCATATACGAAAAAACGGCATCGGATGCGCTCCGGTGCCGCTTTTGCTCCCCTTCTAGGACTTGAACCTAGGACCCCCTGATTAACAGTCAGGTGCTCTAACCAACTGAGCTAAAGAGGAATTTCTACCCTCACTTGCGTTTTGGGACTGCAAATATACTGCAAAATCTTTAATGCGCAAAGATTATTTCAACTTTTTTGAAAAATTTTCGTGCGGCGCTCCGGCCCGAGCCGCCAGGCCGGGGCATGGAGGCGGAATGCCACAGCCGGTGGGCGAGGGGACGGCGTACCTAAGCGGAAGCGGGTCCGGGAGAAAGGTGCGGGTAATAGCCTGGCGAAAGACAACGAGCAGGCGAGGGGGCTTGCGCGGCTTGAGGATTTGTATTATCTTTGTTGAGTTATGGATGTAGCACTTTTAGCCAGGATGATAACGGAGCTGATAGCCGACCACGATCAGGTCGGACTGCCCGGCGTGGGCACGTTTGTGGCTGAAGTCGTCCCGGCGACATTCTCCGACAAGGGCTACACGATCAATCCGCCTTACCGCCGTCTTTCGTTCCATCCGAGCAGGACGGAGGACAGGCTGCTCGCAGACTTCTACGCCGCATCCAACGGCATCAGCAAGGAGGCGGCCGAGGTCTATCTGAAGCAGTTCCTGCAGGAGCTGAAGACGGTGCTCAAGGAGCGCAAGACCATTGTGCTGCCGGGCCTGGGCCGACTGAGGGCGACGGTGGAGAACAATTTCTTCTTCGTGCCGGACGCTGACCTGGACATCTTTCCTGACGGGTTTGCGCTCAAACCGCTGTCACTCAAGACGATAACGGAGAACGCCGAGCCGGTGGAAATCCCGATCCGCCCTGTAGCCGCGGAGCCGGAAGCAGAACCGCAAGAACAGCCGGCAGCTGAACCGGAGCCGACCCCGGAGCCGGAAGTATCGGAACCTGCCCCGGCCCCGGAGCCCGAAACCATAGCGGAACCCGAATCGGAAGCGACCCCTGAGCCGCAACCTATAATAATTGCCGAACCTGAGCCGGAAATCGTCCCGATAGCCGCAGAGCCCGAACCAACCACCCGGCCCCGCCGCCGCGTCCGCTGGTGGATACCGCTCCTCCTCCTGCTGGTCCTCGCCGCCGTAGCCCTGCTCGCGTTCATAATCGTCGCCCAGGTAGCCCCGGACCTCGTGGACACCATACTTTACACTCCTGAAGAACTCAGAATAATCAACTACTGATGATCGATCTGATATATCCCGTCAAGACGGCGCCTCTCGTGCGCGGCAGCCTCAGGGCGTCGGCCTGCGAAATGCTTCCTGTCGTCGACGAGCACGGCAATGTAACGGCCCAGGCCTCCCGCAAATACTGCCACGGCGGCTCCAAGCTCCTGCACCCCGTGGTGCACCTGCACATCGTCAGCCGCGATGCCAGCATCTACCTCCAGCAGCGCAGCGCCACCAAGGACCTCCTGCCGCTCCGCTGGGACACCGCCGTCGGCGGCCATGTCACCTACGGCGAATATATCCTCGAAGCCCTCTACCGCGAGTCCGGCGAGGAGCTCGGGCTCACCGACTTCAACCCCTGCTTCCTGACATCCTATGTCTTCGAATCCGAGACGGAGAAGGAACTCGTCAATGTCTTCGCCGCGGTGGGGGAGTACCGCCTCAAGCCGGACGGCGACGAGGTGATCGACGGGCGGTACTGGTCTCAGAATGAGATAGTAAGCACTATCGGCAAAGGCATCCTCACCCCCAACTTCGAGCAGGAATACTACCGGATACAGAAACAAATCCAATCCCTACTGTAATGCGGGAACTCGACAAATTCATCGGCGATCAGCTGTCCGTGTGGCCGCTCGCATCCGCCAACTTCCGCGCCCTCAAGGCCGCCGAAACCCGCGAATTCGAGGTGGGCGGGCTCAAGTGCAAGGTGCAGTTCAACCCCAAGAGGGTAATTTCCTCCACCGCCGACACCTCCCCGGAGGCCATTGCCGCGCGCAAGTGTTTCCTCTGTGCGGAGAACCGTCCCCCGGAGCAGTTCCACATCAAGTTCGAGGGCCGCAAGGGACGGCTCTACAACATTCAGGTCAACCCATACCCGATTTTCCCGGGGCACCTTGTCATAGTCAGGGACGAACACCTCCCGCAGGCCATCTGGCACCATTTCCCGGATATGCTGGACTTTGCCGTCAAATATCCGGATTACCTGGTCTTCTACAACGGCCCGAGCAGCGGAGCTTCCGCCCCGGACCACCTTCACTTCCAGGCAGTTCCGAGGCATAACCTTCCTCTCGAGGAGGCCGTGGACGAGTTCCTGGACGCCCCGTGCGAGCCGCTCGCGTCCGTCAAGGACGCCACGCTCTACCGCTATCCCGGCTATACCGAGGGCGTGTTCGCGCTCAAGGCGACAACCTCCAAGTCGCTCGCAAAGCTCTTCTACCGCCTGCTGGACTGCACCGACAGACCGGAGGGGGAAATAGAGCCCAAGTTCAACCTCTTCGCCTATGTCAAGGACGGAGAATACCGCACCTTCGTCACGATGCGCGCGGCCAAGCGTTCGCACCATTTCACCGCGACGGGGGAGGACCATCTCACCATCAGCCCGGGCGCTGCCGACATGGCAGGAGTGTTCGTGGCCCCGTTCCGCGAGGATTTCGACAAGGTTACGGCCGCCCAGCTGGGCGAAATGCTCTCCGAAGTCAGCATCTCCCGCCACGAGAGGGAAATGATAGAATGGCGGCTCACCCGCACCCAGCCGAAAATCTCCGTGGGCATACTTTCCGCCAGGGAAATAACCTTCGAAATCATCTCCGACGGCGCCGGCCCGCAGAAAGTGAGCTGGCGGGACGGCCGGATCGTCTATAACGGAATGATTTACGATGAACTCTATTTCGACTCCATCACCCGTTCCACCCTCTTCGCCGAGGCGTCATTCATCCTCTATGACGTGGTAATCGGAATCGATTTCCACTGGCAGCAGAAACGCACGCTGAAGTTTGCCGGAGGCCTGAAATTCATCGTCGAGGGGGACAAGATCACTGCCGTGAACTGTGTGGGAATGGAGAATTATCTCCTGAGCGTCATCTCCTCCGAGATGAAGTCCTCCGCATCGCTCGAGCTCCTCAAGGCGCACGCCGTCATCTCCAGAAGCTGGCTCTGTGCCAGGGTGAAGGAGCACTCCGAAGGCTCGCCTGCAGCCCCGCACAAGGCGTTCGACGTCTGTGCCGACGACCACTGCCAGCGCTATCAGGGCCTCACGATGGCCGTGGGCGACAATGTACGGCGCGCGATAGACGAGACCTGGGGACAGGTCCTCAAATATAAGGGAGAACTCTGCGACACCCGCTACTCCAAGTGCTGCGGAGGCCGCTCGGAACTCTACAGCACCTGCTGGGAAGACAGGGACTATCCTTACCTTCAGAGCGTTGAGGACAGATTCTGCGACTGCGAGAACTCCGAAATCCTCTCCCAGGTACTCAACGACTACGATATGCAGACCCCGGACTTCCATGACTGGACTGTGCGCTACACCCGCGCGGAACTCTCCGGGCTAGTCCGCAGCAGGACGGGCATCGACTTCGGGGAAATTATATCTCTCGAACCCCTCGACCGCGGTCCTTCCGGACGCATCAAATATCTCAGAATCAACGGCTCTACACATTCTCAAGTCATAGGCAAGGAGCTCGCCATACGCCGTGCCCTAAGCCCGAGCCACCTCAAGAGCTCAGCCTTCGAAGTGAGCGTGGAGGGAGATGAATTCGTGCTCAAAGGCCACGGCTGGGGCCACGGAGTCGGCCTCTGCCAGATAGGGGCCGCGGTGATGGCCTCCGAGGGCTATGACTACAGACAGATACTTGCGCATTACTATGTCGGAGCGGAAGTTGAATAGCCCCTGGGCCTGGGTGCCTACACTCTATTTTGCGGAGGGGATACCTTATTTCATCGTGAACGTAATCTCGGTTACGATG
Source organism: bacterium (assembly GCA_963588685.1). Taxonomy (GTDB): domain Bacteria; phylum Bacteroidota; class Bacteroidia; order Bacteroidales; family UBA932; genus Cryptobacteroides. The sequence continues at coordinate 7,573 of CAVAID010000021.1, forward strand.
TTCAAGCGTCTCGGGATGAGCAACGGCGACCTTGCGATGTACACCTCGCTGCTCTACCTCCCCTGGGTGATCAAGCCGCTCTGGAGCCCGTTCGTGGATGTGATCCGCACCAAGCGCTGGTGGATACTCGCCATGCAGCTGCTGATTACCCTGGGCTTCGCCGCCCTCGCGCTCTCGGTCAGTCCGGATTCGTTCGGATTCTCCCTGGTCTGCTTCTACATCGTCGCCTTCGCCTCCGCCACCCACGACATCGCGGCTGACGGATATTATATGATTGCCCTCGACAAGCGCAGACAGTCGCTTTTCGTCGGCATCAGGAGCACATTCTACCGCATCGCCTCCGTCTTCGGACAGGGCATAATAGTGGTGATGGCTGGCGTGCTCGAGGAGCGTCTGGGCAATATCCCGCGCGCCTGGAGCCTAACTCTCGGGGCCTCGTCGGTAATATTCGCCGCCATTGCGCTCTGGCATCTTTTCGCCCTGCCTAAGGTCGAAAGTCCTGCCGGAGGCAGTGCCGAAACCGCCGCAAACAAGACCGAAACCCCGTCCGGCAAAGCCGAAACCGCCCGGATTTTCCGGGACTTCGCCCGCGCCTGGAAGAGCTTCTTCCTCAAGGACGGAGTCTGGCTGGCCATAGTGTTCATGCTGCTCTACAGGCTGCCGGAGGCGTTTTCCGTCAAGATGCTCACCCCCTTCCTGCTGGATGACCCGTCAGCGGGGGGGCTCGGCCTCAGCACCGCCCAGTCCGGCTTGGTTTATGGCACGGTAGGCGTCATCGCCCTGACGATAGGCGGCATTCTCGGAGGCGTTTTCGCAGCGCGCCACGGTCTGCGCAAGTCCCTCTGGCCGATGTCGCTCGCCCTTGCCCTGCCTTGCGCCGTTTACCTCTATATGGCTGTGGCTCAGCCGTCTGAGCTCTGGGTGGTATATTTCTGTGTCGCCTTCGACCAGTTCGGCTACGGCTTCGGCTTCACGGCTTACACCCTCTATATGATGCACTTCTCCGAAGGGGAGTTCAAGACCTCGCACTACGCCATCTGCACTGCGTTCATGGCCCTCTCGATGATGCTGCCGGGACTTTTCGCCGGCTGGATCCAGGAGGCCGTCGGCTACACGGGATTCTTTATAATTGTAATGATATGTTGTCTCGCCACAGTATTCGTCACATTGTTTGCGCGGCGGCGCTGCTGCTGATTGCCGTAAGTGTCTCTGCCAGAGTTAAACCCGGCATCGAGGTGCTCCTCGAGCGGGGCTTCTCCGGTCTCGCCGGGATGCGGGTCGGACTCGTCACCAACCCTTCCGGGGTGGACAGCCGGCTCCGTTCTACCATAGATATATTGTATGAGGCGCCGGATGTCAATCTGGTGGCGCTTTTCGCGCCGGAGCACGGCGTGAGGGGGGATGTCTATGCGGGCGGCAAGGTGGAATCCGGCAAGGACAGCCGCACCGGGCTGCCGGTCTATTCGCTCTACGGCTCTACCCGCGAGCCGACGCCCGAGATGCTCAAGGGGCTGGACATCGTCATCTATGACATTCAGGATGTGGGCAGCCGCTCCTATACCTTCATCTCCACCCTCGGGCTGGTGATGCGTGCCTGCGCTGCGGCGGACATTCCCGTGATGGTGCTCGACCGCCCCAATCCGCTCGGCGGGCTCAAGGTCGAGGGACCGCTGGTGGAGAGCGGATTCAATTCATTCATAAGCCAATACCGCATTCCATATGTCTATGGGCTGACTGTAGGCGAGCTGGCCATGCTCATCAACGAGGAGCGGCTTAACTGCGGGCAGAACGGCAAGTCGGAACCGGCGAAATGCACTCTGATGGTGGTGCCGATGGAAGGCTGGAGCAGGGATATGCTCTTCGCCGACACGGGCCTGCCGTGGGTGCTCCCGTCCCCGAACATCCCGTACCCGGAAAGCGCGCTCTGCTACCCGTCCGCCGGGCTGGTGGGGGAGATGTACAACTACCTCAACATCGGCATCGGCTACACGCTGCCGTTCGCGACCTTCGCGGAAGAATGGATAGACGCCGACCGGCTCAAGGAAACCCTTGACAGTTACGAAGTTCCGGGAGTCGCGTGGCGAACCGTACACTACAAGCCGACCTCCGGGCGCCTGTCCGGCAAACTCCTCCACGGGGTGCAGTACTACTACACCGACTACTCCGCGGCGACCATCACCCTGACGCAGTTCTATGTGATGCAGGCCGTGTGGGAACTTTACGGCAAAAACCCGTTTGAGATATCCCCGGAGCGGATTCCGACCTTCAACAAGGTGTGCGGGACCGACTATGTCAGCGCCGTTTTCGGGAAGTCGATGAAGGTCGCCGACATCGAGCAGTTCTGGTGCAAGGACGCCGAGGCGTTCCGCCGGCTGTCGGAGAAGTACTACCTGTATTAGAATGGAAGCGGCATTTCGACATGCTCAATGACCGCTTCGGCCCCCGAGTTTGCGGTTGCTGAGCTTGTCGAAGCATCGAGGGGTGCGGTCGAGGGACTTTGAAGTTTGTAGGCTTGACTAACAAGCCGCTTCAGCGGCGCGGTGGAGCGTCAGCGAGATTTCGAAGAAATCGAAGCAGCGGAGCCGCCCGACGGCTGCGGAGCAGACGGCGGTGTGCCCCTGAAAGGGGCTGTCGGCGTTAGCCGACTGGGGTTAGAGAAGCAAAGCAAGTCGCGCAGCGACTTGAGAGCGTCCGCCGCGCCGGATGAGTATAGCTCGATGCCGGGGCTCGCGTCCACGAGCGGGATGCCGTGCTCCTTCATTACCTCTTCCAGCCGCCTCGCCACGGCAGGTGCGGGGTCGATGAACTGAACCTCCGGACCGGCAACTTTCTGCAGCGTCTCGAGCAGGAAAGGATAATGGGTGCAGCCAAGTACCACGGTATCAGCGCCTTCCGCGAGCAGCGGCCCGAGGCTCTCCGCAACCGTCTCCTCGGCGTGCGGCCCCGTAAGCTCTCCGCTCTCCACCAGTTCCACGAAGCCCCTGCCGACCCTCTCGACTATCCTGACATCGCCTTCAAAGCGGCTCTTGGTGTTGAGGTATTTCAGCCCTTTGAGCGTCCCCGCTGTGGCGAGCACTCCCACCACTCCGCTGCGGGTCATCTTCGCCGCCGGCTTCACCGCCGGTTCCATCCCGATGAAGGGGATGCCGTATTCGGAGCGGAGCGTCTGCACTGCGGCCGCCGTGGCGGTGTTGCAGGCCAGCACCATCGCCCGGGCGCCCCTGGCAAGCATCATTTCCGTGATGCTGCGGCAGCGTTCCTGTATGAATTCGGGACTCTTCTCCCCATAGGGGCAGTTGGCGTTGTCGGCATAGTAGATGTACTTCCCGTCCGGGAGGAGTCTGAGTATCTCCTTCAGGACGGACAGCCCTCCGACGCCGGAGTCCATTATGCCTATTGTTGCCATAAAGCAAAGTTACAAAAAAAATGACTAAATTTGTGAGATTATGATAACACAGGAGCAAATCAAGGATTTACAGACCCGCGTGGAGACGCTCGGGCGCTGTATCGGCATAGAGTCCAAGCGCGCGGAACTCACTGAGAAAGAGCGGCAGAGCCAGGAGCCCGACTTCTGGAACGACCCCAAGAAGGCCGAAGCCTTCCTCAAGGGGGTCAGCGGGGTGAAGTCCTGGGTAACCGCCTTCGACGCGGCCCGCTCGGCTGTGGATGACCTTGAAGTGCTGCTGGAGCTCGACCCGGAGAGCCCGGAGACCGACAGCGCCTTCGACCACGCCAAAAAGCTCGTGGAAGACCTTGAGATGCGCAATATGCTGGGCGAAGAGGGCGACTCCCTCGGAGCCGTGCTCACCATCAATTCCGGCGCGGGCGGCACCGAGGCCAATGACTGGAGCGCGATGCTGATGAGGATGTATATGCGCTGGGGCGAGCGCAACGGCTACAAGATGACCGTCACCGAACTCCTCGAGGGCGACGAGGCTGGCATCAAGTCCGTCACCGTACAGTTCGAGGGCGACTACGCCTACGGCTACCTCAAGGCAGAGTCCGGCGTGCACCGCCTTGTGCGGATTTCGCCGTTCAACTCCCAGGGCAAGCGCCAGACCACCTTCAGCTCCGTCTTCGTCTATCCGCTTGTGGACGACAGCATCAATATCGAGATCAATCCTTCTGATATAGAGTGGGATACCTTCCGATCCGGCGGCCACGGCGGGCAGAATGTCAACAAGGTCGAGACCGGAGTACGCGTGCGCCATCTCCCGACCGGCATCACCGTCGAGAACACCGAGACCCGCAGCCAGCAGGACAACCGCCAGAATGCCCTCCGCATCCTCAAGTCCCGCCTCTACGACATCGAGCTCAAGAAGCGCCAGGAGAAGCAGGCCGAACTCGAGGGTCAGAAGAAGAAGATAGAGTGGGGTTCGCAGATCCGCTCCTATGTGCTCCATCCCTACAAGATGGTCAAGGACCTGCGCACCGGCTACGAGACCGCCGACACCCAGGGCGTGCTGGACGGCGACCTCAACGAATTCATGAAAATATTTTTAATGCAAAACTAGAATATGACTGAGTTTAAGTATGCTCCGATGTTTCAGCTTGGCGAGGACAAGACTGAATACTACCGTATCCCCGGTTCGGAGAAGTATGTGGGCGTGTCTGAGTTCGAGGGCCATAAGGTGCTCAAAGTCAGCAAGGAAGCCCTGACCCTGCTGTCCAATACCGCTTTCCGCGATGTGAGCTTCATGCTCCGCCGCTCCCACAATGAGCAGGTGGCGAAGATTCTCTCCGACCCTGAGGCTTCAGCCAACGACAAGTATGTGGCCCTGACCTTCCTGCACAACGCCGAGATCGCCTGCAAGGGCAAGCTCCCTCTCTGTCAGGACACCGGCACCGCCATCATCCACGGTGAGAAGGGCCAGCAGGTATGGACCGGCTTCTGCGACGAGGAAGCCCTGAGCCTGGGCGTATACAAGACCTACACCGAGGAGAATCTGCGCTATTCGCAGAACGCCCCTCTGGACATGTACAACGAGGTCAACACCAAGTGTAACCTCCCTGCCCAGATTGACATCGAGGCCTGCGAGGGCGACGAATACCGCTTCCTCTGCGTGACCAAGGGCGGCGGCTCCGCCAACAAGACCTACCTCTACCAGGAGACCAAGGCGCGCATCCAGAACCCGGGAACTCTTGTGCCTTTCCTCGTGGAGAAAATGAAGACCCTCGGTACCGCGGCCTGCCCTCCTTACCACATCGCCATCGTGGTCGGCGGCACCTCAGCCGAGAAGAACCTTCTTACCGTGAAGCTCGCTTCCACCCATTATTATGACTCTCTCCCTACCTCCGGCGACGAGACCGGAAGGGCGTTCCGCGACATCGACCTGGAGAAGCAGCTCCTCGAAGAGACCCACAAGATCGGCCTCGGAGCGCAGTTCGGAGGCAAATATTTCGCGCACGATGTCCGCGTGGTAAGGCTCCCGCGCCACGGCGCAAGCTGCCCTATCGGACTGGGAGTCAGCTGCTCAGCCGACCGCAACGTCAAGGCGAAGATCAACTCCGACGGCGTATGGATCGAGAAGCTCGACGACAAGCCTTATGAGCTTATCCCTGAGGAACTCCGCAATGCAGGCGAGGGCGAGGCCGTCAAGATCAACCTTGACTGCCCTATGTCCGAGATACTTGCACAGCTCACCAAATACCCTGTCAGCACCCGCCTCAGCCTCAACGGCACCATCATCGTGGCCCGCGACATCGCTCACGCCAAGATTAAGGCGCGTCTCGACGCAGGCGAGGGCATGCCTCAGTATTTCAAGGACCATCCGGTCTATTATGCCGGCCCGGCCAAGACCCCGGCAGGCATGCCTTGCGGCTCCATGGGACCTACCACAGCAGGCCGTATGGACCCGTATGTGGATGAATTCCAGGACAATGGCGGCTCAATGGTAATGCTTGCCAAGGGCAACCGCAGCAAGGCCGTTACCGACGCCTGCAAGAAGCACGGCGGCTTCTACCTCGGCTCCATCGGCGGCCCGGCTGCAGTGCTTGCTCAGAACAATATCAAGTCCATCGAGTGCGTGGAATATCCTGAACTCGGCATGGAGGCCGTATGGAAAATCCGCGTCGAGGACTTCCCTGCATTCATCCTCGTGGATGACAAGGGCAACGATTTCTTCAAGACGCTCGGTCTATGAAAAAAGGGCTTAAAATAGCCCTTATCACTATAGTCGGCCTGGTGCTGGTGATATTTGCGGGGCTTCAGGTAGCTCTCAATTCGAAGCTGGTTACCAATCTGGTCGACGACCTGGCCAAGGAGTATGTGGACGGGACTCTCGGGTATTCGCGCCTGAGAGTCCACCTGCTCCGGCGTTTCCCGAGGATAAGCATCACCCTCGAAGACCTCGCTCTGACCTATCCCCATGAGCGCTTCGCCTCCTTTGACGGCGGAGAGTTCCCTGGAGCGGAGTTCTCGGAGCCCGGGCGGGGGGAGAGCGCTGACACGCTGCTGAGCCTCGACAGGCTCTCATTGAGTGTCAGCCCTCTGAAGTTCCTGCACGGCGAACTTGCCGTGAAGGAATTGAGCCTCAGCGGAATATGTGGCTTTATACACAATTATGACAGTCTCTCGACCAACCTTTCCGCCATCAGGATTCCTCAGACTCCGGACAGCCTCAAGACGGAGAGCGGTCCTCTGACCACGCCTCAGATCAATGTCGGGAAGCTCTCGCTCGAAGACATCGCTCTGGTCTATACCGACGCTCCGGGCAAGCTCCGCGCCCGGCTCGGACTTGACGCTCTTGTCTTAGCTGCCAATCTCAAGTTCAGCGAAGACGCGCTGAACCTCAAGGACGCGCGCATCGGCCTGGATTCGCTTAGCGCCTATGCCATAAGCGCCGCCGACACTGTCGATCTGAATCTCGGACACCTGGGAGTCAAGGAAGTTCGCGATGCGGAGTATGAGCTTGATCTGCAGGCGCTTGCGCAGCTTGCGACAGCTTCGTTCGGAAGGCTCTCCGTGCCTCTCGACATCGGGGGCGGTGTGCGCTTCGAGAAAAATTCCGACAATATGGAAGTCGGCGCCAACGGTCTCAAGGCGGAGCTCGCCCACATCCCTCTGGCTCTGGACGGCGCTGCCACTGTCTATGCCGACAGCATCGTGATGAAGGCCGGAGTCAAGCTCGGCGAATGCCGGCTGGAGACCCTCCTGCGCGAGTACGGCGACCATCTCGCTGAGATTTCGCGCTCGCTCAGCACCAATGCCTCTCTTTCCGCCGATTTCACCGCAGAGGGAGTGTATTCGCAGGACAGGCTGCCGGCCGTCACCGCCTGCATAAGCATACCTTCCTCCACTACTAGGTATATTCCTGAAAATCTTGACATTAACCACACGATTGATGTAGATGCCGAACTCTCCGGCGACAAGACTCTCGTGGCGGACATACACGAATTCTGCCTCTCCGTGCCGGGCCTTGACATCGACCTCGACGGCAATGGGGACGACCTGCTCGGCAAGGACCCCTGCTACAAACTTTCAGCCGATGCGAAGGCCGATCTGGAACGCCTCTTCGCGGCCGTGCCTATGCTGGATTCTCTGGGCATAGAGCACGCCGAAGGCGACCTCCGCCTCGTGCTTGACGGCCATGTGCATCAGTCCGAACTTCAGGATTTCCGCTTCGACGAGGCCAAGATTCGCGGAGCGCTTACCAGCAATCACCTCCATGTAAAGATGCCGGCCGACACCCTGGAGGCCTGCGTCTATAAGACCGCCCTCGACCTGCATTCAGGCCCTCGCGGGCTTGCTGTCAGCGTGGGCTTCGACAGCGTCTATTTCTACAAGGGTGCCGACCTCACCGCCAGGGTGCGCAACATCCGCAATGAGGCAAGCATCACCAAGGTTTCCGAGGCCGGGGAGATGCTTCCGAGAATGGAAGTAAGTACCGACAGCGACCGCGCTTTCCTGCGGCTCGGGACTTCCAGGTTCGCGGCCAGCGGGGCGAATATCAGCGCCGCAGTGCAGAAGAAGGCCGCCGGCACGGAGCATCGCAGCCATTATGTGTCCCGGGTCAGGGACAAGGCATTCGAGGATGCCGACCTGGATTTCTCGCTCGACTCCACGATAGTGCAGTACCTCCGCGAGTGGACCACGACCGGACACATCAAGGCCGATTCCGGCTTCTTCGCCTCTCCGTCGCTTCCGTTGCGCACGCGTCTGACTGCTCTGCACGCCGACTTTGATGATGACAAGATAGAAATCGACACCATAGGTGTCAAGTGCGGCACCTCCGATGTGAGCCTCACCGGCACCGTGCTCGGAGCGAAGAACGCGCTGATAGCCAAGGATATGATTGCGACCAAGCTCGACATCAAATCCAAGCGCATCAACGCCAACGAGATACTCGCGGCCTTCCTCGTCGGTAAGCAGGAGGGCGCGGACCCGTCCGCGGAGGTCGCTCCCGACGATGAAACAGACGAGAGCTTCGTGACCGACACCCTTGCCGACGCTCGGGTGGACATACACGAGTTCCCGGTATTCGTGCTGCCTGCCAATGTGGATGTCACCATAGGCCTTGAAGCGCAGCGGGTTGACTATTCCGACCCTAAGATCGGGCCGTTCTACTCCGGCATCCGCATCAAGGACAGGACCGCGCAGCTCACCGGCACCTACATTACCACCGAGCTGGGACGCATCTACATGGACGCGTTCTACTCGACCAAGTCGCGCAACGACATTTCCCTCGGGGCCAATCTCAACCTGACCCAGATGGCCGTCAAGGAAATCATCCAGCTCTTCCCGGCCGTGGATACCCTGATGCCTGTGATCAAGTCGTTCGAGGGAAAACTGAGCTGCGACGTGAGCGCCACGGCAAAGGTTGACACCACCCGCAGAATCATAATGCCTACCTTCGACGGGCTTGTCCGCATTACGGGCAAGGGCCTCAAGGTGCATAATGACGGACAGTTTGGAAAAGTTGCCAACCTCCTGCTGTTCAAGAAGAAAGAGGTGCTCGACGTGGAGAATATGCACATCGACGCCCTCGTGCACGACGGCCGCATAGAGGTGTTCCCGTTCGTGCTCGGCGCCGGCAAGTACCGTCTGGCGCTGCGGGGTACGCAGGGATTTGACAACAGCATGTTCTACCATCTCTCCGTGCTCAAGGCTCCGTTCCCGGTAATGTTCGGAATCAATATTTACGGAACGCACGGCATCAACCATGTCCAGATCGGCAAGGCCCGCTACCATGACGGCAGCGTCCCTTCATATACCGCGCAGCTCGATACAGTGCAGTATAACCTCGCCTACGGCATTGAGAATGTGTTCAGCCGCGGAGTTGACAATGTGATGCGCCGCAACGAGACTGCCGTGGGGGCCCTGGAAAGCGGCAGCGATGCCCTGAACCAGGTGCAGGACAGCAAGGAGGCGATGGAAGAGTCGGCTTACCAGCAGTATGCCGAGATGGCCGACAACTACATCGTCGAGCAGGAGATGGAGGAGCAGGACGCCGCGCTTCAGAAGGAAGTCGATGCCGCTCTGGAGTCATCGACCCTCGATGCGGCCAGGATGATGAAGGAATACGAGTCCTCCATCGGCGACAGCCGCTTCGACCGTTGGCTCAAGAAGGTTCTCAAAAAGAGGAAATAGCAGTTATGGAGTTGATTCTGGCGTTCATAGGGGGCCTTGCCTTCGCTTCCGCCGTAGCCTTTTTCGTGGCCAGGGGCATTGTGAAGTATCGCGACAAGTCGCACGCTGAGGCGATGGACGCCCTGCAGCGGCGCTTCGACGAGACCGTGGCGAAGCTGAGCGCGCAGCTCAAGTCCGATACCGGCGAGATGCTCAAGGCGCGCCAGCAGGAATTCTCGGAGACCAGTAAACTCAGCATCGGACAGCTGGTTGACCCGCTCAAGCAGAACATAGCCGAGCTCAAGAAGGCTATGGAGGAGGGCAACAGGGAGCAGGCGGAGCGCAACGGCGAGATGCGTGAGCGCATCAAGAGCCTGATGGAGCACAGCGACGCTGCCCGCAAGAGCGCGGACGAGCTGGCCGCCGCCTTCAAGCACGGCAGCAAGGTCCAGGGCGACTGGGGCGAGACAGTACTCGACGAACTCCTTTCATCACAGGGACTTACCAGGGGCGTGCACTACGATGTCCAGGCAGTGATACTCGACGCTTCCGGACATCCAGTGCATTCTGCCACCGTCGGTAATTACCGTCCCGATGTAATTCTGCATCTCGACGAGCGCCGCGAGGTAATCATCGACTCCAAGGTGTCCCTTACCGCCTATGTGGATTATGTCAATGCGGAGACCGAGGCCGACAGGCAGATGTATCTCAAGGCCCATCTTGACAGCATAAAGAAGCATGTCAAGGAGCTCGCGGCCAAGGATTATTCATCCCAGGTCAAGGCTCCCAAGGTCTCAGCCGGCTATGTTATAATGTTTGTTCCGAATGTTGGAGCCCTCTGGACTGCGCTCAACGCGGAGCCGGACCTCTGGCGCAAGGCTGCCGACAGGAATGTCTATATCGCCGACGAGCAGAGCCTCTACGGTGCGCTCAAGATAGTCCGCAACACCTGGACCCAGGTGGCGCAGGCGCAGAACCATGAGAAGGTCTATGAACTTGCGAACGAGATGATAGACCGCGTGGGGATGTTCATGGAGAAGTACGATGCCGTGGGCAAGGCGCTGAAAAAGGCCTCCGACGAATATGACGAAGGCCTTAAAAAGCTTGATGTCAGGGGACAGAGCATCATCAATACCTCTGCGAAGCTGATAAAGCTGGGGGCGAAGACCAGCGACAAGCACCCTGTCAGCGCCCTGCTGGACATCGACGATATCCCCGCTGTTTCCGAGAAGAAATAATTACGGTCGTAATCCGCTTCCGCCTTGCAATGTGATGGTCTCTCCCGTCACATAATGTGCGTCCTCGGAGGCAAGGAACACGCAGACTCTTCCGATATCGTCGGCCGGGTCGGCGAACCTTCCGAGAGGGATGCCCTGTATGGTCTTCTCGAAGAGCTCAGGATAGTTCTTCCTCCACTCCTGGAGGCTCTCGGTCATCGCGAGCGGGCAGACAACATTGACTCTGACCCCGTCAGGGCCCCATTCCGCCGCAGCGACTCTCGACAGCCCGCGTATGCCCTCCTTGGCCGCCGCGTAGGATGACTGCCCGAGCTTGCCGAAAAGGCCCGCTCCGGAAGCGAAGTTGATTACCGAGCCCTTGACTTCCTTGAGCGCAGGGAAGCACTCGCGCATATAGAAGAATGTGGCGTAGAGGCCGGAGCAGATGGCGAGGTCGAAGTCCTCCTTTGTATGCTGCACGAGAGGTACGCCGGACTTGGAGACCTGTGCGTTGTTGATGAGGGTATTGATTTTGCCGAAATGCTCGAGGGCGCTCTTGACCACGCTCTTGACATTCTGCTCGTCGGCGCCGTCCGCGACGATAGGGAGCACTCTGATGCCGTATTCCTTCTCGAGCTTCTCCTTGGCGTTGAGCAGCCTGGACTCTGTCCTTCCGGTGATTACGAGGTCAGAGCCTTCCTTGGCGAAAGCCGTAGCCAGGCCGAAGCCTATTCCCTTGCCGCCACCCGTGATGAGGGTAACATTGCCTTCAAGTCGTTTCATATTATTCTTTTATTGCTTATCTGTCATTTGTCGCTTCCAATTCCGTGCCCGCACTCTAGCCGGCAGGACTGGCGCCTGCTAAGTTAATGATTTTTCTTTGTCACATTGTGCGAAAAGTGTAAATTTGCACATCATGGAAAAGATAATCGGTCAGGAATTCGGAGGCGAGAGGCCTCTGTACTGCACTCACGGCCTGTATCTGGAGGATGTGACGATTCACCCCGGGGAGTCTTCCCTCAAGGAGACCTCCGATATCGAGGCTTACAAGTGCCGTTTCGAGGGGAAGTATGTGTTCTGGTGCTGCGAGCGCTTTAAGGTCAGGGACTGCGTGTTTGCGGAGAGCGCCCGCTCCTCGCTCTGGCACAGCCGCGACGTGGATATGACGGACTGCCTCGTGGAGGCGCCCAAGATGTTCCGCGAGATGGAGGGAATAAAGCTGCGCAATGTCCGGATGCCCCTCGCACAGGAGACTTTCTGGTCATGCAAAGATATTGATATAGACGGACTTGAAGCCCGCAATGCTGACTATATTTTCATGCATTGCTCCGACATCAGGGTGCGCAATTTTAAGCTCTGGGGCAACTACTCCTTCCAGCACTGCCGCAATGTGGAGATCCGCGACAGCGACCTGCAGAGCAAGGACGCCCTCTGGGAGACCGAGAACGTGACCGTCTATGATTCGTTCATCAACGGCGAATACCTCGGCTGGCACTCCAAGAATCTGCACCTCGTGCGCTGCCGCATAGGTGGCACTCAGCCGCTCTGCTACGCCGACGGCCTCGTGCTGGAGGACTGCACTTTCGAGCCGGACGCCGACCTCGCCCTGGAATACTCCGATGTCAGGGCCACCATTAAGGGAAATGTCGTCTCCATCAAGAACCCCCGCACCGGCTACATCAAGGCTGACTCCTGCGGCGAAGTGATCCTCGACTCCAACATCAAGTTCCCCGCCGACTGCCGACTCGAGATTGGCCGCGCCGCTACATCCTGCTGATTATGAAGGAGTAGCGGTAGTCCCGGGTGCCGGGGTTGGTGTATTGCGGGAGGGTGCGGGCGCCCCAGCTGTCGCAGCCGCCTACGCCGTGGACATTGAGGTCTATATTGATATGTGTGTTGTCCTCGTGGCGGACTTCATACGGATGGCGGTAGCCGCTTTCGAGCTCGGAGTCCGGGTAGTCGTGGACGGAGAAGCAGAGAGGCTGCAGGCCGCTGATGCGGATGCCGCGGCCGCCCGGAGATACGGCGAACCAGCGTGTATCGCAGCGGTAGCCGTTGTCCTGCGGACGGATATAGTCATACTGGAAGTCATTGAGCGGCAGCGAGTAACGCCCGACCGGCTGCGAAAGTTTGCGGTCCGGGTAGTTCTCCGCCGGGCCTCTGCCGTACCAGAGCACATCGGAGGTTCTGCCCCGGAGCGCTAGGCTCATTCCGAAGCGCGGTATCAGCGGAATGTCATCGGCGAGAGGCTTATAGTCCACATCCACAAGCACTTCGCCCTTGCAGTTGACGGTGTAGGAGAGCAGATAATCCGCACCGACCGGCAGCGACATCCGGAAGCTGACGCGGGCCGTGCCGTCATTTTTGGAAATCTGGCAGTCCCGGACTTCCCGCTTCGCGGCGCAATCTTTCCACGCCCCAAGGCGCTGGTTGTAGCCGTTGGCGGCCTGGTTGTCATTGGCGGCCTTCCAGAATGAAGGCTGGAGCGGCGATGCGATAAGGGACTCTCCGTCAATGATATAGTTGGTTAGCGAGCCGTCAGCGGCATTGATTTGTACCGTGACCCCGTCGGCGGCGATGCTGATACGGTCGCCTTCGCGGGAAACGGCCGGTGCGGGGCAAACCGGAGCCTGGGCATTAACGCTGCCGGTGCCCTGAATAATGATGCTGCCGTTGAATTCCGGCCAGTTGTAATCTCCAAGAATGAACTGGTCCCGCGCCACGACGGTGCCTTTCGGCGCCCAGATCCGGTCCTCGCGGAGCACGGCGCGCACATTCACAAGTGTCTCGCCGTCAATGCTTTCCCTTTCTTCGATATAATCAAAATTATCCACGCTCACGAACGGGTCCATGCTCCGTTTCTGCACCTTCCCGTCCTTGAGGCTGAACCATATCGGCTGGTAGATGTACTGCACCTCGTAGAAATGCGGGTTCGGGGTGCGGTCCGGCGCGATGAGGCCGTTGCAGCAGAAATTGCCGTTGTTGGGTTCATCCCCGAAATCGCCTCCGTAGGCCCAGAATTCGCCCTCGGATTTGCTGAGCTCCGCTGAACGCGCGATGCGCCCGCTCTGCCTGTCCACCGCCAGGCCCTGGTCCACGAAGTCCCAGATGGCGGCGCCGCAGATGCCCGGGTCTGAGTAGATTACATCCCAGTATTCCTTGAAATTGCCCATCGAATTGCCCATCGCGTGGGCGTATTCGCGCATCATCACCGGGCGGTCCGTGACGCGCTGTGAGAGTTCGCGGAGGCGCTCAGGGGTCAGGTAGCCGTCATCGTAGATGTCGGAGACGCTGCGGTCGGAGTCATAAAAGACCACGCGGGTCGTGTCCAGGGCGAGTATGGCTTCACGCATCGCCCGCGGGTTGCGGCCGGCGCCGGCTTCGTTGCCCAGCGACCAGAATATCACGCAAGAGTGGTTCTTGTCCCTCTGCACCAGGCTCACGGCCCTGTCGGTGTGCGCACGGGTCCAGCGCGGGTTGTCGCCGAGCTGCCTGTTGCCGATGCCGTAGCCGTGGCTCTCGTTGCATGCCTCGTCCATCACGAAGATGCCGTAACGGTCACATAATTCGTATAGATACGGGTCGTCGGGGTAGTGGCTGGTGCGGAGAAGGTTGATGTTGCCGCGCTTCATCAGCAGTATGTCGCGCTCGTATGTCGCGCGGTCCACATAGCGCCCGGTGCGAGGATGGTGGTCGTGGCGGTTGACTCCGCGCATCTTGGCGTCGAGGCCGTTGATTTTGAGGATTTCGCCCTCAATCCAGACGCTTCTGAAGCCGATCTGCCAGTCGAAATGCTCCTTGCCGGCGTCGATGCCGACAGGGTAGAGCTGCGGGTCTTCGGCGGACCATAGCTTCACATTGTCGAAGTGAGCGCCCAGGAAGACGGAGGTGGTGTCACCGGCTTCGAGCCTGCGGATTTTGGCTTTCATTTCGCGGCCCGCGACTTTGATGCTCACGGGGATGTTGCGTGCGGCCCTGCTGCCGTTGTTGCAGACCTTGACCTCGGCGCTGAACGCCCCCTCGGCATTGGCGCGCAGGCTGTAATCTGCGATATGCACCTGCGGCCTTACCCAGAGTTGCACTGGACGGAAGATGCCGCTCAGACGCCACATGTCCTGGTTTTCGAGGTAGCTGCCGTCGCTCCAGCGATATACCTCGACTGCGAGCCGGTTCTCTCCCGGGCGGAGGTAATCCGTCACGTCGAACTCGGCCGGCGAGGTGGAATTCTGGCTGTAGCCGACCCGTTCCCCGTTGATCCACAGGTACATGGCGGACTCGACGCCGCCGAAATGCAGGATTAGCGTTTTGCCCTCCATCGCCTTGGTTTTATTGATGACGGTAACATACGAACCTACCGGGTTGCGGTATTTGTATGCGGTCCAATTCTCTGGAGGGACGGAAGTTACGCGGGGCTCATCCTTCTGGAAAGGGTAGCTTATGTTCGTGTAAACGGGCGTGCCGAAACCCTGGGTCTGCCAGTTCCCGGGCACGGCAATCCTGTCCCAGGAGGAGATGTCGTAGTCTTCCCGGTAGAATTCTGCCGGCCGTTCCTCGGGGTTCGGGGACCAGTGGTAGGACCACATCCCGTCGAGGGAAACGATTTCTTCGCACTCCGCCTCCCGCGACGGGAGCTGCAAGGTGCTGTGGTACGGCAACTTGTTGATGCCGATGGTCTCGGGGTTCTCCCAGTCCGGCAGTTGGGCCTGCGATGCTTTGAGGCTTTGTGTGTTGATGTCGCCGGTGGTTGGGCTTTGGGCCTGCAGGCTCAGCGGGGCGAGGAGGAGCAGAAGAAGGATTGGTGTCATAAGATTGTCGGTGTGTACGCAAAGATAATCAACATCCCACTCTAATCAAAATTGCACCGAACACCATGCAACACTGACCGGAGTGTTAGGCTCTAGAGCGCGCTCAGAGTGGGATTCGTCCGGCCAGTCCCCCTTCCCGAGACGGGGGTGGCCGGGGCAATCCTCATTCTACGGGCCTCTGCTTAAACATCGTCCGGCCAGTCCCTGCGGGACGCCCCTCGATGCTTCGACAGGCTCAGCAACCGCAGGCTCGGGGACCGAATTTCAGTCGATGAGCACGAACGGGGCCCAGTAGTCAGGAGCGCTGAAGCGGGGGTCGCGGCGCATCCGGGAGATGGCACAATTGAAGGCGGCGCGCACATCGCTTCCCGCGAACAGGGCATCATAGAAGTACCTCATCAGCAGGACTGTAGCCTCGTCGCTGACAGAGCTGAAAGTCATGATGACGCTGCCGGCGCCCGCCTGCCTGAACGCCCGCTGCAGACCGGCGACACCCTCGTAGCTGATGTCCCCGAGGCCGGAATTGCAGGCCGAAAGGACCACCAGATCCACGGATGAAAGGTCCATCCCGGCAATCTCCGACCCGAGCAGAATCCCGTCGTCAGCCGAGCCGGGCCGGCCGCCGCCTACAAAATAGCCGGAACCGGAAACAGAGTCGGCCAGGCCATCGTCAGCAAAAGAGCCGGAGCCAAAGCCGGCCGCACCCCCCGCCATAATCAGCCCGCAGCGGTCCAGTGGGTCGTCATCCAGCGGCATCCGTTCGAAGAAAGTATGGTCAGAGGAGAGCGACTTGCTGTACCAGAATCCGTGCGTGGCGATATGCAGAATGCCGGCATCCCCTCCGGAAAGCGACTTGAAACGGCTCTCCGAAGCCTCGCGCCCCGTAAATAAACGAGCCTTCAGTCCGCGCGCGACAGCTATCGAATCAATCGCCTCAACCTCCTTCGCGCTGCCCTCCAGATACCTCCAGCCAGCATCTCCCAAACTGAAACCAAATCCGGAACCTCCAACATCTTCCGAGCTGCCACCGCCGTCAGCACCACCATACTCAATCCCTCCGAAAAGCACCACCGGCCCGCTCCCCGGCGCCCTTTCCGGCCTCAACGCGCTCTTCGTGGACACGCACTGCCGAATGTCGAAACGGTCCATCAGCCGAACGCCGTCCGCATCCTGCAGCGCTCCGAAATTGACAGAGCAGAGCGCCCCGTCAGGAGCGAGATACACCCTTTCGCCTGCCTTCAGAGCCCCTTCGAGCGGCTTCCAGACGAGAGACCAGAGCCTGTCGGAACCGTATAGATTGCCCGAAGCCACAGCCGCATTCACCTCAGATGCAGACGCCAGCCCCTGCGCCACCGGAACCTCTCCGCGGCGGAGAACCAGAGCCTTGTAGAAATCATCCGAGAAATCCAGGGACGGCAGTTTGACAATCTCCACGGCGCATTCCCCCTCCGCAAGTGCCTCACTAACATCCCGATAGGACCAAAAGCAGCCCGCCTCAGCAGAACCGGAAGCCGACGCAGAACCAAAAGAAGCCCCCGAAGAAGCCGCCGTCCGAGAATAAACCTCCGTCTCCGTCCCCTTGAGCAAGAGCGCGGTATTATACACCCAGCGCGCATCGGAATTATTGTAATTCACCGAAATATACGGTGTCAGGTCCCGGAAATGCAGGCCGCCGGCAAGCCCGTATCTGCCGAGCGGATCCACGACCTTCCCGTCCGGGAAAAGGTAGCCGGCGCCAAGCAGGTAAGTCCCTGTCATCCAGTCATCTGCATCATCTTTCCCTATAAGATATTTAAGCCGGGCAGTCTCACTCCAGGTCGCAAGATGATACTTCGAATAAATAAGCATCTCCTCCGGCGCGGCACCCGCCCCATAAAGGCCGGAGTCGGAACAAATCCGGTACGGGTCTTCCGCATCGAATTCAGCCTCAACGCTTTCCGGGGTCATTACCTCAAGCACCCGCGCCGCCTTCCGGTACTTTTTCTCCAGCAGCAGAGTCTTGTATCTCAAGTAAAACGGATCCGTAAAGAATCGCCTGTAGTAGCCCGGCACCCCATATCCCCTGTCCGGCGACCACATTCTCGTTTCATGCCACATGTCCGGGAAGCTCCACCTCCTGGACCGCTCTATAAGCCGGTCGGCATATTTCTCAGCCCGCGAATCGCCGATCTGATAGGAATACCGGGCAAGGGCATCGAGGAAGAACTGGCTTATATACGAACAGTTGTCCGTCATCCGGAGCGCAGGCTCCTGAGCCTCAAGAGAATACATTATTATATCCCGCGCCGTCGAATCGCTTGCCGGGGCATCCCGCTCCAGCCGCAGCACCGTTTCGTAGAGCGACACTACCTGAACGGAATCCCGCTGAAAATCGTATTTCCTGTACAATTTATCCTCTATCCCCAGGACATCATCGACCTTGGAATAGACCGCAAAAATGCAGAAGAGGACAAAGAAAGCGACAATAAGGCAAGCGGCGAAACTTAAAATCGCCGGCCTCGCGGCACGGAAAAGCCTGCGCATAAGGCTAATAGACCGCTTTCAGCACCCGCGACGCCTCGGCCGCATAGCGACTGTCTGAAGCGGCTATCGCACGGAGAGCCCGTTTTGCCTTGATAAGCTTCCTGTCCTTCATCAGCGTGAGTGCGCGGTACCAGTCCAGCTCATACCGCTCATCGGAGAGGCTACGCCTTGCCACGACATCGGAATCTTCGCCGCCGAGTCGCGAAAGCTCAGCCTCCACTGTCCTGCCAGCCTCTTCAATGTATTCGAGCGCCGTATCGTAATCGCCGGAATTATAAGAATTTACAGCTTTGTCCATCAGCTCGGAACGCCCGCCTCTGACTTCCTGCAGCTCCAGCACGGCAGGGGCATAATCGTAGCCCTTGTCGGCAAGGTGAGAGTTGACCGGCAAGATGACCGCCAGCGACAGGCACGCCGCTGCCAAGAAGCCCCAGGAGTATATTCTCCTTCGCGAGCGTACGGTCTGGCGGCGTTCAATCTTCTCCAGCGAGCTTCGCAGGTCGGCTTCCTGATTGGCCCTCTTCACGGCATGTGCGAGCAGCGACATATCCGAGCAGCGCGCACGCAGAGCGTCGTCCGCGGCCATTTCCTTCTCGAATGCGGCCGCCTCCTCCGCGGACATCCTGCCGAGAAGGTAGGACTCGATTCTTTCGTATTCTTGCTGTTCCGTAGTCATGGCATTCTACTTTTGAGTGGCCTTCTTCCAGGCGTTGAACATGTTGAGCAGCGACTTGTGGCACTTGTACCTCTTGGACTTGACGACATCCGTATTGGCGAAATAGCCATTAAAAGCCAGCAGTATATCATTGTCGCTCATATCGTTATACCAGGTGTCACGAAGCAGCTGCGCGCAGGGATAACCCAGCTCCTCGTACTTGGTCTGGAGGAACTCCGTCCAGGCCCTGGATTTCTCTTCGTCCTCCTCGTCTACGCCCCTCTTGTAGAGGGCAGTCCTGGTCCCGCCGGCCACGCGGTATGAGTCGGGGTGCTCCCTCAGCGTATCGAGCAGTCTGCCACCGCGCTGCATATTGCGGTAGCCCTCATGCATCTTGTTGCTGCCGATGGAGATAAGGTAGGTCTGCAGGGAGCAGCGCAGGCCTTCTTCAGTGAGTTTGCCGTCCGCAATCTGCCGCCACAGCGCCACCACCGATTCCTGAAACAAATCCGGCAGGGAAGTTTCCGTCGCCGGGAACCTCCTGCGGAAATACTTCATAAACGGCTCTCTGCACTGGGTGTAGAGCTTTTCGAACGCGCCGTCGTTTCCCGAGAAGACGCCTTTCTGCAACTCCCGCTCGCTCATATTACCCCAACACCTCCACGCACTTGCGCACGCTCTCGGTCCAGTAAGGGACGGCGACGCCGAAGGTCTGCTTGATGAGGGTCTTGTCGAGCACGGAATAAGCCGGCCTTATGACCTTGCTCGGGAATTCCGCTGAGTGGCAGGGCTGGATGTCGCAGGCGTCGTGGCCGGCGTACTGCGCAATGACCTTGGTAAAGTCATACCAGCTGCAGACCCCCTCGTTGGAGAAGTGGTAGATGCCCGGATGCGCCTCGTAGCCGCGTCCGGAGATGATTTTGAGGATGGCGGCGGCAAGGTCTAGGGCGTAGGTCGGAGTGCCGGCCTGGTCGAATACGACCTTGAGCTGCGGCTTCTCCGCGGTCAGTCGCAGCATGGTCTTGAGGAAGTTCTTGCCGAACTCGCTATAGAGCCAAGCAGTCCTGATTATCACATATTTGCACCCGGTAGCGAGAATTTTCTGCTCGCCGTGGAGCTTCGTCAGGCCATAGACCCCCGTCGGCGTGCCCTTCTGGTCCTCGCGGCACGGCAGATTGTACGGCTCGGCGCCGAATACATAATCCGTGCTTATATGGAAGAGCGTGCCTCCGGCCTCCTTCATCGCGAGGGCGAGGTTCTCCGGCGCATCGGCGTTGAGCTTTTCGGCAAGATCCTGCCTGCTCTCCGCCCCTTCCACATCGGTAAACGCGGCGCAGTTGATTATAATGTCCACCTTCTCGGCGGCAACCATGGTCCTGATTGCCTCAAGGTCAGTAATATCCAGCCGGCGCGTATCGGTGCGCACCCCTTCCCCGGCGAGGCGGCGAAGCATCGCAATCTGCTCCTCCGACGCCTCGCACACATCGGTGAAAATGTAATTGTCGGCGCTGCCGAGACTTACGATTCTGAGTTCATTGCCAAGCTGTCCGTTGGCCCCCGTGACGAGTATGTTCATTCCGCGTAATAGTCTATGTTATAATCAAACAGGCAGTCGCAATCTGCGAGGAGCGGATGGTGCCTGTCTTTCTCGGAGAGCAGGACGGATGAGGGATCAATGCGCCAGTCGATGCCCAGCGCTGGGTCGTCCCAGGCGATGGCCGCCTCGCTCTTCGGGGCATAGAAATTGTCACATTTGTACTGGAAAACGGTATCGTCCTCCAGCACGGCGAATCCGTGCGCGAAGCCCCTCGGCACGAAGAACTGGAGGTAATTGTCCCCCGTCAGCTCCACTGCAATGTGCTTCCCGAAGGTCGGGCTGCCCCGGCGGATGTCCACGGCGATGTCGAGCACCGCGCCGCGCACTACCCTGACGAGCTTGCTCTGCGAGTCGCGACCCTTT
Organism: bacterium; assembly: GCA_963588685.1. Taxonomy (GTDB): domain Bacteria; phylum Bacteroidota; class Bacteroidia; order Bacteroidales; family UBA932; genus Cryptobacteroides. Next base: position 28,301 of record CAVAID010000021.1, read on the forward strand.
TGGAAATGCAGGCCGCGCACCACGCCCCGGGAGCTCCGGCTCTCGTTGTCCTGGACAAAGCGCACCGGCCTTACCTTCGAGTCGAACTCCCTCTGCGACCAGGATTCAAAGAAATATCCCCTTCCGTCCCGGAATATCGCCGGTTCGATTACTACTACTCCAGGTATCTGTGTTTCAATTACTTTCATCAGAATAAATCATTTATGTCATTCTCGGCATCGTCGGCGATGCGCAGCAGGTACTGCCCGTACGGATTTTTCAGCATCGGGGCGGCCACCTCGCGCAGTTTGGCCGGGCTGATCCAGCCGTTGCGCAAGCCGATTCCCTCGAGGCACGCCACCTTGAGGCCCTGACGTTTCTCTATGGTTTCTATGTAGTTGCCGGCCTCGGCGAGCGAATCGTGGGTGCCGGTATCGAGCCAGGCGAATCCCCTGCCGAGCGTCTGCACCTTGAGTTCCCCGTCGCTGAGGAACCTCTGGTTGACGGTGGTGATTTCCAGCTCCCCGCGGGCGGACGGCTTGATGTGCTTAGCCACCTCCACCACTTTGTTCGGGTAGAAATACAGGCCCACGACGGCGTAGTTGCTCTTAGGGGCGGCAGGCTTCTCCTCGATCGAGAGGCAGTTGCCGCTCCTGTCGAACTCCGCCACGCCGTACCTCTCAGGGTCGCTGACCCAGTAGCCGAACACTGTCGCCTTGCTCTCCTGCTCCGCCGTGCGTACCGCCTCCCGAAGCATAGCGGAAAAGCCGGCACCGTGGAAGATGTTGTCGCCCAGCACGAGGCAGACCGAATCGTCGCCGATGAATTCCTCGCCTATTATGAATGCCTGCGCGAGCCCGTCCGGCGAAGGCTGCTCGGCATACTGGAAACGCACGCCGAAGTCGCTGCCGTCACCCAGCAGACGCTTGAAGCCCGGCAGGTCGTGGGGCGTGGAGATGACGAGAATGTCCCTGATCCCAGCGAGCATGAGCACGGAAATCGGGTAGTAGATCATCGGCTTGTCGAAAATCGGCAGCAGCTGCTTGCTGACGCCCTTCGTAATCGGATACAGACGGGTCCCGGATCCGCCCGCTAGAACTATTCCTTTCATAATCCACAAATTTAGCAATTCCTTAATAATTCGCCTGTCTTTTGGGCTAAATTTAATTTCGGCGCCGGGCGGCCCCTCGATGCTTCGACAGGCTCAGCAACCGCACATCGACATGTACGTGGCCCGTTGCCGGTCGCTGAGCTCCGTCGAAGCGCCGTCTTTCATGGCCTGTCGAAGCGCGCCGGCCGATTGATTACTTCTGCAGGGACTGGCCGGGCAATGTTTAAGCAGAGGCCCGTAGAATGAGGATTGCCCCGGCCACCCCAGCCTTGCGAAGGGGGACTGGCCGGACGAAATCTATTCTGAGTGCACTTCAGGGCCTATTCGCCCGGCCAGTCCCCACAAGCCACGGCCGCTCTCTCTACCTTCCTTTTCCGAATATCCCCTCGAGCACACCCTTGTCCACCATCGTGACACGGCTAAGAACAGACAAGGAATATGTGCGCCTGCCGCCCCAGAGTTTCTGTGCCACCGCCATCCGCTGTTCCGCACTGGCTTTTGAGAGCGACGGCAGTCCCCAGATCCTGGAGCAAAGTTCATTAGCCTCACGCCTCAGCTCTGTCTCCGATAGGCGATGCAATGCCGCAGATGATGAGCACTGACGGTCGATATCCGCTTCGACATCCTTTCGTTGACCCATAAAAGCAAGGAAAGTCCTTATGGTTCTGAACAGAGCCTCCGCAGCTTTCCAGTCCATATAGCAGTGCGGCAGAAGCAAGCCTTCATCATCGCAACGCCATCCGCCGGGCAGCGGCGTCTTGGTGCGCAGCATCTTCCGCCTGTCGTCACAAGTCAACTCGTCTACTCTCCTTCCCATTCCGGCCTTCTGGGAGTGGTTGACAAAATAGATATTGCCCGCACCCCACTCATATTCCCACGGCGCATATGGAAATCCCGCATTGGCGGCATTGCGATAGACATACATAAACTTGCTCATCAATTCTCTCTCAGTGGAAATCAAATCGTTGCTGACATTCAGCTGCCCCTTGACGGCAAACCTCCGACCAGACTTTGTGAGATACATCATCAGCTTGGCCGTAATCGAACGGACGAAAGCGTCGCAGTCCCAAGGGCTGCCTTTGGCTATCAGATGGAAATGAGTCTCCATCAGCTGCATCGTGAGAATGGAAATGCCGTTGCAGTACGCCGTCACCGCCATCGCATTCATCCCATAGATAAAGTCTTCGCGAGACCTGAAAAGACTGCTGACATTTGTCCCGTCAGAATAGATGTGAGCGAAACCGTCCACAGGCCTTTCGCTCCTCGCCGCCCGCGTCTCCGACCCGACCGGCGCATTGAAGCAATCATAGTCGAACATGTTGCAAATGTAAGTAAAGAATTTAGGATTCACAAGTATAAGTATTTGATTAATCGATTATTTACTAAACGCGACCGGTGTCCTCGATGCTTCGGCCCCTCGATGCTTCGACAGGCTCAGCAACCGCAGGCTCGGGGACCGATCCTCTATTATCGGGGTAACCCCAAAGACCGCGAGCCGCTACGCGACTCGCTTTGCTTCTCAAACCCCTGTCTGCTCCGCAAATAGCCCCTTTCTGGGGCATACCGACTCCGGCTTCGCCTGCATCTGGCGGCTTTCTTCTGCGAGTACTGGCCGGACGATGTTTAAGCAGAGGCCCGTAGAATGAGGATTGCCCCGGCCAC
>CAVAID010000022.1:0-30213 GCA_963588685.1 bacterium
AAGTTACGCTTAATTCGCGGAAAGGCAAAATTTGGCCGCGGCCGGCTTTTCGACACGCTCAATGACCATCCGCCTTGACTGCGAGGATGCCTTTCGGCCGGTCCCCGAGCCTGCGGTTGCTGAGCTTGTCGAAGCATCGAGGGTCGCCCTAGAGCCGCTTGAGCTCGTCAATCTGGGCGAGGATGCGGTCGATGCGGCGGAAGGAATCCTTGAGGTAGATTGCGCCGCACAGGCCGCCGATTATGGCGCCTACAACTCCGCCGATGGCCATTGAGCGGGCGAATTCTCCGCCGTTGCTGATTACCAGTGTGAAGAATGCTGCAGCCCAGATTACGATGGCAGGCACGGAGAAGAACAGGAGCGCGCGCTGGTCAAATCTCTTGCAGTCCGCCATATGCTGAGCTACGGTCAGCACATCCCCCTCCAGCGCGTCATCGGATACGAAGCGGCGGGTCCGGTAGAATGTCAGGGCGATGCTGAAGAGGAAGAGTACGGCCGTGAAGATGAGGAACCATAGCGGGAATACCTTGGTGAAGTATGCGAGCAGCAGAATCAGCGGGGCTGCGATGAGGCAAATGATCACGGTCGTCCATTGCTTGCTGCGTTCCTTGCGGTAGTCCTTTACCATAGCGTTGCGGAGTATCTTTTCGTTGAATATCTTTTGCTGCCTGAGTTCTGACTTGAAATCATTGAGCAGGGTGCGCATTTCCACGAGTTCGTCTATTGGGGTATCCATAATAATTTGTGTGCTAGTTGTTTGACTTTTTGAGTTGTTCTTTGATCCTTACAAGACGCACGGAAACGGCCTTGGCGGAAATTCCGAGGATCTGACCGATTTCTTCGTAGGAGATGTCCTCAAGCCACAGCAGAACTATCGCGCGGTCGAAGGGCTGGAGCCTTCCAATCCTTTCGTGTATCATTCCGGCCTGGCGGGTCTTGGCATCGCTCTCGTCGAAGGGGGAGATGTCCATCGTGAGGGGTTCGTGGGCGTGGCGCCTGCTCTTGCGCTGCTGCGAGATGCAGGTGTTGAGGCAGACCCTGTAAACCCAGCCCCTGACATTGTCCGGCTCCACCCGGGAGCATCCCTTCCAGAGGTTGATGAGGGACTCCTGGAAGAGGTCGGCCACCTCGTCATCATCTTTGGAGAACATGTAACACACGGTGTAAATCGTGTCCTTGTGCTCTTCCACAAATGATTCAAATTGCTTTTTTGTCATTTCCATTGTCGTTCTTGCAAATTTTAGAAACGTTTCTGCCTAACAAACGCAGCGGACCGCCGGTTTGCTACAAAAATATCAAAAAATTTGCAACGACCCCTCGATGCTTCGGCCCCTCGACGGGCTCGGGGACCGCGTCCGGTCGCTGAGCTCCGCGGCCCCGAGCCTGTCGAAGCATCGAAGCGCCGATTCCTCGACAGGCTCGGGGCTGCTACCCTGTGGCGCGGCGCTTCGATAGGCTCACCGTGCAGGGAGGGAAACGGCGTGTGGAATTCCAGGGACATTCTTCCCGATACTCATATATGGGGTTCTGCCGTATCCGACTGTCTAGATGGGGCTAAAACCAGCCAGAATATCCCTGCTGAATTTTAAATATCAAACAAATTTATGTGTGTCCTAATGTTCTCTTAATGATTATTTGTTTGTTGGTTTGTTTGTTCTTCTGTTTGTAATTCCATCAATCAACAGTTGAATTGTTGATAACTTTGTTGATAACTTTAATTGCTTTATTTTGTATAGTGGCTGAGCGTTTATATATCTTTGCATCAGAGGTAGCGCCAATAAGTCAGCGCTTCCAATTATAAATATGAATATAAATAAGAATACAAAATGGCAGAAATCAAATTTTATAGCGCCAAACAATATTGTGCAAAATTAAAAGTGACCATACAGTCATCAGGTAAATTAGGATTCACGGAAGAGACGGCCAAAGAGCTTGAGCTGACATCACAAACATACATCAAAATCGGAGCGGACAGAAATAACCCGGAAATTATGTATCTCGTAGTTTGCAGGCAAGCAGACGACGACGCGTTTAAAGTCTGCAAAGCTGGAGATTATTATTACCTTCCGACGACTGTTCTCTTTATGTCCCTGGGCTTCGATTTCAGGAACAAAACAATCATTTTTGACCTGACGAGATCCGGGGAACTCGATGATGAACTTGAAGGAAAAGTATATAAACTGAATAAGCGCGAAAGCGATAAAAGGAAGAAAAAATGATCGGATTGTTTCAGGGAGTGCTCCCGCTTGAATTCGAGAGCACCCTTTCAGTGGTTGTGGAGCAGAAGTTCGCTCCTTCAAATGTGGACAGAAGCGACAAATTGTTAAACTTGCATTGGCCATGTCGCAATAGGCAAAGATATGGACGCGAGGATCTTGTTTAGACTTGGGGTAAAAACTTTAATCGAGAGGAAACATCCTACTCGCCTGGTCGTTTACGGTGCCCCACTTGACTTTGACCCGGGAGTCGAGGTCGTCTTTTATGAAGGTTTCCTTCAAAAACTCAGAAGAGAATGCGGAAAATAGATTTAAACAACGAGTATCTCCCTGTCGAGGACAGAGAACTCTACGAGAAGATGCAGGGACACTTCATCTCTGATGAAGAAAAGACTTTCTTCGAAGAGTTGCTCTGCAAGGAATTATATGAGTGTCCGATGTCGACATTTGATGTTATCATGCACGAGGACGACAATGAAGACCACTTGTATGTTCAAAAAGAATATAATAGTGAATATGCAGTCGGGCGTTTCTTCGAAAACGGGAAGCGCATTACCTTGGTCGAGCAGCCGCTTTGTCTCGCCGAACTCGTTGAGGCGGACTTGTTCCCTCTTCTGCAAAGACACGTTACAGTGCTTGAATGGCTACGTGCGCGAAACTACAAAGGTGTGAACTATAATTATTCTTGGGAGGACTGAAATATGGGAGGACAACATTCATATCTGCCTTCCGGAGGGTTCAAGGAATATCTGTACCACCAGGTAGGAGAGACAATTACCGCCAATGGAATTTCCGGAAAAGTTATAGCAAAGATTGGGGGCACGCCCGGTCATGACGGCCTTCCGCAGTATTCAAACACATCCAAGGTCTATTTTAAGTTGGATGAGAACGGAAAAATCGAGCAAGCCAGAATATATGATGGCAGAAGATGTGTTTTGGATATAGATTGGGGACACAATCATCACGAATTCAAGAAAGGCGTCGCACATGTGCATGAGTATATAACCGATAAAGATTCAAAGTTGCATCGTGACGGGAAGCATGTACGATATCTGAATAATGACGAGATGAAGAAATACGGAGAATTGCTCAAGAAAGCCAACCCGGAAATCAAGTTCCGTTGATAAGCACGGAATCTGCCGGCTCAGCAACCGCCCCTCGGCCCCTCGATGGGCTCGGGGACCGCGTCCGGTCGCTGAGCTCCGCGGTTGCTGAGCCTATCGAAGCATCGAAGCGCCGTGCATGCGCCAAACCTACTGCAGCTGCGCGAGGGCGTCGTCGAGGGAAAGGGCGTCGTCGAGGGTGAAGCCGCCGTTGCGGCTGCGGCGAAGGCTGCTCAGGAAGGCGCCGCTGCCGAGGGCCTCGCCGAGGTCGCGCGCGAGGGCTCGGATGTATGTCCCCTTGCTGCAGCTCACGCGTATCATGGCTGTCGGGAGAGAGTACGCGCTGATATCCGCCACATTGATGCGGCAGTTCCGGCCTTCAGCCTCTGCGGGAGGAGCGAAAGGCTCGACTCCGAAAGACAGGAGCTCCAGGTCGTAAATCTCTATCCTATTGGCGCTTATAAGGTCGGAGCCCTCTTCGATCCGACCCTGCCGGTAGAGTTTGCGGGCAGTCTCATAGGCCCTCACTCCGTCCACCGACTTGGCGCTGAAAAGCGGCGCCACCTGCATCTGCTCTCCGATGAATGACGGCAGCAGGGCGCGGAGGCTCTCTTCGCTCACGCCGTCGAGCGGGCAGAGCCGGTCTATATCTTTCTCCAGATCGTACGAGGCGGTCACTGCGCCGAAGGTGACGCCGGCTATGTATTCCTTGGCTGAAGCCTGCAGGGACTCGGCCCGCTTGGTGGCTTCGCCTATGCAGACGAGCAGCAGGCCCGTTGCCAGCGGGTCCAGGGTGCCGGCGTGGCCCACCTTGAGATTCCTTTTGCCGAAATGCCTGATGGCGGCGAACTTGATCTTGCGCACCACGTCCGCCGAAGTCCAGCGATAGGGTTTGTCTATCGGCAGGACTATTCCCTCAGGGTATTCAGATATGTTATCCGCAAACAATCTTGTCGATTCTTCTCTGATGCCGTCCACCGGCAAATTCAGTATTGAGCCAGGCGCGCACCATCATCACCGCCATCCGGTAGGAGACGAAGCGTGCCGGCATCACGAGCACGTTGGCATTGTTGTGCTCCTTGACGAGGGTTGCCACCTGCACATTCCAGGCAAGTCCGGCACGGACGCCGCGGTGGTGGTTGAGGGTAATCGCCATACCGTTGCCGGTGCCGCAGATTGCGATGCCGGCATCCACTTCCCCGTTCTCGACGGCGTATCCGAGAGGATGCGCGAAGTCCGGGTAGTCGCAACTATCCGTGGAGTCGGTCCCGAAATTCACCACCTCATAGCCCTTTCCGAGCAGATAGGCAATCAGCCTGGACTTGTAGTCCACTCCGGCGTGGTCGCTGCAGATTCCGATTTTCATAATAAGAGACTTTTACATGACAAAAGTAGGCAAAAAGTACAAAACAATCGGCATCCGCGTAAAAAATCATCAATTTTTAATTATCGATTTCCAGTTATTGAAATTTAATAATTGCTGCGCCACCTGATTCCGTGCACGGAATCGCGATTTCTTTCACCGTTTTTGTTCCGGAGCCGAAACGGTGAAAGAATCGGCCTTTTCTTTCACCGTTTTCCTCCCGGCACCGCGGCCGGAATCCCGGTAACATTTTCCGGATTGGCGGTATTGGCAAGTCCGGCTGGAGTGAGTATTTTTGCATCATGAAAGAATTGTATTTCAACACGGTGCAGGAGTTCAACGACTTCTATGGCTTCGAGACCCTTCATCCTCAGGTAAGCGTGGTGCGCTATGACCGCGAGCACGAACTGACTGAAGGGATCTATCACTATGGACTTTATGCACTGTTCCTAAAGGAAAACAAGGGCTGCAAACTCTCCTACGGCCTCACCGAATACGATTTCGACGAGATGACGGTGACCAGTTTCGCCCCGGGGCAGAGCGTCAGGGTGGAAGCCAACCCGGAGGTGAAGTATCCGAAATGGACGGCTCTGGTCTTCCATCCGGACCTGCTTGCGCGCACCCCGCTTGGCAGGGACATAGACCGTTACGAATTTTTCGACTACACTTCCGACGAGGCCCTGCACCTTTCTGCCGCCGAGATAGAAATATTCCGCGAGGTGCTCAGCCTGATCGGGCAGGAACTTCACCGGAGCATAGACAAACATTCGCGCGAGCTCATAGTCAGCAACATAGAACTGCTTCTCAACTACTGTCTGCGATTCTACGACAGGCAGTTCATCACCCGCGAGGAAATCAACCACGGCGTGGTCAGGAAGTTCTCGTCCATGCTGGACTCCTACCTTGCGGAAAAGGCCGAAAGCGAAGGCCTGCCGACGGTCGCGTACTTTGCTGACAAATGCTGCTACTCGACCAAATATTTCGGGGAACTAGTCAAGACTGAGACCGGCTGCACTGCGAGGGACTTCATCAACGACCGGATCCTCGCTTCTGCCAGGAAGCTGCTCGCGGACGGGTCGGTCAGCATCGCTCTGGTAAGCCAGCGGCTCGGCTTCGAGTATCCCCAGCACTTCGTCCGATTCTTCAAGTCACATACGGGAGTGACCCCGTCGGAGTACCGCAAAACCGCGTAAAGCGATGAAACAGATAGTCTTATTATTAATGTCGTTAGTTATGTCAACAAATATTTCAGCCCAGAGCCTCTCCGGGCGTCAGATTCATCTTGCGACCTGCGCCGCGCTTGAAGCGCAGGGAGACCTCACGCGCCTGGAGGGTGCGGTGCGCAGCGCGCTGGACGGGGGAGTCACCGTCAACGAACTCAAGGAAGCATTCTCCCAGCTCTATGCCTACACCGGTTTTCCCCGTTCGCTCAATGCCTTGGGCGTGTTGGGCAAAGTGCTCGAGACTCCCGGCGAAGGCTGGAAGGAAGGCAAACCATGGACCCGCCCTGCCCTCTGGGACGATGCCGCCGCTGCGCTGAAAACTGGAACCGAGGTGCAGAGCAAACTGACCGGCCGCCCGTTTGAATACACTTTCTGCCCGCAGGATGACTATTACCTCAAAGCCCACCTTTTCGGCGACATCTTCGCCGGCGACCAGCTCACTCCCGCCGACAGGGAGATAGTCACCGTGGCGGCACTTTCGGCGCTCAAGGGCGTGGCCCCTCAGCTCGCTTCCCACAAGGCGGGCGCGGTGCGCATGGGTAACAGCCAGGAGCAGATTGACGAGCTGTGCAAATATTTGAGTGACAATGGCCTGAGCCAGTGCGACGGAGCCGCCGATGCGGTCGCCGGCGACTGGGAGCAGGGGAGCCCGAATACAGGCTACGCCCAGTATTTCATCGGGAACAGTTACCTCCATCCTGTCACTCCGGTCAACCTTTCCTGCGCCGGCGAGAGCGCCCTGCCTATGTCGAATGTTACTTTCGAGCCTGGCTGCCGCAACAATTGGCACATTCACCACGGCGCGCGCCAGATTCTTATCTGCGTGAGCGGCCGCGGCTGGTATCAGGAATGGGGCAAGCCTGCCGTGGCCCTCAAGGCCGGCGATGTGGTTGACATTCCGGATGGCGTAAAGCATTGGCACGGAGCGCAGAAGGACTCCTGGTTCCAGCATCTCGCGACCCACGTCGCGGTCGGGAACAGCTGCCCAGGCTCAGCCCCGAACGAGTGGCTGGAACCCGTCAGCGACGAGGAATACGGCAAGCTGTAACTTAGGGGGGCACAAGCTCGGAGACCGCCCCTCGACAGGCTCGGGGACCGCAAAACTTCAAAGCAAAACACCGCAAAACTTCAAAGCAAAATGCCACAAAACCTCAAGGCGACTATTGGTAATTACCTAAAAATTAGCGAGATTTGCATCAATTCAAAACCAAGCGAAATATGGAGTATTTTGAGAGGGTGGCAGACCAACATTTAAAAGACAGGCTTGAGGCTTTCGGTGCCGTCTTGATTGAGGGGCCCAAGTGGTGCGGAAAGACCACGACCGCCGAGCAGCATGCCGCAAGCATTATAAAGATTCAGGACCCGGATCATCGCGACGATTATCTGTCAACCGCCGCGGTAAAGCCATCAAACCTGCTGTTGGGAGACACACCGCGTCTGATAGATGAGTGGCAGGATGCACCCGTATTGTGGGATGCCGTAAGGACTATGTGCGACAGCCGTGGGCTGCCCGGGCAGTTTATTCTTACCGGGTCCAATACAGTAGACAAATCCAAGATTCTCCATAGCGGGACAGGGCGCATCTCCCGGCTGGAAATGCTGCCGATGTCGCTCTGGGAGTCCAAAGAATCGACCGGAAGCATATCCCTGAAAGATTTGTTCGATAATCCGGCTCAAGAATTGGAATGCGTATCGGAGATGTCTGTCAACGACATAATATTTGCAGCTTGCCGTGGCGGCTGGCCTGCCACAATGAAAGCAAAAAGCCGCGATTCGGTCCTGATGGTTGCCAGAGACTATGTCGAGTCTGTCTGCCGTACAGATATTTCCCGTGTAGATGGAGTGGAGCGCAATGAGAAACTCGCAAGACAAATACTGCGCTCCTATGCAAGAAACATCTCCACTGTAGCCAAAACCACATCAATGCTTGCCGATGTGACGGCAAATGACAAATTTGAATGCTCAAGGACAACCTTTGACGACTATGTCAAGGCTCTGGAGAAACTGTTCTTGATTCAGGACATTGATGCATGGTGCCCTGCCATACGCAGCAAGACTGCAATCCAGAGCGGTTCCAAAAGAAGTTTCTGCGACCCGTCCGTAGCCGTTGCGCTGCTTGGCCTCAATCCGGAATCGCTCCAGCTTCAAATGAAAACTTTTGGATTCATCTTTGAGCAGATGTGCATACGCGACCTGAAAGCATACACATATGGATTCTTCTCTAGCGTCGGCTACTACCGCGACCGTTATGGCCTCGAGGCCGACATTGTCTTGCATCTGGATGATGGCCGATATGCCTTGATTGAATGCAAGCTCGGTAGCAGGGAGATAGAAGAAGGCGCAAATCACCTGACTCAACTGCACAATCTTATTGTCGAGCATAACAGAAACGAGAAGCAGATGCCAATCGCCGAGCCGGATTTAAAAATCATCTTGACAGGAGGACAATATGGATACACCCGGAAGGACGGGGTGCATGTCATACCACTGCCTTGCCTCCGCCCATAGTAAATACGGCCCTTCGCTCTCGTCCGTCCGGAGAGCGGGAACTATCCCAGCCTTTCCTTGATCCAGTGGAGGCGGCTGAGGGTCTCGCCCTTGCCGATGAAGTGCATTATGTCGTGGATGCCGAGGCCGCTGGCGGAGCCGGTGAGAGCGAGCCTGATGCAGTTCATCACCTTGCCCACAGGCATGCCCTCGGCGCGGATATAGCCCTCAAGGCTCTCGGCGTCGGAATTCTCGACAGCGCGGAGAGCGTCGGCGTAGATTTCCTCCTTCCAGAACTTGTCCACATCCTTCGCCAGGAACGGAGCCGTCAGGCTGTCGTCATAGACCTTGGCGCGAGGATCGACCGGCCTGCCGTCAGCAGGCTTCTCAGTTGCCGCGCCGGCCTTGACCCCGTACTTCTCATATTCGGAAGGCGCGATGAAGAGGCACGCCGCTATGTTCCAGAAATCCGAAACGAAGGTCGCCCTCTCCTTGATGAGTGAAACCACTTCGCTTACCTTGTCCATCGCAGCGTCGATCCCCTTGGCCTTAAGTATAGGCATGAAGAGCTCCGCAAGCTCGGAGTCCGACTTCATCCTGAGGTATTCCTTGTTGAACCACTTCGCCTTGTCCGGGTTGAACTTGGCTCCGGCCTTGCCCACCTTGTCGAGGGAGAACGCCTCGATGAGCTCAGGCATTGAGAATATCTCCTGCTCCGTGCCCGGGTTCCAGCCGAGCATGGCGAGCAGGTTGACGAACGCCTCCGGGAAATAGCCGTCCTCGCGGTAGCCGTGGGAGGTCTCGCCCTCGGCGTTGGTCCATGCCAGAGGGAATACGGGGAAGCCCATCTTGTCGCCGTCGCGCTTGCTCAGCTTGCCGTTGCCCACAGGCTTGAGCAGCAGAGGCAGATGCGCGAAACGCGGCATCGTATCCTCCCAGCCGAAAGCCCTGTAGAGCAGGTAGTGGAGCGGAAGCGAAGGCAGCCACTCCTCGCCGCGGATCACCTCGGTAATCTCCATCAGGTGGTCATCCACGATATTGGCGAGGTGGTAGGTCGGGAGCTCGTCGGCCCTCTTCCAGAGCACCTTGTCGTCGAGGGTGGAAGTGTTGACCTTTATATGTCCGCGGATGAGGTCGTCCATCTCCACCTCGGTGTCTTCCGGCATCTTGAACCTCACCGTCCAGTCGGTGCGGCTCTCCAGCAGCTGCGCCACCTCTTCGGCAGGCAGGGTGAGGGAGTTGCGCATCTGGGCGCGGGTGGTATGGTTGTAGATGAATACCTGTCCGGCATTCTCGCAGCGGGCGCGCATCAGCTCCAGGTCCTCAGGGGTGTCGAAGGCATAGTATGCCCAGCCGTTCTCCACCAGGGTCTCGGCGTATTTGCGGTAGATGCCGCGGCGCTGGCTCTGCCTGTAAGGGGCGTGCGGATGCTTCGCGGAAGGGGTCTCGACCACCTTGCCGTCGGCATCCACTCCCTCGTCCGGGACTATCCCGCACCAGTTCAGGGCCTCGATTATGTACTGCTCCGCCCCGGGGACGAACCTTTGGGAGTCGGTATCCTCGATGCGGAGGATGAAATCGCCTCCGTTCTTCTTGGCGTACAGATAGTTATACAGTGCCGTCCTTACTCCGCCCATGTGCAGCGGACCTGTCGGCGACGGCGCGAACCTTACTCTTGTCCTTCTCATTGCTCTGTTGTCCTCCTTATTGCCGGAATGCTCTCAAGCTCGGCGAGCCTGTCCCCCTTGGAGACTATCAGCGCCGGCTTTCTGTCCGGGTCGTAGTTGAATTTGCGCGTATTGCTCTTGGTGTTGAAGCCGATCTGCTGCGAGCCGCTGTCCGCCGCGAGCGAGATGCCCTCGCCCCTGGAGACGCTGCCCTTGTCGTAGGTGAAATCCTTGTTGATGATGATATAGTTGCCCATATCGCGGTTCGGACCGATCACGTCGCAGAAGCGCAGGCCGGTCACGATGGAGGTGATGCGCACCGTGTCCCCGACTTCAGGGTCTTCGTCCCAGATGAGGCCGCGCTTGAAGTTGTTGGCGCGTCCGGTGTATTCGTCAATCTTGGCGTTGATCTCGTTGAGGTCGTCCATCGTCAGACCTTGCTCGTTGTTGCCGCAGGAGATGTTGATGAGCACCTTCTTGGCGGTCTTGAGGTCGAAGTCATTGAGCAGCGGCGACTCGAACGCGGCCTTGACGGCCTGCTCGATACGGTTGGGACCTGTACCCACGCCGCAGCCCATCAGCGCCATTCCGCTGTCCTTCATCATCGTCTCCACATCCTTGAAGTCCACGTTGATGTAGCCCGGCTTCTTGATGATCTCCACGATGCCCCTGACGGCGGTGGCGAGCACCTCGTCCGCCTGAGGGAAAGCATCCTGTATCAGCTGGTTGCCGTAGTATTCGTGCAGCTTCTCGTTGTTGATGAGCAGCAGGCTGTCCACGTTCTTCTCAAGCTCGTGCACGCCGTCGATGGCTCTGGACAGCGCCTCGTTGCCCTCGTTGAGGAAAGGGAGGGTGACGACGGCCACGGTAAGGATGCCCTTGTCCTTGGCCATCTTCGCGATTACCGGAGCCGCGCCCGTGCCCGTGCCGCCGCCCATACCGGCGGTGATGAAGAGCATCCTGGTGCTGGAGTTGAGGATTATCTTCTCGATCTGGTCCTGGCTCTCCAGCGCGGCGTTGCGGCCCACGATAGGGTTGGTGCCCGCGCCGAGTCCGCGCCCGAGCTGTATCTTGCTCGGCACAGGACTGCCCTTGAGCGCCTGGGAATCAGTGTTGCAGACTGCGAAGGTGCAGCCCTTGATGCCCTTGCGGAACATGTAGTTGACCGCGTTGCAGCCGCCTCCGCCGACGCCGAGGACCTTGATGATCTCGTCCGATGTCACCCAGTCGTTGGGGGTGATTGCGTCAATCATTGATTCGTCCATATCTCTTGTTGCTTTTTATTCCATTGAGTCGAAGAGCCCGCCGACCGTGTTGTCGAACACTCCTTCGAGCTGATTGCCTATCTTCTTGCGCAGGACTCCGGTCCAGCGTATCTTGTGGCCCTTGTCCTTCTTGCCCCTCTCCCTGTTCGGGGTGATGACCTCGCCGTCGGCGGAGCCGCTGTCGGAGGAGAAGAGATCTCCCTTGCCCTCCTCATCGAGAGCGGGGGCCTCGCTCCGGGTCTCTGCGGCGCGCGGAGCCTCCTCGATGCAGTTGAGGTGGGCGTCCTTGCGGGCCTCGAGTATCATGCCGATGGAAGCCGCCGCTGAAGTCTCGCAGACTCCCGGGCAGCCGCCTGAGCTGAACTTCTGGGCGCGCGGGTAGCCGAGCCTTACCACATAGCCGGACATCTCCCTGAAGAGGTTGGCGAAGTTGACGAGCTCTGCGCAGCCGCCCGTCAGCACGACGCCGTTGCGGAGCTTGTCGGCAAAGCCGCTCTCCTGTATCTGGTAGAGTATGGCGTCGATGATCTCCTTCGAGCGGCAGTTGATGATCTCTGAGAGGTACTTGACCGGCAGCTGCTCGTAGGTGCCGTTCTCGTCGTCGTTGATCTGTATGGTCTTCTCGCTGAGAGACAGCAGCTTGTCAGGCAGGCAGGCGCCGTAGGCGAGCTTGATGTTCTCCGCGAGCTTCTCTGTGAATCCGCACTCGTACTTGATGTCGGAGGTGATGCTCTTGCCGCCGAAAGGTATGGAGGAATAGTGGCGCAGCAGGCCTCCCTTGTAGATGGTCAGCGAGCTGACTCCCGCTCCGACCTCCACCAAAGCTACTCCGTTCTCCTTCTCGCCCTCGGTCAGCACTGCCTGTGCCACGGCGGTAGGGATGAATATCTTGCGCGCCGGCGCTATGCCTATGTCGTTGAGCATCGTGTCGATGTTGCTGGAAGCCTTCTGGGTGCCGATGAAAATCTTGAAGTTGCCCTCGATGTTCTCGGCGGTGACTCCGACTACGTCGTTCTCGCTCGCGCAGACGAGCTCGTCGTCAGCCGAGAATGACTGGGCCACAGCCCCGTAGATGACTTCCTTCTGCTCGTTCTCGAGCGGGTAGCTGTCGATGGCGAGGCTCTTCAGAGACGAAATCTCCTCCTTGGTAATGCAGGAATCAGGTTCGCTGCGGCTCATGCTCGCGCTCGCGCTCTCCTGGCGCACCTCGTAGCGCGGCAGGCCAAGCACGACCTGAAGTATCTTGATGCCGAGTTCTCCTTCGGCATCCCTGACGGCTTCGCCCAGCCTGGCTGCAGCCCTCTTGGGGTTGAACACTGAACCGTACCGGATTCCGTCGGACGGCACCTCCCTGTAGTAGATGACCTGGACGTCCTCTCCTTCGACTTTCGCGACGGTCAGCGCAATCTTCGAGGAGCCGAGGTCCGCTGCCGCTATGTATCGTTCTGTCTGCATATTATTTGTTTCTTGTATTTTAGATTCACGGTCTTATAGTACCCCTTTTCCTTTGAGGGCACAATGTAATCATAATATTTCTCAATTCCGGCAAATTTCTCCCTGAGCGAATGCGGGCGGCCGAGTATGAAGAGCTCGTCTCCGCGGCTCATCTTCAGCACTATATCCCCGTCCGGGCGCACCGCGACACTGTCCGTGATGGCTTTCCACTGCCGGGAATTCTCGATTATCGAGTTCATCTCCAGCATCGAGGCGAGCCAGGAGCGCTCCTCCGGAGTGGAGGCGAAGCCCTTGTAGCCCTCCGGCACGCTGACCGGGATGCTCCCGTGGACTACCCTCACCGGGGCGGTGTAGCTGCGGTGCAGAGGGAAGATATATCCCTCATTGTCAATGTAGAAGCCCCGTTCCCCGTCCATGAACCTCATCACCGGAGCCCTCTGGCTGACGCTGATGTGGAGCGCGCCGTCGGAAGTGGTCCAGGCCTCGCTCTGCAGCACCGCGCTGCGGCTCTCGATGAGCTGCTCAATCTCGGCCAGCCGGACGCTGTCGAGCCTCTGCCCGATGTAGCGGCCGTACCTGCTGTCCAGGAAGCCGCGGATGTCGGCCTCGCTCACGAATTTGAGCGAATCCGTGAAATGTACCTTCAGGGAGTTGCAGCTCAGCCTGGCGCGGTCCTCGCGGGTGAGGTGCACAAGCATCCCCATCCCCGTGCAGAACGCGGCGGCGAGCACTGAAGTGATTATTATCCTGACGGTACGGTTCATATCGTTGGGCTATTTTTTGCCGAGCATTTCCACGATCGGGCCCACGAAGCGGTCTATATCTCCGGCACCGAGGGTGACGAGCACGTCAATGTCTTCATTTTCAAGATACTGCATCAGCTCAGCCTTGCGCAGCAGGACCTTCTCCGGAGCGGTGACATCCTTGAGAATGAGCTCGGAAGTCACTCCCGGAATCGGTTCCTCGCGGGCCGGGTAGATGTCCAGAAGAATCAGCTTGTCGAGCAGGCTCAGCGAGCGTGCGAATTCCGGGGCGAAGTCCCGCGTGCGGGTGTAGAGGTGCGGCTGGAATATGCCGGTAATCTTCCTTCCCGGGAAAATGTCGCGGATGGAAGTGATGGCGCTGGCGAGCTCCGCCGGATGGTGGGCGTAGTCGTCGATATAGGTCCTGCCGCCCGCGTTGAAGTGCAGCTCCAGACGGCGGCGCGCGCCCTCGAAGGTACCGATGGCGTGCCTAACCTTCTGGGCGTCAAGCCCATAGCAGAGGCAGATGGCGGCCGCGGCTATGCTGTTCTCCACATTCACCCGTCCTATGGCTCCGACCCTGACGTCTGTCAGCACCCCGCCCGGATAGACGAGGTCATAGACATAGTGCCCGTCCGGCTCGAGCCTGAGATTGCTGCCGTGGAAGTCGGCCCTCTCCTCGCCGGAGTGGTAGGTGAAGATGCGGCAATGCACATCTTCGCCGCTGATCGGCAGGCCGTATTTGAGTATCAGGGTCTCGCTGATTTGGGAGGCGAACTGCCTGAACGCCTCCTGCACATGCTCGAGGTCCCCGTAGATGTCGAGATGGTCCGCGTCCATCGCGGTGATGGCCGCGATGGCAGGGTGCAGGCGCAGGAACGAGCGGTCATATTCGTCGGCCTCGGCCACCACGGTAGGGGTGTCGCTGATGAGCATATTGGTGCCGTAGTTCCTGGAGATGCCTCCGAGGAACGCCGAGCAGCCGTTGCCGCCTTCGGTGAGGATGTGCGCCACGAGGGTCGATGTGGTGGTCTTGCCGTGCGTGCCCGCTACCGCGAGACAGGTCTCCCCGGCGGTCAGTTCGCCGAGCATCTGCGAGCGCTTGAGCACGCGGTAGCCGTGCTCCCTGGCATAGACCAGCTCCGACATGTCTGCCGGCACGGCAGGGGTGTAGATGACCAGCGTGTCCTTGACCTCGGCCGGGATGAGGTCCGGCCTGTCCTCATAATGCACGGCGATGCCTTCCCGCTCGAGCGCGTCCGTCAGTTCCGACTCGGTCCTGTCGTAGCCGCTCACGGAGCAGCCCTTGGCCTTGCAGAAACGTGCGATGGCGCTCATTCCGATGCCGCCGATGCCTATAAAATAGATATTCCTGTAGTTCATACCAACTTATATACTTCGTCAATTATGGTCTGTGCCGCATCGAGACGGGCGAGCGGCGCGACATTCTTCTCTATCTGCGCGATTTTGGCGCTGTCGCGGACAAGTCCGAGCGCTGTAGGCAGAAGCTTCTCCACCGCCTCCGCGTCGCGCACCATCAGGGCGGCGTCCTTGCTCACCAGAGCCATCGCGTTGTGGGTCTGATGATCCTCGGCCACATTCGGCGAAGGCACGAACACCGCAGCCTTCTGCGCCGCGCAAATCTCCGAGATGGAGGATGCTCCCGAGCGGCTCACAACTACATCGGCCATAGCGTAGGCGAGGTCCATGCGGGCTATGAAGTCGCTGTATATCACATTCTTGCAAGGATGCTCAGCCATGAAGGCATCCACCCCCGCCTTATAATATCTGCCACATTGCCAGAGCACCTGGACTCCTTCGCCGCCAGGGCAGCCCGCAGCAATCCAGGCCTTCATCGCCTTGTTGAGCGTGCCGCTTCCGAGGCTTCCGCCCACCACGAGAATGTGCCTGCAGGCCGGGTCAAGTCCGTAGAACTCAATGCCTTCGAGCTTTTCGGCCTCGGAATATGGGTGAATCACCGAGCGGATAGGGTTGCCGCTGAAGACTATCTTGTCCGCAGGGAAGAATTTCTCCATCCCGTCGTAGGCGACGCAGATGCAGCCGACCCTCTTGGAGAGAATCTTGTTGGTCAGCCCCGCGAAGCTGTTCTGCTCCTGTATCAGGGACGGAATCCCCTTGTGCGTGGCCTGCCAGAGCAGGGGAGCGCTGGCATACCCGCCCACTCCCACGGCTACATCAGGTTTGAAGCCATCGATGATCTTGCCCGCCTTGCGAAGGCTCGCGGCCAGCTTGAACGGCACGCAGAGGTCGTTGGCTATATTCTTGAGCGTGAGCTGCCTTTGAAGCCCCGCAACGGGCAGGCCTTCAATCCTGTAGCCTGCCGCCGGCACCTTCTCCATCTCCATCTTGCCTTCGGCTCCGACGAAGAGGATTTCGGTCTCGGGATTGACTTCCCTGAGCTTGTTCGCGATGGATACGGCCGGGAAGATGTGGCCTCCCGTGCCTCCGCCGCTGATTATTACCCTGAGCTTCCTATATTCCATAATCTTCTTCATTTGACATAGTTCCCGATTCGAATGCGTCGAGTTCGTTGAGACCCGCCTCGACATTGTCGTGCATCTCCACCAGCGGCGCCGCCTCCCGCGTCTCCTTCTCGATTCTGCGCGCCGCTATTCGGCTGAACGACAGGATGATGCCGAAGGCGATGCAGAAGCAGAGGAAGGCGCTCGTGCCGTGGCTCACCAGCGGCAGAGTCTGCCCGGTCATAGGGCCGATGTCCGCGTTGACGAACATGTGCAGGAAGGCCTGCCCGGAGATGAGGATGCAGAGCCCCGCCACGCTGAGCTTGGCGTAGAGGTCATTGCCGCAGCCGCGCACAATGATGGAGCCTCTCGCGAGCAGGGAGATGTAGATGAATATGACCAGAATGCCGCCCAGCAGGCCGTATTCCTCGATGATGAAGCTGTACATATAGTCCTCGGAATAGTCCGGAACCATATATCTCTGGGTGCTCTGTCCCGGCCCCTTGCCGAGCAGCCCGCCCTCGTGGACGGCTATCTTGGCGCTGTACGGCTGGCGCATCGCGTCGAGCGCGTCCTGATATTCCACCGTGCCCCTCTTGGATTCGAGGAACTTCTTCTCAAGGTCCTCGTCCTCGAAGATACGGGAGATGCCGGTGCCGATGCGCTTCATCGCCTTGCCGTCGGAGAGCTTGTAGATGCCCGTGCAGATGCCTATAACCACGATTCCGCTCAGCAGCAGGAGGGACATGTCCCTGAAGTTGCCGCCGCCGAGCAGGATGACGATGAACATTATCCCGCCCACGATGATGGCGCTGGAGTTGCTTCCCAGCAGTATCATCACGAAGACGATAAGGAACGGCAGGTAGATGAATATTATCTTCTGCCAGATTTCACTCAGGCTCTTGCCCGGCAGGCGCTTGTGCTTGAACATGTCGATGGCCCAGGCGAGGTACATCACCATCGCCACCTTGACTATTTCGAATACGTGTATCTGCACCTTGTCTGCGACATTCAGCACGCGGAATGCGCCGTTGATTTCCTTGGCCTCCAGTACGTGAGGTATGTAGATTCTGCAGTCGAGAAGCAGCAGCAGAACCAGCGAAATGCCGAAGCCCAGCGAGCTGCACACCCGGAAGAACTTCATGCTCCTGATGTTGTAGAGGAGAATTATAAGGCCCAGGCCCGCAGCGACCACCACCAGCTGCTCCTTGACCACGTCGAGGCGCGTGGCTCCCTTGGAGAGCAGGCGCGAGGTGGAGGAGAACATGCAGACGATGGAGATGAGGAAGAGAAGGAGCACGATGATCCAGACCACCTTGTCTCCTTCAAAGCGGTCCGCGAATGTCCAGAATGAGCCCTTCTTCCTTGTCGCCATATCCCTACAGATGTCTTACGGCTTCCTTGAACTGCTCGCCACGGTCCTCGTAGTTCTTGAAGAGGTCGAAGCTGGCGCAGCACGGGCTGAGGAGCACCACGTCGCCCTCCTCGGCATAGCCCGCGCAGGCCTTGACCGCCTGCTCGGCAGAGAGGGTGTCGCAGATTTTGTCTGCTCCCACGATGCCCTCGAAGGCCGCGTGTATCTTGGCGTTGTCGACTCCGAGGCAGACTATCGCCTTTACCTTCTCGCGCACGAGGTCCGCGAGGACGCTGTAGTCGTTGCCCTTGTCGGTGCCGCCCACTATCCACACCACCGGCCTGCTCTGGCACTCCAGGGCATACCAGGCCGCGTCGATGTTGGTGGCCTTGGAATCGTTGATATAGAGCACTCCGCCCACGCTGAGCACCGGTTCCAGCCTGTGCTCGATAGGGGAGAAGGTCTTCAGAGAGTTGCGGATCACCTCGTCGCTGATGCCGCTGGCCTTGGCCGCCAGGGCCGCCGCCATCGAGTTGTAGATGTTGTGCCTGCCTCCGAGCGCGAGGTCCTTGAGGTAGATTTCGGTCTCCTCGTCGTCGTAGCGCAGGACGATGCTGTCGCCCTTGACGAAGGCGCCCTGCTTCACTTCCTTCTCCTGGGAGAACGGGAGCATCTTGGCCTGCAGCACTATTTTGCTGAGGTGTCCTATGGTGATGGCGTCGTCGGAGTCGAAGATGAAGCAGTCTTCCGGACGGAGGTTGCGCGTGATGCGGAACTTAGCCTTGACATAGTTCTCCATCTTGTGGTCGTAGCGGTCGAGATGGTCGGGGGTAATGTTGGTGATGATGGCGATGTCCGGTCTGAAGTCGTAGGCGTCATCAAGCTGGAAGCTGCTGATTTCCAGTACATAATAGTCGTGCTGCTCGGTAGCGACCTGCAGTGCGTAGCTCTTGCCGATGTTGCCGCCCAGCCCCACGTTGAGCCCGGCTTCCTGCAGCAGGTAGTAGATCAGCGAGGTCGTGGTGGTCTTGCCGTTGGACCCGGTGATGCAGATTTTCCTGGCGCTGTCGTACCTGCCGGCGAACTCGATTTCGGAGATAATGTGCGTGCCCTGCTCCCTGAGCGCCTTGACCATAGGTGCCGTTCCCGGGATGCCCGGGCTCTTGACCACCTCGTCGGCGTTCAGAATGAGGGAAGCGGTGTGCCCGCCCTCCTCGTATGGGATGTCCCATTTGCGCAGGGTTTCCAGATATTCTTCCTTGATCTTGCCGTTGTCGGAAAGGAACACGTCGAATCCCTTGACTTTTGCGAGCACCGCGGCTCCCACGCCGCTCTCGGCTCCGCCCAAAACTACTATTCTTGCCATAATTACCTAATCTTCAACAATGCCAATGTGCCTACAGCCAGGAGGATACCCACAATCCAGAACCTCGACACTATGCGCGGTTCCGGGATACCCTGCTTCTGGTAATGGTGGTGCAGCGGCGCCATCAGGAAGACGCGCCTGCCTTCACCGTATTTGCGTTTCGTATATTTGAACCAGCCCCTCTGGATGATGACGGAGAGGCTCTCCATCAGGAAAATGCCGCAGAGCAGAGGCAGCAGCAGCTCCTTGCGGATCAGCACCGCGCTCACTCCGATGATGCCTCCGATGGTAAGGCTGCCCGTGTCGCCCATGAATACCTGGGCCGGGAAGGTGTTGTACCAGAGGAATCCCAGCAGCGCCCCGACGAAGGCCGACATGAATATCGCCACCTCGCCGGAACCGGCTATGTACATGATGTTCAGATAATTGGAATTGAGGGCGTCGCCTCCGAGCCACGCCATGACTCCGATTGCAATCCCGACGATGGCCGAGGTGCCCGCCGCGAGGCCGTCCATCCCGTCGGTGAGGTTGGTGCCGTTGGAGCAGGCCAGAATCACCAGGATGATCATTATCATATAGATGCCCCAGGAGCAATATACCCCGAGCTGTCCCTTGAACGGGGAGAGCCAGGAATAATCGAACTCGTGTGCCTTGACGAACGGAATCGTGGTCACCAGGTTGTCGGTGTGTATGTCGGGGCTGATGCATACCGTCAGCGCGATGAGCAGGCCGAGCCCGAACTGGAGAATGAGCTTGCCGTGCTCGCTCAGCCCCTCCTTGCGGTGCTTGAATACCTTGATGTAGTCGTCGGTAAATCCTATCGCGCCGCACCACAGAGTGGTGATTATCAGGAGGATGCTGTAGATGCTGTCCAGCTTGCACACCAGCAGCGCCGAGCCGAGCAGGGCGATGATGATAATGATACCGCCCATCGTAGGCGTGCCTTTCTTCTGCATCTGCCCCTCGAGGCCGAGGTCGCGTATGGTCTCGCCGATCTGGTGGCGCTGGAGCGCCTTGATGATTTTGCCTCCGGCGAAGAAGGCAATCAGCAGGCTTATCACGAAGGCGAGCATTGCCCTGAAGGAGAGGTATCCCATCAACCTTATTCCCGGGATGTCGAGCCCGAGATTGCCTAGCCATTCTGAAAGGTGATACAGCATTACTTTATGGTTTTAAATACATCGTTAACTATTTCTCTCTCATCGAAGTGGGACTTCACCCCTCCGAGTATCTGGTAGGTCTCGTGACCCTTGCCGGCGAGCAGAATCGTCGCGCCCTGAGGGGCGAGCATTATCGCCGTGCGTATCGCTTCCCTGCGGTCCGGGATGCTGATGGTCTTGGCAAGCCCGGCGGCGTCGAGGCCGGTCCGGATTTCGTCGATGATGTCCTCGGTGCGCTCGGAACGGCTGTTGTCGGAGGTCAGGAAAATCCTGTCGGCATATTTGCCTGCCACCGCGGCCATCTCGGGACGCTTGCTGCGGTCGCGGTCGCCGCCGCAGCCGAAGAGGCAGATGAGCTCCCGTCCCGGCGCCACATCGCGCAGAGTCTTGAGGACATTCTCCAGGGCGTCAGGGGTGTGGGCGTAGTCGATGACCACGTTGAGGCCGCGGGGACCGTTGATGACTTCCAGCCTGCCCTTGGCGGGGAGAAGGGTGGAGAGCGCCACCAGGGCCTCCTCCGGCTCGACTCCCAGCTCCACTGCCGCGGAGTAGATGGCGAGGGCGTTGTAGGCGTTGTGCCCGCCCACGAGGCGGGTCCAGACTTCCTTGCCGTCGATGCGGAGCTGCATACCCTCGAAGCTCTCCTCCATCACCTTGCAGCTGTGGTCGGCGATGCTCCTGCAGGAATATGTCACCACTCTCGCGCGGGTGTTCTGCACCATTATCATACCGTTGCGGTCGTCGATGTTGGTGATGGCGACGGCGCTCTTCGGCAGGGAGTCGAAGAAGCGCTGCTTGCAGCGGAGGTAGTTGGCGAAGCTGCCGTGGTAGTCGAGGTGGTCGTGGGTGAGGTTGGAGAAGATTCCGACCTTGAACTCGAGCCCCGCCACGCGCTGCT
Source organism: bacterium (assembly GCA_963588685.1). Classification (GTDB taxonomy): domain Bacteria; phylum Bacteroidota; class Bacteroidia; order Bacteroidales; family UBA932; genus Cryptobacteroides. The sequence goes on from CAVAID010000022.1 coordinate 20,784, forward strand.
GGTCCACTCCGATGGAGCTGACCTCCATGAAGCAGTATTCGCAGCCCGCGTCGAGCATCTCGCTCAGCAGGGAGTTTATAGTGACGGGGTCGGAAGTCGTGTTGGCGGTTGCGACTTCGCGTGAACCCACATAATTTGCTATGGTTGAGAGCAGTCCGCACTCGTGTCCGAGGCTGCGGAAGAGGTTGTAGAGCAGGGTGACGGTGGTCGTCTTGCCGTTGGTGCCGGTGATGCCGACGAGCTTGAGCCTGCCGCTCGGGTGGGAGTAGAAGTTGTCGGCGGCGAGAGCCACTGCGAGCCTGCTGTCGGCGACGCAGACGCTGCTGCCCCCGAACTCCGGGCACTCTCCCTCGCACATCACTGCGGCGGCTCCCGCGGCGATGGCGTCCCCGATGTGGGCGCGCCCGTCATTGCCGCAGCCGGTCACGGCCACGAAGAGGCTGCCCGGACGGACCTTGCGGGAATCGTTGGCTATGCCCGTGATCTCGATGTCGAGCGGGCCGCCGGTGGAGAGGACTCCGCAGTTGTTTATTATATCTCTGAGTTTCATTTGCTTCTGTGTATTTTCTCCTGGAAGTAAGGGTCCATGTTGTAGATCTGGTCAACCACGGTGCGGATTGCCTTGGCTGGGATGCCGCCGCCCTGGAACTGCTTCCTGGTCGGCTTGGAATAGACCATGCAGATTATGCTGTACTGCGGGTCTTCAGCCGGGAAGAAGCCTACCAGCGTACCCTGGTAGATCTTGCGCCCGCTGGCGTCCTCATATCTTCCGTTCTCGAAGGTGCCGAAGGAAGTGCCGGTCTTGCCCGCCACCGTGCATTTCGCTCCCTTGAGCCTGCGCGCCGTTCCCTCCTCGGTCACGGCCTTGAGCGCGCGGGTGACGGTGTCGGCTATCGCCCGGGTGCAGACCGCTGCGTTGAGTATGCTCTCCCCGCGGCGGGTGACCACTTTTCCGTTCTCCTCGATATGCTCCACGAGGTAAGGCTTCATCATCCTGCCCTTGTTGGCGATGGCGTTGTAGAAGGTCAGGATGTGGAGCGGAGTCTCCTGGGTGCTGTAGCCGAAGGCGATGGAGCCGAGGTCGGTGTCGGTCCAGTATCTCGTGCTCGGGTTCGGGATGGTCGGGGTCTGCAGGCCGTCAAGGTCGAAGTCGAAGGCCTCGCCGAGCTTGTAGTTGTAGATGTTGCTGAGGAACTTCTCGGTCTTCTCCAGCCCCTTGCCCTTGGGTGCGGACTTGTCGCGGCCGTAGTTCCTGACCGCGAGGGTCGCGAACACATAGTTGGAGGATATCTTGAACCCGTCTATGACGCTGATTCTGTTGGTGTGGTGGGAGGCTGCGAAATCCGGAATGTGGTGGTCCTTGATGGTGGTGCCCTCCACATTGCCCGTGGTCGCCGGGAGGGTTTCCTCGAGGCTCTTGATATACCCGTCGTTTAGTACGGAGAGCAGGGTCACGGTCTTGAATACCGAGCCCGGCTCCTGTTTGCGGCCTATCGCCACGTTCTGTATCTCTGCAAATTTGCCGCTCTTGCCGTCGCGCACGAGGTTGACCATGGAGCGGATGGCTCCGCTGCGGGTCTCCATCAGCACGAGGCAGGCCCCTTCGAGGTCTTCCTCGCCCTCTATCTGCTCGCGCAGCGCCTTGTCGGCAAGTTCCTGGTAGTCAATGTTCAGAGTAGTCACGATGTCCTGTCCGTCGGTGGCCTTGACATAGCTGCTGTCGCTGTTGACTATGCGTCCGTTGTCGCTCTTGCGGAGGTATTCGCGGCCCTCCTTGCCGTGGAGGATGTAGTCGAATTTGCCCTCCAGCCCGATGTGGGTGTTGCTCACTTCGGACTTGTTGTTGCGCACGAAGCCTATGGTGCGGCGTGCCAGCTCGCCGTATGGGTACTGGCGGATGTTCTCCTGCTCCACTATCATTCCGCTGTAGTAGCGGCCCTCGTTGAAGAGCGGCAGGGCGATGATGCGGTTGTAGGCGTTGCGGTCCACCTGATGGCCGATGCGGAGGTATTTCTTGCCGTCGCGGCGGCCCTTGACTATCATGTTGTAGAACTGCTCGGCGCTCTTGTCAGGGAATTCCTTCGCGAGCCCTTCGGAGAGCAGCCTGGCCTTGTCCAGCCACTTCTGCTCCTTTTCCTGGTCATTGGTCTCCTTGCGCACGGTGCAGTCCATGTAGAACTGGTACATAGGGCAGGAGATGGCGAGCAGGCGCCCCTGCGAGTCGTAGATGCGCCCGCGCTCCGGCTCGATGAGCCTGATGGAGCTGGACGGGGTGAGGGCTTCGGTGATGCGCGGGTCCGGCTTGAAGAAGAGCTGGATGCAGGCGATGCGCACGATGAGGGCTACCGATGCCAGCAGCATCAGCACATAGAGAATATAGAGCACCACCCCTATACGGTCTCTGCCTTTCTTTTTTGTCTGCGCGTCTCCGTTCATTTCTCCAGTACAGCGGCGGGCTTCTGCGCTTCGCCCACTTCCGATCCGAGTTCCTTGAGCCTGCTCTCCACGGTGGACCGTCCCGTGGCCTTGGCTATGTCATAATACTTCTGCGAGTTGGCAATCTCCAGCTCCTTGAGGGTCGCCTTGTTGCTCTCCACTTTGGACATCGTGGTCTCGATCGAGAGGCTGATCCAGATGACCATCGCGAAGAGGAAGAAGGTGTAGATGATGTGGATGAAATACCTGCCCACGTTGAGTCTGAGCAGGAACTCGCCCTTCATCACCGCCGTGAAGACATTCTTCAGCAGCACCCTTATGTCCGACAGCTTCCAGGTCTTCATAGCTTCTCGGCGATTCTGAGCTTGGCGCTGCGGGCGCGCGTGTTGCTCTCGATTTCACTCTCTTCCGGCAGTATCGGCTTGCGGTTCACCGCCTTGAGCGGGGAGAGGCTGCGCCCGAAACTGTCCTTGGCCTCCTCGCCGTCGATACGGCCGCTGCGGATGAAGTTCTTGACCATCCTGTCCTCGAGGGAGTGGTAGGTGATCACGACCAGCCGGCCGCCCCTGCAGAGCGAGTCGGTTGCGCCCTGGAGGAACTTCTCCAGCGAGCGCATCTCGTCGTTGACTTCGATCCTGAAGGCCTGATAGACCTTGGCGAGGTATTTATGTTCGGCGAATGAGGGCAGGGCAGGGGAGATGGCGGCGTGGAGGTCGTCGGTTGTGAGAATCTGCGAGCTGCTCCTGGCCGCGACAATCAGCTGCGCGAGCCTGCGGGCATTGTCCACCTCTCCGTAGAGACGGAGGATGCGCTCGAGATCTTCCTGCGTATAAGAATTGACTACATCCGCGGCCGTCTTGCCGCCCTGCGCGTTCATCCGCATATCCAGCGGGGCACTGTAGCGGAAGGAGAATCCGCGCCCGGCAGTGTCGAACTGGTGCGAACTGACCCCGAGGTCGGCGAGAACGCCGTCCAGGGAGCTGAAACCCTCCTGCGCCCCGTAAAGGAGAACATAGTTATGTATAAACCTGAAATTGTTGTGTATCAATGTGAAGCGCGGGTCGTCCGGGGCGCCGGCGAGAGCGTCTTCGTCGCGGTCGAACGCGAAGAGATGGCCCTTCTCCGAGAGTCTGCCGAGGATTTCCCTGCTGTGGCCGCCGCCTCCGAAAGTGGCGTCGGCATAGCGTCCGTCCGCTCTCTGCACGAGGGCGTCAACGCTTTGGTATAAGAGTACCGGATTGTGATATTCGCTCATCGCTCCTCCCCCTACTTTGAGGAGAGGCTTTCTGCGATGGCAATGAATTCTTCGTTTGAGAGTGCCGAGGCCTCATAGTTTTCCTTGGCCCAGATCTCGATCTTGAAATCATTGCCGGAGAAAACCACTTCCTTGTTCACACCTATCGAACCCAGGAGCTTGCGGTCAATCGAGATGCGGCTGAACTTGGGATCCGGCTCCACCACATCGCGTCCGCGCATATATTCTCTCCAGAATGTCGCGTGCTTTCTATTGAAGGTGAGGTCAAGGCTTGACTTAACTTCTCCCGACTGCCGCTCCCACTCCTCCATCGTGTACATCTCCAGGCAGGGCTCGAAGAGGTTCTTCTTGACTACGAACCTGAGGTCGCTTCCCGGCGGCAGCGCAGCCTTGAGCGGCGCGGGGAAGACCAATCTCCCCTTGTCGTCCAGCCGGGCTGTGTATTCTCCGATAAAAGTGACCATTTTTCAATTCTTATACGCAGGGTCAAAGTTAGCTAAAATTTTACATTTTCTTACATTTTATTACAATTTTTTACACTTCCGGCTTCGCCGGCGCCCCGCTCCGTGAGATTGGGCACTTTTTTTGCGCTGTTTTAACGGAGAACTTATATATTTGTAAGATTTACTTTTAAGGGATGAAATCCATCTTCAGAGCCGGTATAGTATTGCTGTCGCTGCTTTCCCTGCTTTCGTGCACGAAAGAGGGGAGGACGGTGTATGTGGTCAGCGAAGAGGACGAGGAGACGCGCGACCTGGTGTATTTCGTCACCCGCAAGGGGGCGCTCGGCGATATCGGCTATATGGATGACATGTACCGCGGAGCGGTGAGGGGCGCGCAGGAGTGCAACATGATGCTCTCGCTCTTAGAGCTCCCTTCCGACACGGAGACGGCCGTGGCAGCCATCGGATATCTGCTGGACTATATGCGTGACGAAGAGCCTGAGCGCAAGGCGCTTGTGGTCCTTGCCGGCGATGACTTCGAGCCTATGCTGCACGAATACGATTCCCTGCTTACAAGCGCTTCCAATGTAGATTTCCTGCTCGCGGAGTCGAGCGACACCACCCTGCCCGTCTATACCCTGCACATCCGGCAGTACGGCATCTGGTACCAGGCCGGACGGCTGGTCGCCGAGGGCTTTGACGATGTGGGCAAGATACTCTCCGTGCGGGCCAACAAGGGCAACTCCATCCTGAGCGAAATGTACGACGGGTTCGCAGCTGCCATAGCCGACAGCGGTTCGGACAAGACCGTCACCGATATTGCCCTTTCCGATGACACCGGCGGCTATGACGAAGCCGCCCTCGCCTACAAGATGTCCTATAGGCTGGAAGAGTCGTTCCAGATGCTGCTGCCGCTCTGCGGAGGCTCGGCCCAGGGATTCTTCCGCTACAACAGGGAGAACTCCGCCAGTTTCTACACTCTCGGCGTGGACTGCGATATGCAGCTCTACTCCCCTAAGGTGCCGTTCTCAGTCGTCAAGAATATCGGCAGCGCCGTTGAGGACTGGATATTCAGATGGTGGAACGGGGAGGAGATGCCTTCCCACGAGGAGTTCGGGCTCGATTCCGGGTATCCCGAGATAGTTATAGCGGATGATTATAAGGACCGTCTGGACGGCATAGCCGAAAAGTATTACGACAAGGCGCTGGAGGAGGAGCGGAAATATGAAAGCAAGTAGGCTGCTGCTCATCGCCGCCCTCGCCGCGTGCCTTTTCGCCTCCTGCAGCAGGGAGCCCGACAAGGTGGTCTATGTCTCCAGATACAAGGCTGCCGAATACAAGATGGCGATAGTCCTGCCGATTTCCGGCGAAGGGGAATATTCCCTGCGGCTCCAGGAGATGGCCAGCTATGCGCTCTACAATATGCGCAAGGCGCAGCATTTCGTGGCCGAATCGGGCGACAGCCTGATTGTGGACATCACTACCGAGTGGTATGACGAGGACAGTGTCAATCTGGACTCCCTCGCCACGGCGCTAGCCCGCAGGGAGGACCTGCTGCTTGCCATAGGACCTCTCCGCAACGAGAATGTGGATCTGATGGCGAGCGCATTCAAGACCACCGGCAAGCCGCTGATAGTCCCTTACGCCACCAGCGAGAACATCATACGCCGCTACGCCGTGACGAAGTCGGGCGACAAGGCCGAGAAGCCTTTCCTCTGGTCGCTCTGCGAGACCGATGTCAGCCAAAGCAAGGCTCTGCTCGCAAAGGCCTGGGAATCAGGGGCGAAGAGCGTTGCTCTGCTGACCCCGGACGATGAATACGGGCAGACTTTCTACGAATGGGTCCCGTTCCTTGCCACCGAGATGGGCATGGAACTCTCGCCGTCCAACATTTTCCTGTATTCCGACGACCTCTCCGTCAATGCGGAGAAAGCACTCAAGGCGGACGTGGACTACATAATCTGCGCGGTGGGTTCGGCTCCCGAGGCTGAAGTCGTGCTCAGGGCGAAGCAGGAGCTCGGGGACAGGACGCCCCGCATCCTCTTCTCCAACGGAGCGCTCTCCAGCTATCTGCTGAAACTCGGCGACCTCGCCGAGGGTGCCGAGGGCATAGCTCCATACGCCGACCCTTCCACCGGCTTCGAGGTGGCCTACGAGGAGCGCTACGGGCGCACCCTTGCCGGTGCTGAAGCCCAGGTCTATGACGCCGTGCTGCTTGCCGGCATCACCGCTTTCTGCAAGAACCATCTCACGAAGGATATGGACACCAATGAGATTATCCGCCTCGTCACTTCCCTCGGGGATGAGCCTTATCCTATATGGAACGAGCTGGGAATGAGGTCCCTGCTGACCCTGCTCCGCACCGAAGAGTCGGGCTATGTCAAGCTGGTCGGCGCCTGCGGAGCGCTGCGCTTCGACAGCGAGGCCTGCACCAGCCTCATCCAGAGCACCTATGTGCACTGGGTCGTATATGACGGCAAGTTCCTGACTCTGGACTATATGAGCGATGACGGCAGCAACCGCACCGCCTCCACCCTCGCGGCATGGAACTGGGTGGCCTCGGTCAATGAGGAAATCGAGGACCAGGACAGCCCTGTCGAGTACAGGGAGCTCGAGGACCGCTATGCCCTGCTGATCCAGGGGTCCTGCGGCTGGGCCAACTACCGCCACCAGGCCGATGTGCTGAATGTATATCAGATGCTCAAGCGCTACGGCTGGGACGACGACCATATAATCCTCGCCATCTCCGATGAGCTTATCGAAAACGACAGAAACACCTTCAAGGCGGTCAGCACCTCCACCTATGGCGACAACCTCTACAAGGGCGCCGTCATAGACTACGATACGGATACCCTTAAAATCACTGATATTCAGGATATTATGCTGGGCCGGAGCAGCGGGCATCTGCCTGTTGTGCTGAACACTTCCGACCGGTCGAATGTGCTGGTGTTCTGGAGCGGGCACGGATGTCTCGCCGCCACCCACAAGGTAAACGGTTTCTTGTGGCGCGACACGGGGAAGGTCTTTTCGGAAAGCGATTTCCGCAGCACGCTCGAGCAGATGCACTCCGGGCAGCGCTACCGCAAGATGCTTCTGCTGCTGGAGCCGTGCTATTCGAGGAATATGGCACTCCAGACCAGTGAAATCCCGGGAATTCTCGCCATCGCGAGCGCCGGCTCGGCCGAGTCTTCGTTCGCCGACTACCACTCCGCCGACCTCGGAATCTGGATGAGCGACCGGTTCTCCAACAATCTGGTGAACACGCTCTCCGCCAAACCTTCCCAGACCTACCGCGACCTTTACGAATACCTTTATACCCATACCCTGGGTTCCCACGTCTATGTGGAGAACTCCTACTGGTTCGGCAACCTCTGCAAAACCAGCCCGGAAGAATTCATAGTAAATTAGTGGCGCTTCGACACGCTCAGCGACCGGCGGCCCCCGAGCCTGCCGAGGCGCTTCGACGCGCTCAGCGACCGGCGGCCCCCGAGTCTGTCGAGGGGCCGAGTATTTCCAATTATTTTCCTCTTTCGCAGATATTGAGTATCTTCGCGGCCGTTTTTTAGAACAACTTATAATGAAGAAAGAATTATACACTGCTCCGCAGGCGGAGCAGATTGAGCTCAACGCGGAATCATGCATCGCTTCGTCACCATATTCAACCGGCCGCAGCAGTTTGGAGGATGCTATCCTCAGTGAAGAAGAAAACTGGTAATTGAAGGATTTAAGGATTTAAGGGCTCAAATTATGACCAGAAGATTTGTTATAACATTTTTATGTCTCGCACCGGCACTTCTGTGCGGCTGCAACAAGGAAGAAACCCCGTCTGAACCCGTCGGACATACCGTCACGCTTCAGGCCAGTGCCGCCGGCGATGAAACGGCCACCAAAAGCGTCTTCGATAAGCAGGGGCAATTCTGGTGGCTCCCGTCCGATGCCATCGGCGTGGCGACCGCAGGCGTGGACGGGACGACAAGTTTTTCCGAGCTGAAGTACACCGATGAGGTACTCTCCAAGACCGTCGAATTCAGCGGCTACGTGGAGGGGACTGTCGGCACCTGCGCCGTATATCCCTACAATGCCGGCCACAAGCTCTCCGGCACAACCCTTACCTACAACCTGCCTGTCTCATATACATATACAGAGCCCGATACGGACTATTATTCTAAAGGCACGTCATCATACCTCAACAGCGCCAACGCGCCTGCGTACGGCGTAATCTCAAGCGACGCAAACGGCGACCTGTCCACGCAGTTCAAGCATCTGGGCGGAGTGCTCTGCATCAAACTGGACCGGATACCGGCTACGGCGGGACATATTACCATCACCGCAGACAGAAAGATTACCGGCGACTTCAGTGCCAATCTGGAGGACTCCTGCCCGCAGATCAAGACTTCGGAAGACGCCAGCTCCAGCAAGGAGAACACCGTGACCATCAGCTGGACCAGAGCCACCCAGGGCGCTTCCGGCGTATTCTATTTTCCGATGCCGGTGGGCACCTTCAATGTCAGCGTGGAAGTCGGATACCACTCTGTCAACTTCGGGGAGATGGCCCGCGTAAGCAAAAGCAGGGAAATTACCATAAGCCGTCAGCTTATGAAGAGGATATCCCTCACCTACGAGACTATGGCGAAAGACTCCTATCGCATCTACGGCGGTCACAAATTCATCGACCTGGGCCTGCCGAGCGGCCTGCTCTGGGCGGAGACCAATGTCGGAGCCGACAATTATTATGATTACGGAGGCTATTATGCGTGGGGCGAGACTGAGACCAAGGACAACTACGGGAAAATCACCTCTTACAGCAAGTACAATAATGACGGTGACGTCCTCGCTCTGACAGATGACGCCGCTTCCGTGAACTGGGGAACATACTGCAGGATGCCATCGAAGGCGGAGTGGCAGGAACTGCACAACAATTGCGATCAGGGCATCAACAGCAGCTATTACGGAAGGACTTACGTCAGCAAGAAGGAAGGCAATTCCAATTCAATCTTCCTCCGAGCAGGAGGATTCAGGGTTGACGGGAATATCAATTCTTCAGGATGGGAAGGATATTACTGGGCGAGGGATCTCGCATATGCTCCGTTCTATCCTAATGCCTTTGTTTTCAACAGCGATGCTAACAGCGATGCGACCTATACGAGAATCGAATACACAGATGAAGCCGATGCTGAGGCCCATCATGATTTCCGCTACAAGGGATTCAACATCCGCCCGGTAGTAGATGCCAAGAAGTTGGGATACTAGGAGCTCCGCCGCCCCCGGCCCCCGAACGGAGCGGGCATTTCGACAA
>CAVAID010000023.1:0-29663 GCA_963588685.1 bacterium
GCTGCCTAAGACGGCCCCTCGACAGGCTCGGGGGCCGCAGGAACCGCAGGCTCGGGGGCCGCTCTATGTGTCTCGTCCATAATTTGGCCTTCTGGATGGACGGCGGTGACAGATTGGCGGTCGCTGAGCTTGTCGAAGCGCCCGGGGGGGGGCCGCAGGGACCGCAGCAACCGCAGGCAGTGGGGACCGCAAAAAAGCAGCCCGGGCGAGGAGCCTGGGCTGCTTTATGAAGCGGGGCATCCCGGGAGGGAGGCCCTTGGAGAGGTCAGATACTAGAACCTGTAGCGGAGACCGAGGGCGAAGCCGTTCCAGCCGAAACCGTTGCCGATGAAGTTGAATACAGGCTTCCAGTCGATGGAGATGTTGATAGGAACTGAAGGGATCTCGAACTCAGCGCCGAGCTGGCCTACGATACCGAGAGCCATAGCGGTGGTAGAGTTGCCCTGGTCGTTGGTGGTGTTGTAGAAACCTACCTGAGCACCAGGTCCAACGTAGAAGTTGACGATACCTGACTGTGCGAACACGAAGTCATAGATACCGGTGAGGTAGAAGTCGTTGCCGCCCCACATTCCGAGGTCAGCCTCGAGGAAGTTGGAGCCAAGGCTGTGCTGATAAGAAAGTTCAGCACCGTAGCCGCCACGGACACCGAGGGCGCGTGGCTGAGCGGAAACAGCAACTCCGAACATCAGAACGGAGAGGATAACGATAATTGCTTTTTTCATAACTTAAAAGAATTTAAAGTTAATAATACACACTATTTTACAATTCCCGAGAAGCCAAGGAACGCCATCGCCATGATGCTGACGGTAATCAGCGCGATAGGCAGTCCCCTGAAAGACTTAGGGACATCGTTCAGAGCAAGATGCTCGCGCAGGCCCGCGAAGAGGCACATTGCGAGACCATAACCGAGGGAGGTGGCAAGCGCATAGACCGTAGCCTCGCCGAGGTTGAGCATGTGAGCCGGACCGCCGCCGTAGGAGAACTCCTTGGTCACCACAGTGATGGCAACGCCGAGCACGGCGCAGTTCGTGGTGATGAGCGGAAGGAAGATGCCGAGCGCCTGATAGAGGGAAGGGCTGATCTTCTTCAGCACGATTTCCACCATCTGCACGAGGGCGGCAATCACGAGGATGAATGAAATCGTCTGCAGGAACTCAAGTCCGAACGGCACGAGCAGATACTGGTTGAGCAGGTAGGTCACGACCGTCGCGAGGGTGATCACGAAGCAGACCGCACCGGACATGCCCGTGGCGGTGGAAAGCTTGTTGGAAACCCCGAGGAACGGGCAGATGCCGAGGAACTGCGAGAGCAGTACGTTGTTGACGAATATCGCCGATATTATGATGAGAATATATTCCATATCGCAATATTACTTTTTGGCAAGGAACTTATTGAAAAGCACCATCAGGTAGCCGAGCACCAGGAAGGCGCCAGGAGCCATCACGAATGCGAGGATACCGTCGCCGGCGATGAACTTGAAGCCGAATACGGAGCCGCTTCCGAGAATCTCGCGGATGATGCCGATGACCGTCAGGGACATCGTGAATCCGATGCCGATGCCAAGTCCGTCGCAGGCTGAGTCTATCACGGAATTCTTGTTGGCGAATGCCTCGGCGCGTCCGAGGACGATGCAGTTCACAACGATAAGCGGGATGAAGAGGCCGAGGGTCTCATATACCGCAGGAACATAGGCCTGCATCAGCAGCTGGAGCACGGTCACGAAGGTCGCGATGATGACGATGTACGCCGGGATGCGCACCTTGTCAGGCACTGCCGGAGCGACGAGCGAAATGGCCATATTGCTGAGCACCAGGACGAAAGCCGTGGCGAGGCCCATCTCCAGACCGTTCATCGCGGAAGTGGTGGTCGCAAGCGTCGGGCACATGCCGAGCACGAGCGAGAATGTAGGGTTGTCCTTGACAAAACCCTTGGTAATCAGAGAAAGTTTATTGCTCATTGTTCTCTCCTCCTTCTTCATTTTCGACTGCCTGCGGAATGCCGGCCAGAGTCTCATAGACCTTCACAGCATTTGCAACGGCCAGCGTATAGGCGCGGGAAGTCATTGTGGAAGCGGTGATGGCGTCGATATCGCCCCCGTCCTTGCTGACGGCGAGCTTCTTCTCCGTCGGGTCAAGTCCCCTGAACTGCGCGAGGAAGCCCTCGTCGGTCTGGCACTTGGCTCCGAGGCCCGGAGTCTCGCTGTGGGAGATGACGGAAGTGTTGCAGACCGTGCCGTCCGGGCAGATGCCCACCATCACGGAGAGAGTACCGCCGAAGCCGGCCACATTGGAGATGACCGCGATTCCGGTTTCCGTCGTATAGTATTTATACTCAACGCCTTCCATCTCCATGGAAGACTCGGCGACATCTCCGCTGAACTCAGGGAGGACCTTGGCGATGGCGTTGTTGGTCTTGGCGACCTGTGCAGCCGCCACAGGCTCGGCGGTCACGGCGTAGGCCACGCCGAGAATCGCGGAACAGATCAGGCACACCAGCGTCAGGCAGAGTACCATATTTTTAAGAGTAGATTGTGCTGCCATAATTTATGCCCTCCCGTACTTTCTAGGATGGAACCAGTTGTTGATGAGCGGCACCGCGCAGTTCATGATGAGGATGGCGAAAGACATACCCTCAGGATATGAGCCGAAGTAACGTATCATCATCAGTATCAGGCCGATGCCGATACCGTAAACCACTCCGCCCATCGTGCTCATAGGAGAGGTGACATAGTCGGTGGCCATGAAGCAGGCTCCGAGTACGACACCGCCGGTGAGCAGGTTGAATACAGGGTCGGTGTAGGTGGCGGGATCGACGAGCCAGAATATGCCGGAAATCACGAATACCGTGGCGAAGATGCTGAGCGGAATCCAAGGCTTCACAACCCTGCGGCAAAGCAGGTAGATGAAACCGAGAAGCAGCGCGACAGTGGAAATCTCTCCCGCGGAACCTCCGATGTTGAAGAACATCGTCTGGAGGTAGTCGGTGCCGGCCAGCGCGTCAACGCCGCCCTCGGCGTACTTGCCGAGCAGCGTAGCGCCGGAAACGGCATCAGTGGAGTGGATGAATCCCTGAGGGACAGTCCAGTCGGTCATATAGGTCGGGAACGAAATGAGCAGGAACACGCGCCCCGCGATGGCAGGGTTGAAGAGGTTCTGCCCGATGCCGCCGAAAGTCATCTTGACGACTCCGATGGCGAATATCGCACCGATCATCACAACCCACCAAGGGGTCGTGACAGGCAGGTTCAATGCCAGGAGAATGCCCGTAACCACAGCCGAAAGGTCGGAAATGGTGCTTGGGCGCTTGAGCAGCCACTTGGTGATGGCCCACTCAAGCAGCACGCAGGAAGCGACGCTTACCGCGAGCACTAGAAGTTCGGACCATCCGTAGAAGAGGATGGACACGAGAGCGGCAGGCGCAAGCGCGATGACCACATCCCTCATCAGGGAGCGGGTGGACACGTCGGCGTGCACGTGCGGAGATGGAGAAACCAGGAATTTTCCCATAATTATCTACTTTTTGGCGGCTTCCGCAGCAGCCTTGGCGGCAGCGGCGCGCGCACGGATGACACCCATAACCTGTCCCTTGGCCTGACGGATATTGTCGAGCAGAGGGATGTTTGCAGGACAGCTGTAGAGGCAGCAGCCGCACTCTATGCAGTCCTGTGCGGCATTCTTCTCAAGGGAGGCTACATCGCCGGCCTTGTAGAGCCTGTTGAGGAGGAACGGCTCCAGCCCCATAGGGCAGGCGTCGCTGCACCTGCCGCAGCGGATGCAGTTCCCTGCCGGCTTGCGGCGGGTCGCGGCCTCGCTGAGGTAGAGGATGGAGGATGAGCCCTTGACGGTGGTGGCCTCGATGTTGGCGATGGCCTTGCCCATCATAGGGCCGCCGCTGATAAGCTTGGCGGCGCCTTCAGGGATTCCGCCGGCCTGCTCTATAATAAAGGAGAGCGGGGTACCGATGCGGAAGAGGTAGTTGTGCTGCTTCTCCACCGGCAGGCAGTCGCCCGTGACGGTGAGAGTGTTGGTGAGCAGCGGCTTGTTCTTCTGGACGGCCTCATAGACCGCGAGAGCGGTGGCCACATTCTGCACCACTGCGCCGGCGTCGATTGGCAGGCAGCCGGACTTCACCTGACGGTGCAGCACGGCGTCGATGAGCTGCTTCTCGCCGCCCTGAGGGTAGCGCTTCTTGAGGGTCGCCACGGTCATATTCGCATATCCGAACTCCGCGACGGCGGCGCTCAGGGCCTCGATGGCCTCGGGTTTGTTTTCCTCAACTCCGATTACGCAGCGGCAGCCGAGCACCTTCTGCATTATCGCGGCACCGATGACTATCTCCCTGGTGCGTTCGATCATGATGCGGTAGTCGCTGGTGAGGTAAGGCTCGCACTCAGCGCCGTTGATGATCAGGCACTCAGCCACCTTGCCCGGGGCGATGTTGAGCTTGACATGGGTCGGGAAGGTCGCGCCTCCGAGACCTACAACGCCGCAGGCCTTGATGCGGTCGAGGATGAACGCCTTGTCCTCAGGAATCTTGGTGACGAGGGTGTCGCTGAGGTCGATGCCTTCAGCCCACTCGTCGCCCTCGACGGCAATCTCGACATGGGTCATCATATTGCCCGCGAGGTCCTTGCGGGGAGCGATGGACTTCACCGTGCCGGACACCGGAGAGTGCACGAAAGCGGAGATGAATCCGCCCGGCTCGGCGATGACCTGGCCGGCCTTTACCTTGTCGCCGACAGCCACTATCGGCTTCGCCGGAGCGCCAAGATGCTGGGCCATTGAGACATACATCGTCTGCGGAAGAGGCAGAGTCTCTATAGCGCAGCCGCGTGAAATTTTATTGTCGTTCGGATGTACTCCGCCGATCGAAAAAGTCAGCTTATTCATTGGTGACCTCCTTCTTTACTGTTTTCGGGGCCTCGGGCGCAACGGGAGCAGCCTTGGCAGGAGCAGGTGCAGCCTCAACCTTAGCGGGAGCAGCCTCAGCCTTAGCAGAAGCAGGTGCCGCAGGCGCAGCCTCGACAGCCGGCTTTGGCTCGACCTTCTTAGGCGTGAAGCCGACCACATGGATGGCTCCGGTCGGGCACTCGAAGTAGCACTGGCCGCAGGCCTTGCACTTGGTGTAGTCGATGTAGCAGAGGTTGTCGGCTATCGTGATGGCGTCGAACTTGCAGACCTTCGCGCACTTGCCGCAGCCTATGCAGGCGGCGGTGCAGGCCTTGCGCGCCACTCCACCCTTGTCCTTGTTGACGCAGGCGGTATAGACGCGGCGGGCGTTCTTGGCGGTGGTGCCCACATTGCGGAGCTCGATAATGTGCTTAGGACAAGCCTTCGCGCACGCGCCGCAGGCGGTGCAGAGGCTCTCGTCCACCACGGGCAGGCCCGTCTCCGGGTCCATCTTGATGGCTCCGAACTTGCAGGCCGCAACACAGTCGCCGCAGCCCAGACAGCCGAAGGCGCAGCCGGTGTCGCCGCTGTAGAGAGCAGCCTTGACGCGGCAGGACTTCACTCCGTCGTAGTCGTTAACGAGAGGGCGATTGGCGCAGGTGCCGTTGCAACGGACAACGGCGACCTGAGGCGTCTTCTCCTTGACTTCGTAGCCGAGGATGGCGGCCACCTTCTTCATCACCTCGTTGCCGCCTACAGGGCAGTAGTTATGGTCGAGGTTGGGTGCCTTGACGGCAGCGTCCGCAAAGGCCCTGCAGCCCGCGAAGCCGCAGCCGCCGCAGTTGGCGCCTGGCATCACCTTCTCCACTTCATCAATCCGCGGATCCTCCTCGACCTTGAACTTCTTCGCCACCCAGAAGAGGACGAGCGAAAGCAGCAAGCCGAGCACCGTGAGGATCACGACGGTCAGGATAACAGTGTTTGTCATTATCTTTTGATCTTAAAAATATAATCTTTCTTCAGTCTGTCCCGCAGAAGCCAGAGCACTCCGTACCAGAGCGCCACCGCCCCGAGGGAGCAGAGGCCGGCGGTGAGCTCCCCCACCCCGGCGAATGTCAGCGCCAGCAGCACGGCCACCAGCACTATCAGCGGAGCCACATACGCGAGCAGCACGGCCGTATGGCCCATCGCGGTGGTGAGCACCACCTCGACTTCGTCGCCCACCTGGAAATTGTCCCAGCCGCGGGTCGGCACCTCGATGGCCTTGGCCTTGGCGCTGCCCAGGCCGCAGAATCCCTGCGCGTGGCAGGAAGAGCACGCGGCTTCGGAGATTATTTCGACCGTGGTAAATTCGGGCGTAATCGAGACAATGCGTCCGCGGTGTGATATTTCGCTATTCGAATTCATTGCTCATTATGGGACCCATGTCGTTCATTCCGGAATCCATATTCATCGCCGAGTCAAAGGTCGCGGCGCGCATGTCGAGGGTATCGTCCTCCTCCACAAACTTGAGCTGCTCGCCCTTGTAGCGCATATCGATATCGCGGGTCTCGCCGTTACGGTGCTTCGCGATGATGATCTGGGTCTTCTCCTTGTCGCCCTCGTTCTCGCTGAGACCGATGTAGTCCGGACGGTGGATGAAGATTACCATATCGGCATCCTGCTCGATGGAGCCGGACTCGCGGAGGTCGGAGAGCTGCGGCTTGCCGCCTGAGCCCTGGCGCTGCACCGCGTTGCGGGACAGCTGGGAGAGCGCTATGATAGGCACATTGAGCTCCTTGGCCGTGGCCTTGAGGGTACGCGAGATGGCTGCAACCTCCTGTTCGCGCAGGCCCTTGAGCTCGCTCGGCCCCTGCATAAGCTGCAGGTAGTCAATGATTATGAGGCGTACGCCCTTGCCCTTGACGAGGTTCTTGGCCTTGGTGCGGAACTCCATCAGCGGGAGGCTCGGCGTGTCGTCGATGTAGAGCGGCGCCTTGGAGAGGGCGCGGAGCTTGTATTCAAGCTGCTGCCACTCGTAGTCCTCGAGCTTCACTCCGCCCTTGATCTTGTCCGGATGCAGGCCGGACTCGGAGGTAATCAGACGGTTGGCAAGCTGGATGGCGGCCATTTCCAGGGAGAAGAACGCCACCGGCATGTGGTGGTCAACAGCCGCGTTGCGGGCGATGTTGAGCGAGAACGCCGTCTTACCCACTGAAGGACGGGCCGCGAGGATTATGAGGTCCGAAGGCTGCCAGCCCATCGTGATGGTGTCGAGGCTCGGGAAGCCCGAAGGCACGCCGCTGAGTCCGCTGCTGCCCTGCTTGGCCTGGATGGAGTCCATCGCGGTGTTGATCAGGCTGCCGATGTCCTGCACCTCCTTGCGGACATTGCTCTGGATGGCGTCGAAGATGCGCGTCTGGGCAGTGTCTATCAGCTCATCGACCTTGATGGCGTCGTCGTAGGAGTCGCGGAGGATTTCATAGGAGGCCGTGATGAGGTCCCTCTGGATGGTCTTCTGCTTGAGTATCTTGATGTAGTACTCGATGTGGGCCGCCGAACCCACCTTCTCGGAAAGGTTGGCGAGCGCCACGGTGCCGCCGACTTCCTCGAGACGGGAAAGCTCGCGGAGCTTGGAGCTCACGGTGATGATATCCACGGAGGTGTGCTCGCTCACGAGAGCGGACATGGCCTCGAATATCATCCTGTGCTTGGGATCGTAGAAGCAGGACGCGGTAAGGTCCTCGAGTGCCTTGTCCACGCACTCGGGCTCAAGGAGCATCGCTCCGAGGACAGCCTCTTCGACATCAAGAGCCTGAGGCGGCTTATTGCCGATCTCAAGCCCTATCTTGTCCAGGTCTGCCGTCTGTTTCTTTCTTGGCGCGCCGCCTGACTTCTGCGATGGCATATCTGCAATTAAATGTCAGGGTTGACGATGATGCGGCCGCAGTGCTCGCAGATGACGAGCTTCTTGCCGGACGCGATGTCGATCAGGCGCTGCGGGGTGATGGTGTGGAAGCAGCCTCCGCAGGCGTCGCCGTAGGTGCCGTCCTCGTTCTTGGGGTAGAGCGAAACCACTGCAAGGTGGTTGTGGGTGCTCTTGCGGATGCGCTCGTAGGCGCTCAGAGTCCTCTCGTCGAGCCTGGAGGTGAACTCCTCGCGACGCTTCTGGAGCTCGGCCTCTTCCTTGGCGGTGGACTCCACGATTGACGAAAGCTCCTCCTTCTTGGACTCGAGGTCTCCCTCGCGGATGGTGATGCGGTCATTGATGCGGTCGAGGTCAATCTTGCGGTCCTTGATGGCGTCGAGGGCCTCGTTGATGTTCTTCTCGGCTATCTGGCGCAGAAGTCCCTGGTTCTCAAGCTCCTTGTTGATGGAGTCGAACTCGCGGCTGTTGGAGATGTTCTCCAGCTGGGAGCGGTACTTCTCGATCTCGGCGTCGAGCTCCACGATCTGCTGCTTGGCGGCGGCGATATTCTGGTTGTATCCGTCGATAAGCTGCTCCACGCGGGCATACTTGGCCTTGAGGGACTCGATTTCCTCTTCGAGGGAAGCGACCTCCTCAGGGAGTTCGCCGCGAAGCTGGACAAGCTTGTCGATGTCGTTGTCGGCAGCCTGCAGCTCATAGAGAGTGTGAAGCTTCTCCTGAGCGCTCTGCTCGCTGTCCGCAAAGTTCTTGCGCAGAGACACAAAGGTCTCGCGCTCGTCGATCGGAGTCTGTACTTTTGTCGTTTTCTTGGTAGTTGCCATATATAAGGTTTTATTTTATTCGCAAATGAACTGCAAAGTTAGAAAATCTTTTGCTTTTATTCAATTTTCGGGGGCCGTTCTTTACAGGCTCTTCTTCACCTCCGCAAGCTGCGACCTGATGCTCTTGAGGGAGGTCAGCACCTTGACCCGCGCCTCCACTCCGGCACGCTCGCTCTCCAGTTGCCTTGCGGCCCCCTCCAGCGAGAGGCCCTTCTCCTTGGTGAGATAGTGTATCTGGCGGAGCGTCTCGATGTCCGCCGCCACATACAGCCTGTTACCCTTGGCGTTGCGGCGCGGGCGCAGCAGACGCGGGAAACTGTTGGTCCAGAACCTCACGAGCGAGACGGACTCCCCGACCTCGCGCGCGGCTTCTCCGATGGTGTAAAAGAGCTTTTCCATACTTGCTAATCCATTGACTGTTTAGTATTTACGGACATATAAAGAATATTGGAGTAGTCAGCCGGGCTAACCGATGCGAAGATGTAGTTGACCGGATTGAGGAACTCCTCGCCGCGGCGGATTTCGTAGTGCAGATGCGGGGCGAACGCCTTGCCGGACATGCCGGCGGAGCCTATCTTCTGCCCGGCGGCGACCTTCTGCCCGGCGCGCACCGAAGCGGACTCGAGGTGCGCATAGACTGTGGTGTATCCGCCCTCGTGGAGCAGCTCGACCGTGCGGCCCAGCTTCTTGGAAGTGGAAACCTTGCTCACCGTGCCGGCTGCCGTCGCATAGACCGGAGTGCCGCGCGCCACGATGAAATCCAGGCCCTCGTGATAGACATAGGCCTTGTAGAACGGGTCCATCTTGCGGCCCGTGGAAGCGCCCACCTGCGAATAGGTTATATCCTTGACCGGCAGGCACATAGGCGGCATGACGAGGTCTTCGCGGGCAAGCGAGCGGAAAATCTGCATGAACGCCGCGTCCACATCGTCCGCCACGGCGAGCAGGCGGTCCGCCTTGTCGCGGGTGTAGTTGGCAATCTTGGCGTCCGGCACCGTGTCGCTCGCGAACATGAAGTCCAGACTCGCCATCGGGTCGGCGTCCGGCGCATTGGCGTGGAACGCCGTCTCGTAAATTTCGTTGTCCTTGTACTGCAGGTTGGCTATGCCGTCGCGGAGCAGCTCCTCCTTAGGCGCGAGGGTCGGGTAGATCCTCTCGTACATCTTGATTTCGCGGCGCAGTTCCCTCTCGGTGTCGGTCCTCCAGAACAGGGCGAACACGCCATAGACAAGCACCGCAATCGTCAGTGTGACAAGCAGATAGCCCAATACAACCAGCAGCACGCGGCCCGCGTTGGCGCGCACCTTCCCGAAGCTGAAATTCTTCGGGTCGAACTCGAGCATCCTCCTCTTACTCATCGCTCTTCCTCCCCCGACGGAGCAGCTCCATCGTACTCTTGGCCGTCGTCGGAGCGTTCTCCGCGCTGCGCTTCTCGATCATCGCGCGGTACTCCTCCTCAGGCATGTTGATATCCAGATAGTTCATCGGGTTCATCTTGTTGCCGCGGTAGATCACCTCGTAGTGGAGGTGCGAACCCGTGGATTTGCCCGTATTGCCCACGGTGCCGATGCGGTCGCCGCGGTGCAGTTTCATCCCCGGGCTCACCTCTATCGTGTTGAGGTGGGCGTAGCGGGTCTTGTAGCCGTAGCCGTGGTCCACCACGATTTCGTTGCCGTAGCCCCAGAGCTGCATTCCCGTCTTCTCCACGACTCCGTCGCCGGTCACATAGACAGGCGTGCCGGTCTTGGTGGCAAAGTCCTGCCCCCCGTGCCGCTCCCCTCCTCCGTACACCGGGTCGATGCGGTAGCCGAAGCTGCTGGACAGGCGGAATTTGCCGGTCACAGGCAGTATCGGAGGCACGTTAGGCACGCAGGAAATCATGTCGCCGGCCTGCGCGGAAAGCTGTCCTACCTCGTCGAGCGACTTGCTCCCGACATAGGTGCGCTTGGTCAGGTCGTCCAGACGGCGCACGGTGCGGCGCAGGTGGGAATTGGCCCCGAGACGGTCGAGCTCCGAGTAGCGGTTGATGCCCTCCAGACCCGAGTTGCGTACCTCTTCCGGGATGGGGTTGAGGCCGTAGATGGAACGATAGACATCGTTGTCGCGCTGCTCTATGCCCTTGAGAGTCTGCTCGTAGATGTCGAGCTGGCGGTCGAGCACGCTCATCCTCGTCTCCCACTCGGCGTGCCTGCGCTTGAGGGCGGCGGTGCGCGGAAGTTCCAGATGGAAGACGGAGAGATACAGCCAGAAGTACAGGAAAACCAGAGCGGCCGCGCCCACGACGAGCAGAGCCACTCTTATATGCCTGAGGTATTTAGGCTCGTCCTGGGCCTCATACATCAGGGTTTCCGGATTGAATACATACTTCGGCATAGGGTGCAAAGATACTGATTTTTTAGCAATTGCACCCCCTCATCTCAAGCCGCTTCCGGCGGGGTGTAGGGAAAAATTGGGTTATATCCCCAAAAAGTAGTATTTTTGTAGTTTGTTTGACACATACATCTATTATGACTTCTAAGGAAATAAGGCAGAAATTTCTCGATTTCTTCGCTTCTAAGGGACACACCGTCGTGCCTTCGGCTCCGATGGTGGTCAAGAATGACCCGACGCTGATGTTTACCAACGCCGGAATGAACCAGTTCAAGGACATCTTCCTCGGCAACTCCACGGCGCCGTACAAGCGCGCGACCGACTCCCAGAAGTGCTTGAGAGTGAGCGGAAAGCACAACGACCTCGAAGAGGTGGGGCACGACACCTACCACCACACCATGTTCGAGATGCTGGGCAACTGGAGCTTCGGCGACTACTTCAAGAGCGAGGCCATCGACTGGGCCTGGGAGCTCCTCACGGAAGTCTATAAGATAGACCGCAACCTCCTCTACGCCACCGTATTCGAGGGCAGCGCGGAGGACGGCACCACCCTCGACGAGGAGGCGCGTCAGGCCTGGCTCAAGCACATGCCGGCCGACCACATCCTGCTCGGCAACAAGCACGACAACTTCTGGGAAATGGGCGACACCGGCCCTTGCGGACCGTGCTCCGAGATACATATCGACATCCGCACCCCGGAGGAGAAGGCTGCGAGCGGACTGAGCGGACGCGAGCTCGTCAATAAGTCCGACCCGCATGTAATCGAAATCTGGAACCTCGTATTCATGCAGTACCAGAGGATGGCGGACGGACACCTGGAGAGCCTCCCGGCCAAGAACATCGACACCGGAATGGGCTTCGAGCGCCTCTGCTGCGTGCTTCAGGGCAAGAACAGCAACTACGACACCGACGTATTCTCCGGACTCCTCGGCAAGATAGGCGAGATTTCCGGCCACCGCTACGGCGAGAGCGAGAAGATCGACATAGCGATGAGGGTCATCGCCGACCACATCAGGGCCATCAGCTTCAGCATCGCCGACGGACAGCTTCCGAGCAATGTCAAGGCGGGCTATGTCATCAGGCGAATCCTGCGCCGCGCCGTGCGCTACGGCTACACCTTCCTCGGGCTGAGCGAGCCGTTCCTCTGCAGGCTCGTGCAGCAGCTCGTGGACGATATGGGCGAGGCCTATCCTGAGATTGCGAAGCAGCAGAAGTTCATAGAGAATGTAATCCGCGAGGAGGAGCTTGCCTTCCTGCGCACCCTCGACAGGGGCATCAAGCTGATGGACGAGTGCATCGCGCGCTGCGGGGCCGACAAGGTCATCGCCGGCGAAGACGCCTTCAAGCTCTACGACACCTACGGCTTCCCTATCGACCTCACCGAGCTCATCGCCGGCGAGAACGGCTGCAGCGTGGATATGGAGGGATTCAACCGCGAGCTCCAGAAGCAGAAGGAGAGAGCCCGCAACGCCACCGCCAACAGCTTCGGCGACTGGACGATATACCACCAGGGCGAGAATGTGGAGTTCACCGGCTACGACACCGTCACCACAGTGAGCGCCCTGCTCCTCAAGCAGAGGACAGTGGTCCAGAAGAATAAGGAAATGCTTCAGCTCGTATTCGACCGCACGCCGTTCTACGGCGAGATGGGAGGCGAGGTCGGCGACACCGGCTACATCACCTCAGAGGACGGCGAGCAGATCAAGATCCTCAACACCGTCAAGGAGAACGGGCTTACGATACACATAGCGGAGAAGCTCCCGCAGAACTGCAGCGGAGAATTCACCCTCGTCGTGGATGAGGCGCGCAGGCGCAGAATCGCAGCCAACCACTCCTGCACCCATCTGCTCGACACCGCCCTCAGGGAGGTGCTCGGCACCCACGTGGAGCAGAAGGGCTCCTATGTCTGCGACCGCAACTTCCGCTTCGACTTCTCCCACTTCGAGAAGCTCTCCGACGAGCAGATCGCCAAGGTTGAGCACCGCGTCAACGAGCTCATCCGCAGCAACATAGCCCTCGAGGAGAAGCGTGACGCCACCATGGACGAAGCCCGCGCTATGGGCGCCATCGCCCTCTTCGGAGAGAAGTACGGCGACAGGGTCCGCGTGGTCAAGTTCGGCCCTAGCGTCGAGCTCTGCGGCGGCTGCCACACCAGCGCCACCGGCAACATCGGCTACTTCAAGATACTCTCCGAGACGGCCATCGCAGCCGGCATCCGCCGTATCGAGGCGGTGACGGGCGAAGCCGCAGAGGAATATGTGGGCGCAATGCAGGAGCTCCTCAAGACCGCCCGCTCATTCTTCAACAATGTCCCTGACCTCGCAGGCGCCATCAAACACCTCGTGGACGACAACGCCTCCCTCAAGAAGCAGGCCGAGGAGTTCGCAAGGCAGAAGGCATCCCAGCTCGCCGAGCTGCTCAGCAAGAAGGCCCGCGAAATCAACGGAGTCAAGCTTATCGTAGCCACCCACGTGGCCGAGAACGGGGCCGACCCTACCCTGGTGCGCAACGCCGCCACCCTGCTCCAGAAGGAGCTCAAGGGCACGGCGCTCGTAGCCGCCTACGAATTTGAGGGCAAGCCTCAGCTGCTCCTCATGTACTCCGAGGACCTCGTCGCTGCCGGGCGCAACGCCGGCAAGGACATCCGCGAAGCCGCCAAGTTCATCCAGGGCGGCGGCGGCGGACAGGCCGGACTCGCATCCGCCGGCGGCAAGAACTCCGAGGGCCTCAAGGACGCTCTCGACGCTCTCGTGAAGATTGCCACCGCCCAATAGCCTCCGCAGGGGATGAAGAAGCTCGACCGCTTCATACTGAAGTCGTTCATCGGACCGCTGGTTGCGATTCTGCTGGTCGTGGTCTTCATCCTCCTGCTCCAGTTCCTCTGGCTCTACATCGACGAACTCGTCGGCAAAGGTCTGGGACTCAGGGTGATACTTGAGTTCCTGATGTGGGGCGCGTGCACCATTCTGCCTCAGGCGATGCCGCTCGCGACCCTGCTGGCCTCGATGATGATAGTGGGTCAGATGGCCGAGAACAACGAGCTGCTCGCGCTCCGTGCGGCGGGCATTTCGTTCTCCCGCATCATCACCCCTCTGATTGCCGCGTCGGCCATCATAGCAGTGGGCGCGTTCTTCATCGGCGACAGGCTCGTACCGCTCGCCTACAACGAGATCTACACCCTCCGCGACGACATCGGCAAGACCAAGAACGAGATCAAAATCCCGTCCGGCACCTTCTACGACGGCATCGACGACTACATCCTCCGCGTGGACAGCCAGGACAAGAAGTCCGGGATGCTCTACGGAGTGATGGTCTATGACCACACCGCGAACAAGGGCAACATCGCGCTGACCATAGCCGACTCGGCCCTCATCAAGATGTCCAGCGGCAAGGACTACCTGACCTTCACGATGTTCAACGGCTCCAACTACAAGGAGGACAACACCGTGCGCTATGCCGACACGAGCCTCGTGCTGCAGCGGGTGGACTTCGCGCGGCAGGACATCATCGTGCAGCTCTCCAACTACAAGTTCGAGAAATCCGACTCCAGCCGCTTCGGCGACCAGGCCAAGTCGATGAGCACGATGCAGCTCCGCCACCAGAGCGACTCCCTGCACAGCTATGTGGACTCTATGCAGGTTGTACACCTCGCCACCATCCGCAAGATGAAGCCGTTCCTGGAGAGCAAGCAGCTCGACACCGCTTCGCGCAACCCGGACCGCTCGCTCTTCAAATATGAGGGCTTCTGCGAATGGAAGAATATTGACGAGCGTGCCACCGCCTACCGCTCGGCAGCCGAGAAGGCCACGAGACAGGCGTCGGAGCTGGGCAGCCTGAAGTTCGACACCTACGAGCAGGACTACTACATCCGCCACACGGACATCGAGCTGCTCAAGAAATTCGCTTCCGCGCTCGCCTGCTTCATACTCTTCTTTATCGGGGCGCCGCTGGGCTCGCTCATCCGCAAGGGCGGACTGGGCACGAGCGCCATCATCTCCGTACTCTTCTTCGTATTGTATTGGGTAGTAGATATTTCCGGCACGAAGCTCGCGCGCGACGGAGCCATCGGCTCTTTCACCGGGGCGTTCATCTCGGCCTACGTGCTCATCCCTATAGGCGCTTTCCTGACCTGGAAGGCCATCAACGATTCAGAACTTTTCAATTTGGACCAGTTCAAGACCTGGAGGAGAAAGATCGGAAGCAAGATTTCCAGCTTCTTCCGTCCTGTCCGTATAGTGTATATGGGCACTCCCGAATTTGCGGTTGCACCGCTTGACAATCTCATCCGCAACAAGTACAAGGTGGTCGGAGTGGTCACCGTGGCCGACAAGCCGAGCGGGCGCGGGCTCAAGGTGAACGAGAGCGCCGTGAAGCGCTACGCCGTGGAGCACAATCTGCCTGTGCTCCAGCCTGCCAAGCTCAAGGACCCGGAGTTCCTCGACGCGCTGCGCAAATGGAAACCTGACCTCATCGTGGTAGTGGCGTTCCGCATGCTGCCGGAGGAGGTATGGTCGATGCCGCGCCTCGGCACCATCAACCTGCACGCCGCCCTGCTGCCTCAGTACCGCGGCGCCGCCCCTATCAACTGGGCGGTAATCAACGGGGAGAGGATGACCGGCGTGACTACCTTCATGATAGACAAGGACATAGATACCGGCGGCATCCTGCTGCGCCAGGAGTGCAGAATCGAGCCTACCGACACGGCGGGCGACCTGCATGACAAACTGATGGCAATCGGCTCCGGACTCGTGCTCCAGACCGTCGAGGGCCTTATCCAGCACAATATCGAGACCCGCCTCCAGCGCTCCTTCATCCAGGGTTCAGAAGTGCTCAAACCGGCGCCTAAGCTTACCCGCGAGACCTGCCATATAGACTGGAACGGCTCAAGCGAACACATCTACAACCTCATCCGCGGCCTCAGCCCGTACCCGGCGGCGTTTACCGAGATAGCCGAAGAGGGCGGACAGCCGCAGACGCTCAAAATCTACAAGGCGGAGAAGGTCGATCTGCACGGCAAGCCGGGCGAGATACTCAGCGACGGCAAGACCTACCTCGCCGTGGCCACCGCCGACGGGGCCGTCTCCATCAGGGAGATGCAGCTCGCCGGCAAGAAGCGAATGGATGTCAAGGCATTCCTCCTCGGATTCAGAAACCCTGAGAAGTACCATATATGTTAAAGAAAATCCGCATCATCCTGGCAGCTCTTTTCTTCATCGGAATCACGCTGCTTTTTGTCGGTTACGGCCGGCAATGGTGGGGATGGATGGCGAAGCTCCAGCTGCTGCCTTCCTGCCTCGCGCTCAACTTGCCGGTAATCATCGGCATAGCACTGCTGACCTTCGTATTCGGGCGCATCTACTGCTCGGTAATCTGCCCGATGGGGGTATTTCAGGATGTCGTAATTATTCTCAGGAGACTCTGCTCCCCGCGCGGAAAGAAGAATAAGGGCAAATA
This sequence comes from bacterium, assembly GCA_963588685.1. Lineage (GTDB taxonomy): Bacteria > Bacteroidota > Bacteroidia > Bacteroidales > UBA932 > Cryptobacteroides. The sequence continues at coordinate 16,443 of CAVAID010000023.1, forward strand.
CATCCCGGAGCACCGCATCGTGCGCTACGGGGTGCTGGTCGTCGCGGTGGGAAGCGCCATCGCGTTCACCCAGCTGCTGCTCAGCCTGCTGGCTCCGTACAGCGCCTACGGCCGCGTGGTGCGCAGCATAGTCGGGCTCGCGGAGGGACAGAGCCTCGCGCCGGCACTGCTCATCACAGCGGGGATAACTCTCGTTGTGATAGTGGTTTGCGCCGTTCTCTGGGGCCGCGAATACTGCAATACTATTTGCCCTGTGGGCACGACTCTGAGCCTCGTTTCGAGGTGGTCGCTCTTCAAGGTGCGCATCGACACGGACAAATGCTGCTCCTGCCATCTCTGCGAGAAGGGCTGCAAGGCACACTGCATCGACATTGACAATAAGAAGATAGACTACAGCCGCTGCGTGGACTGCTTCGACTGCATCGGGACCTGCCGCAGGGGAGCTATCAGCTACAAGTTCGGGGCGCCTTTTAAGGCAGCTTCGGCCCAGACTTCCGGCTCCGGCGAGCTCGGGGGCCGTGGGCGGTCATTGAGCTCAGTCGAAATGCCCGCTCCTCGACGCTCCGCAGGGCCTGGCTCCGAGAAGGTTGACGAGGGCCGCCGCGCCTTTATGACCACTGCGGCGCTGCTCGGGGGCGGAATTGCCCTGAGAGCACAGAATATGAAGCTCGACGGAGGCCTCGCGGAGGTGCTGGACAAGGTAAGCCCGGAGCGCAGCGAGAGGCTCGTGCCGTTCGGGGCAAGGGGCGTGCGCGACTTCTATGACCGCTGCACCGCCTGCCAGCTCTGCGTGAGCAACTGCCCTAACGGGGTGCTGCGTCCGTCCACCGACCTGGAGCATTTCCTCCAGCCGCAGATGGGCTATGAGAACGGCTGGTGCCGCCCAGAATGCACCGCCTGCAGCGAGGTCTGCCCGGCGGGGGCGATACTGCCGGTCAAGAGAGAGGAGAAACTCTCGCACAAGATAGGCACGGCCAAGGTCAATCCGGACGCCTGCCTCGCCGCCAAGGGTGAAGCCGGCTGCGGCAACTGCGCGCGACACTGCCCTGTGGGCGCGGTCAGGATGGTCACGAGCGACGGGCGCAGGGTGCCCGTAGTGGCCGAGGAGCAGTGCATCGGCTGCGGTGCCTGCGAGAACCTCTGCCCGGTAAGGCCGCTGAGCGCCATTACCGTTGACGGCATTTCAATCCACATCAAAAAGAGCTAGACCATGGACAGAAGAGAATTCCTCAAGACCGCAGGTCTCGGAGCGGCAGCGGCAGGTCTGGTGGCCTGCGCGCCGAAGGTACTGAAAGAGGACAGCGTGGCGGACAACTCCGCTGAGATACAAGGCACTATGCCTCAGCACTATCCGGGCATCGGACTGCTCGGCTACGGCTGCATGCGCTGGCCTATGAAGGACGGCGATGACGGCAAGCAGCATATCGACCAGGAGGAGGTCAACCGCCTCGTGGACTATGCCCTGGAGCACGGAGTCAACTACTTCGACACGTCGCCTGTCTATCTGGAGGGCGACAGCGAGAGGGCCACTGCGGAGGCGCTTAACCGCCACCCGCGCGAGAACTGGCTGCTCGCCACGAAGCTCTCCAACTTTATGGACGCGGGCTACGACAATTCGGTCAAGATGTACCGCCGCTCGCTGGAAATCTTCAAGACCGACCATATAGACTACTACCTCCTGCACGGCATCGGCGATGCCAAGGCGTTCCGTGAGCGCTACGAAAGTACCGGAATTATGGACTTTCTGCTCCGCGAGAAGGCCGCAGGGCACATCCGCCAGCTGGGATTCTCCTTCCACGGAGGCAAGGAGGGCTTCGACGAGCTGATGGCCCTCTACGACAGCGGCAAGTACCACTGGGACTTCGTGCAGATACAGATGAACTATGTGGACTGGAAGCACGCCGGCGCGCGCAATACCGATGCCGACTACCTCTACGCCGAGCTCGACCGCAGGGAAATTCCGATAGTGATAATGGAACCTCTGCGCGGCGGACGGCTCTCCGACATGCCGGCGGTGACGGCCGACCTGCTCAAGGCACGCGAACCGGGCAAGTCGCTGGCATCCTGGGCGTTCCGCTTCGTGGGAAGCTATCCGCGCGTGATGGCGGTGCTGAGCGGCATGACCTATATGGAGCATCTGCAGGACAACCTGCGTACCTACCTGGACTTCAAGCCGGTGAGCGAGGAGGAGAAGGCGCTGCTCGAAGAGGTGGCCGAGCGGCTGGAAAATTATCCTCTGGTGCGCTGCACGGGCTGCCAGTACTGCATGCCGTGCCCGTACGGCATCGACATCCCGGGGATTTTCAGGTTCTACAATGACAATGTCAATGCCGGCAGCTATGTGGTGAGCAGCGAGCAGAAGGGCTATGCCCGCGCACGCCGCCGCTACCTTCTCGCTTACAGCAAAGCCATCCCGACCGTGCGTCAGGCCGACCACTGCATCGCCTGCGGCAAATGTGTCAAGGCCTGCCCGCAGCACATCGCCATCCCGCGTGAGCTCCGCCGCATCGACCAGTACATCGAGAGCCTCAAGCAAGAAACGGTCTAGAAGTTCGGAACGGCCCCTCGACAGGCTCGGGGACCGTTGCAGTCGCTGAGCTCCGTCGAAACGCCGCGTCAGAAGCGGTACCCGAGACCGAGGAGGAGAGAGTTCCCGAGAGTCCTGGAGGCGAGGAGACAGGCGGCGTTGAGCTCGACTCCCGCGTACTTCACGCCGAGGCCCACTGAAGCAAATGACGGAAGTCCCTTGTCAGTGGCACCATAGTGATAGCCGGCACGCAGAAATGCGATGTCGGCTATGCCGTATTCAGCCCCCAGCGAAGCGGCGAACGCCCCCTCGAAGAGATAGTCAGCCTCGGCACTCAGCGTGAGCCCGACGACAGAATATGCAGCTCCGGCCTTGGCATACGCCGGCATAGACCAGCTCGCGCCGCCGTAATTGATGGCCGTGCCGAGATTGCAGACAGCGGCGGCGGCGCTCAGAGCCCCCTGCCTGTACATTAGCGAGATGTCTCCCCCGAAAGCGGTGCCGGAGATGTCCGGGCCAATGGAGGAGTAAATCATCTTAGCCGTCACGCCGGCCGAGAGGCAGTCCGTGATGAGATAGGAGAATCCCACTCTCGCAACAATGTCCTTGGGGCTGAAAGTCCCGGTGACAATACCGTCAGAGCCGGTAATATTCATCTGTTTATCAATAATATACGAGCCGGAGAATCCGAGCGCGGCCCTAGCTCCGAGCCTGCAATACGCGCCGGCATTGACAAGACGGCTGTCCGCCGCATCCGGAGCCCACAACCCATAGGAAGCCGAAGCTGCGAAAGTTCCGGACGAGAACGACATCGCCGAAGCGTTGTCGGTGACGGCAAAGGCGGTCGCCTCCCTCGCGATGCCGCTCCCCGCCACTGAAGCGGAGACCGGATCACCCGGGATGAGAAGCGACGGCAGGCTCTGTGCGGAAGCCGCGACTGCAGCCAGAGCCGGAAGGATGAGACTTATTATTATTCTTTTCATAAAGATACGCTACTGTTTAACTACACTATAAGTCCCGCTGGCGCTGCCGCCCCTGATGGTTACATAATATACGCCTCCCGGCAGGGAACTCATATCGAGGGTAAGCGGGGTGAACGGGTCAAGGGTACTGCCCGACGCGTCGATTACCACGGCGCCGGCCTTGTTGGACACGGTCACATCGGCCGCCTGCACATCGGCAGGGCGGATTTTCAGCTTGTCTTTAACAGGGTTGGGGTAGATGTCCACCGGTTGGGAGCCGTCCCTTGCGAGCACCGGGAATGTGTACTTGGCCTTGGCACCCCGTGCATCTCTCGCACTTACTTCCACGCTTGCATTGCCGTAGGCAGCCGCATGCAGGATAAGCTCGGTCCCGGACATGCGCCCGGTGATGCAGAAGTCGCCGCCGGTATCTATCTTGCAGCTGTAGGTAAGGTCTTCTCCGTCCGGGTCGCTGATACAGCGCGTGAGGTCCACCGCGGTTTCCTCCCCTACAGCGCCGAATACGACTCCCTGAATCTCCGGGGAGGCTTCCGGCGTGCCGTTCTTCTCAATGACGAAAGACAGTTCCACGGACGCGCTCTCGTCCCCATCGCTGACATAGAGGTAGCCGGTGTGGGTCTTGCCGTCCGTGAAGTCAAGCGCATTGACACTCACATTGACCCGCTTGCCGCTCCGGGTAAGCGTGGCACGGTAGATTTCATCGGAGAGGCTGCAGCTGAGTTCCTGTCCGTCCTCGTCATAGATTTCGAAGTCGAGGCTTCCGCTCTCGTGGGACTTGAGGGTGAGGGCTGTGCCTGAGAGAGGGGTGATGACCGGCCTGGTGTTGCCACCGGTCCTGACGCTGCCGCTCACATAGGCAGATTCGCCGCCCACGATGCTGGATGAGGAGAGCAGGATGTAGTATTCCGTCTCGAACTCCAGGTCCCCGATGCTGCATGAGACCGTCTCCCCTGCTGCGGCGCTGCCGCGCTCTGCGCTCACCCGCGGAGTGAGTGCGGTCGGCCTGCCGGACTCGAACGGGGTGGCCTGATAATAGACATTGAAATGGTGAGGGAGCGCATCTCCGGCAGGGACCGTCCAGCTGAGGTTGACGGTGTTGCTCTTGGCGCTCGCGCTGAATCCGCTTACCGCTGAAGGAACGCCGGTATCGACTGATACCGCCGCGCCCGCGTCCAGCAGGCCTGAGCCCAGCTTGCCCCTGTATTTGGCATCGTTCTTATCGTAGATGACCGGATTGGCGGTGGAGGTCAGGATGTCTATCAGATTGTCCCTTGTGAATCCCTGGCCGCCGTAGCGGGAGATTACCAGCGCAGCCACTCCTACCACGTGCGGGCAGGCCATAGAGGTCCCGGAGTAGCCGGTGTACTCGTTATTCGGCAGGGTTGAATATACATTGAAACCCTTCTTGGAGTCTCCTCCCGTGGCCGTGATGTCCACCCAGTCTCCGTAGTTGGAATAGTAAGCCAGCTCATAGTCTGCTCCGATTGCCGCCACTGCCATCACATTGTCCTGCTGCGACGGATATTCGCTGTCCCTCTGATTGTTGCCGGCGGCGAACACCACGAGTCCTCCGGCCATCGGGCCGGTCTGATTGCCGTCCTTGTCGACACCTGCGTATCTGTTGAAGTAATCGATTGATTCGGAGATACTTTGGGTATATTCGCCCAGGATCCAGCTGCAGTTGACAAGCACAGCGCCGTTGTCGGCGGCATAGACGAATGCGTCCTCGATGTATGACGAACCGCCTGAGGTCTGGGTGCTCATCAGGCGCACTCCGCTGTCCTTGCTGCCGTTGCCGCCCGCGATGCCGCAGACACCGATGCCGTTGTTGTTGACCGCCGCAACCGTGCCTCCGACATGCACCGCGTGGTCCGTGACGTCTAGCGCCCCCTTGGGGGTGCCGCCGTCCTCGCCGACCACGAAGTTGTATCCGTAGATGTCATCGATGTAGCCGTTGTCGTCATCGTCAACTCCGGGCTTGCCGTTCAGCTCGGCCTCATTGACCCAGATATTGGCGGCGAGGTCTTCGTGGTCCACGTCAAGGCCGCCGTCGCTGATGGCCACGATGACATCGCGGCTGCCGGTGGTCTTCTCCCACGCCGGGAGCAGATTGATATCGCTGCCGGCCACCGTACCAGCCTGAGTGCCGGGATTGTAGTAATGCCACTGGAGGGAGAAGTACGGATCGTTGAACGGAAATACGCTCTGCAGCTGAGTCTGCTGCACATACTCCACCACATCTACTCCCTCGGTGTTGCCGAGGTCGCCGGCGGCTCTGGTCAGCGGCAGGCTCTCGTCGAAGATGATATCGTACCAGAGGTGCAGCCCGGCTTCGCGGTGCCGCTGCTCAAACTTTCCTCCGACAGTGAAGGTGTGCACCATACGGTAGGCTCCCAGGGACGGGAGATCCAGGCCTCCGGCGGCCTTGGTGGCTGCCTGTTCGCTATGCAGCTTGACTCTGATGCGCCCCGGGACAGCGGATGCCGGCGGCAGGTTCTTATACACTCCGGTGCCCGGCTCCTGCGCAGGTTCGAACTTCTCCGCGGTGCAGGAAGCAAGCAGTGCGAGTGCGCCGGCTACTGCCGGCAGGATATGTTTCGAATTCATATTGTCTTTCAAAAAAGGAGATGTCGATTGCGCTCGGCATCTCCTTCATTATTCGGGCCTTGCGGATTTACCTCCTGTATGGGTTCTCTACAACCGGGACGAATGCGCCCTGGGCGTCATTGCCATCGCTGGCCAGCTTGGCGAATCCGTTGACCGGTGCTGAGGCTGACTCGGCTTTGACCTGAGGTGCTGCAGGAGCCTGGCCCTTGGCCTTGAAGTAATCGGCGCCGGTGCCTGCCTCGGACTCCTTGAAGTTGAACTTCTTGGAGAAGACCGGACCGCAGAGGCCGTCTTTATCGATGGAGACAGCATAGACCACGCCGTCCTTGCCGAACGGAGCGTAGCAGTCCTGGACAAAGGATGAGCCCTTATTGATCAGAGCATATACAATCTCCTGCTTCGTGTATTCGGTGCCGTTATCGACATAGACGCCGTAACGCATCTGCTTGCCGGTATGGGAGATGCTGACAGGGAATACGCACACGCCTTTGTAGAATTCGTAGCCGTTGTTGTACTCGTAGATGGAATCGCCGCTGTAGAACTTGTCCCACTTGACTTCGATCGTAACGTCTGAGTCGGCAGGTACGTCGAGGCTGACGGTGTCGCTGAAGATCGGGTCAGTGGCGAACTCGAGGGTCTTGCCGTTCACGGCGATTGCTGCAATCTTGTACTTGGTGCCAGGGACTACCGTGAAGGTTGATGACTTGGTGCCGTACTTCCCGTAGTACTTGATATACATTTCTTTGGTGAGGCCGGATTGCTCGATGAGGTACTCCATATTGGCCGAGAATTCCTTGAGGAAGCGATCCGCGGTATATTCCTCCGGGACGAGCTCGTAGAAGTAGTCGATTGCATCGTCGCTAGGGGTAATGGTGGCCTTGAGCTGGTAGCCCTTGATGTTGCCTTCAGTGAAGCTGGCGGTGTAACTCCACTTGGCAGGGTCGCCCGCATCAACGGTAGAGAAGATCTTCTTGTAGAGCTTGGTGGTCGGAGCGCCGGAGATCTGCCCGTATGCTACGAGCATATATTCGGTGCCGGCCTTGAGCTGAGAAGCCTTGGAAGTGCGGCTGCCCTTATACTTGTAATATGAATAATTGAGGCTTATCGAGTCGAGGATCTCATCATCGGTCATACCTTCGAATTTGGAATACTCGAGCACTGCGCAGGCATACGGGTCCTCGTTGTTGGACGGGGTAATGGAGTAGGAGGCGCTGCGCTTCTGGATGTCGGTCATCTTGAGCTCGAAGGTGACGTTGGCCGGATCCGGCGTAGGGGTGCTGAATTCAAATTTCTCGAACTTGCTGATGGCCTTGCCTTCGTCATCCACATAGGCAGCGATAAGGACATATTCCCTGGCTGCGTAGAGGTAGGTGATGGTGCTGTCCTTGACATCCTGGGTGCGCTGGATGTCGGCGATGGCCGCGTCGTGGTCGAATCCCCAGTCATTGATGAGGAAGTCGTATTCGCCGTCGAGATAGGCGGTTGCCTGGGTCTGGAAATCCTCGCCGAGCTTCTCAAGGGAGTCCTTCTTCATAATCGCCCAGTAGTAAGGGGTGGTCTGGTCATCCCTGCTGATGCTGACGTCACCGGTGGTGTAGGTGACATTTCCCACTGAAAGAGTGAAGTGCTGGACTTCCTCAACTTCCGGTTCCGGCTCCGGTTCTGGATCGGGAGTGGTCTGGGCCTTGTCGCAGCCTGCGACAATCATCGCTATCCCTGCAAATACGGGGACAATGCGGTTGAAAAATTTTGTGTTAACCATAACTATAAGATAAAATACTACTAACTAGCGGTGCCTGTGTGTGGCAGGCGGTGTCAAATGTAGACAGTTGATTTGACAATTCCAAATGCTCCGAAGCGCCGTCCTGAGCGCTCCGGAGGGTGTTTTGCTTTCAATTTGGACTGCAATCCGCCAGCGCCGCTTCCAATTGTAAACCCGCACGCCGCTCCCGATTTCGGATTGATTGTATTTTCGGAAAAGTAAAAATTTTTAAAAAATATTGAAAATTTTTACGAAAGCAGCCGCTAGACAGGCTCGTGGACAGGGGCGGTCGCTGAGCTTGTCGAAGCGCCGGCGCAGGGCCATTGCATCATCCCAGAAACATCGGGGCGCAGACAGCCTTGACGCCACCCTGGAAATTCTTGGTCTGGGGGTCGTTTGACAGTATGAACGAAGCCAAGACCGGTTTGTCAAGCAGCTCATCCAGTTTTCTCAGGTGCCTCGCATCCGACTCAGTCACATTGCCGGACATCTTGATCTCGAAGGCATAGTATCCGTCCTGTGTCTCGATGAGCAGATCCACTTCCCTCCCGTCCAGTGTCCTCAAGTGATAGAACGACACCGGTGCGAGCACGTTTCTCGCCTGTTTGAAAAGTTCAGATACCAGCAGACTCTCGAACTCGTGCCCGGTCATCCCGCCTCTCTTGCCAAGCACGGCCTGCTGGACTCCAAAATCCATAAAGTGGATTTTGGGCGCCTTGGAGAGGCGCTTCCCCGCATTTCTGCTCCACGCCGGGAGAATGACGGTCTGATAACTCAAGTCAAGGTAGGAGACATATCTCTGAACCGTCTTGGGGCTCAATTTCAAGTCGGCCGCCACCGAAGACGCATTCATGGTCTGGCCCGTGAGCAAGGCAATCTCCCGCTGCAGCTTCACGAACGGCTCCAAATCCCGGAACGAAGCAAGATCCCTCACATCGCGCTCGAGATATGTCCTGACATAATTGCCGAGCCAGCGATACCTGTCCTCCTCCGAGAGAGACTCATCCACAAGAGCCGGATAAGCGCCGAATTTGAGAAGATGCTCCCACGCGATGCTCTTGGACGCACGGTCCGGATCGAGAAGGAATGATGGCAACAGCATATCATCGGCAGCCGCACCCGAAAGCATCCGCTGCCAGATGCTGGGCACCACTGTATCGTCCCATCCAGCAGTTTTGAGCTCCGGCAAAGTCAGGGGATACATATCCAGAATGCTGCACCTTCCGGCAAGACTCTCCCGAACCTTGCTCAGCAGAAGCAGTTGGCTCGACCCGAGCAGGACATAGCGGGTGTCATCATATTGGTCGTATGCGGATTTTATGCTTTCTATGAGGCGAGGTTCTTTCTGGATTTCATCCAGGGCCGCCTTGGGGTATAAAGCGTGCCACTGATCCGCCGTAAGCGAGGCATAAGCTCCGCGAAGCACCGGGTCTTCGATGGAGATATACCTGTACTCCCCCATTCCCTCCTTGACGAGGAAAGTCTTGCCCACCTGACGGGCCCCGGTAAGGACTATTATCCTTCCCGAGCGGGAATCCTTCAAGCGGACTATCTCCGATAATATCTGCCGTGCCTTGGACATACGCTATGTTGCTTCTTTTGGCGCAAATCTAACAAAAGAAACTAAACATTCCAATAATTGGCGTAAATTTTGGAGTTGGATTCCAATAATTGGCGTAAATATTGGAACAGTCCCGGAAACTGATATGCTCCTCCGCATGCACGTATTTTTCCCGACTCGCGGGGCTAGTCCCTGGCGGAGTCGGGGATGGTGCAGGCGGAGTAGGTGTAGATATCGTCGCCGTCAGGGAGAGTGGTAAGGGTAAGCTTACCGTTCTCGAGCGCTACGGAGTAGTCGCAGGCCCAGGCGGAGCCGTCGCTGTACTTGCCGCTGAGGGTATCGCCGCTCAGGGTCCAGCTGCCGCTGAACGAATCAAACCTGCCCGCGCCGAGCTGCTGATAAAGCGAGAACTTGCCGCCGGAAGCGAACTCGATATAGACGGAAACGGTCTGCCCGCCCACATTGGCGCTCTTGGTGCCGAGGCTGGCGGAGACGAGCTCCCACTGTCCCTCAATGTTGAGCTGAGCCGACTGCGGATTGTCTTTCTTGCATCCGACGAGCGCGAGAAGCGCCACGGACAGTATAAGGATAAATCTTTTCATCATAACCATCCTCCATTTTTACTCTTGACTGACCTGACGATGACGGAGACATCCTGGTGGATGGCCATACCGCCGATGGCATCGTCGCCGCCGACCGCCGTACCGCCGCCCACTGCATTGATGGTGAACTTGGCTGAGCCGCACTTGGTCGGGTGGATGTAGAGGCGTCCGTACTTGATATACGGCTCCTCTGCAAGCCCGATGGCTTCCGCAGCCTCATCGGTGTACTCGATGTCGAGGTAGGTGAGGTTGACTGACGCGGTGCCGAAATACTCGGAGAGGTCGAGCCACTGGTTCTGCCCCGCCGCAGCGGTGAGGCAAGGCGTGCCCTCGATCTTCATCATAAGCCTCCAGGTGTCGATGGAGCCGGTACCCATCTGCTTGCGGTAGTCGGCGAGCGAAATGGACACAGGAGCGCCGGAGACATAGTCCTTGGTGCCGGCGGAGGCGAGCTTGGTCTCGAAGTCGTTGGCGGAAGCCAATATCATCTCCTTGAACTCCTTGACGCTGTAGTGCTTGCCGAGCTTCTTGGCATAGGAGAGGCCGAGAGCCACGACGCCTGACACATGAGGGCAGGCCATGGAGGTGCCCTGCATATAGCCGTACTCGCCGCCGTTGTAGAGCTCTGACGGAATCGTGGAGAGCACGAGCCCCTTGCGGGTCGTCCACGGTGAGAGATACGCCTCGCCGCCCGGAGCCACTATATTGCAGCCCGGACCGTAGTTGGTATAGTAGGCCGGGAGGAAATCCGGGCCGAAAGCGGACACGCTGATGACATCGTTGAGCGCCCCCGGATAGGTGGCGTAAGGGTCTCCGTCGTTGCCGGCTGCGAAGATTGCTATGCCCCCGTCGACCACGTCATTGTTCTTCGTGGCCTCGAAATACTTGATGGCATCGTATTCCATGGTGTTCCTGCCGGAGTTGCCGTTGCGGTAGGCCAGGTCGGAGAGATAAGCGCCTCCGGTATAGCCGAACGAGCAGGAAATGATGGACGCGCCGTTGTCGGCGGCATATTTGATAGCCTTGGCGACGATATAGGAAGAGCCTCCCCTGTCGTTGTCGAATATCTGGCAGGACATAATCTTCACTCCGTCACCGTTGCCGCTGCCGCCCGCCACGCCGCAGACGCCGATGCCGTTGTTGTTGACGGCGGCGATTGTGCCGGCGCAGTGAGTGCCGTGTCCGGAGTCGGATGCTGCATCCCAGCTTATAGGGCCGTCATCCACGAAGTTCCAGCCGTGCAGGTCTTCGGTGCCCTTGGGGTTGGTCCACATGTTCGCGGCGAGGTCGGGATGGGTGTATTTCACGCCCTCGTCAACCACCGCAACGATGATGGAGCTGTCGCCGGTGGTGAGGCTGCTCCAGACATCCTTGACATTGATGTCTGCGCCCTTATAGACCGAAGTGGCGACGGAGGCGTTGCCGTTGTTGATGTAGTGCCACTGGTCGGAGAGATACGGGTCGTTGAACGAAGAGCCGGAAGCCGAAGCTGCGCTCAGCGCAATTCTCGGAGACTCTGACGCTTCGTAAGGATAGACGATGCCGTCGGAAGCCTTGGTATAGACTGAGTTGTACTCCACGGAGCAGACGTCCGTGACAGCGGAGAGCCTGCCTGCGAGAGCCTCGATGTCCTCGCCGTCGGCGACCGGCACCAGATACCAGCGGTCGAAGCCGAAGCGCGACTCAAGCTCCTCCTTGCCATCTACGGGCTGGAAGGCCCTGCTGACGCTGTGCACGCCCTCTACGGCTTCCAGCTGCGAAGGGTCGCAGCCTTCGCCGAGCTTGACGAGCAGGACATCATCGAGCGCACCGGAGCGGGTGTTGACTATCTTGTCGGTGGACGCGCCGAGCGTGGAGGAGATTTCCCCGGAAAGCTTTTCAGCGGTGCATCCGAACAGCAGGAAGAGGCCGGCAAGCGGCAGTGCCAATGCAATTTTCCTCATCGGGATTATTTTTGAAATTAACAATGCTTAATCGAAACAGAGGTCCGACATTTTGCTGCCGGACCTCCGCATCAATTCTGTATTTGGATTATCTCAGGACGAGTGGCTCGTTTGAGAAATCCTTGGTTTTAACGACTTTCTGAAGATTTGCAGAATCTACTGAAACGGTATTCGCCTTGACGCTTACGCCGTCCCACTCAGCATCGATACCTGCAGGGCAGAAGATATTCGCAAGGCCATTCCTCTCAGAAGAAATCTGTCCCTTGGCAAGCTGCTTGTCAGAAGGCTTGATGTTGAGGCCCTTGAAGCTGGCAGCGGATGCTTTGGCAGCGCTGAACTCTACAGCCTCGTCAAGCTTGAAGGTCTCGACAGTGCTGCTGAATATACCTGCAGAGCAGAAGTAAGCCAGACTGAAGTGGAAAGTGGATGTCTCACCATCATAGTAGCTGTCTGTAAGATCGGCATATTTTGACGATTTGGTAGAGTAAACATTCTTGGCCTCACCAGCATAGATTGCGCCGTAAGAGCCGTAGGAATCACCAATTGCCTGTCTGGCGACAACAACTTTTCCCGTTGCAGGGTCATACGTGAACGTGAAGTCAACTCCACCGCCCCAGTTTGCGATAACATAAGTATTGTCGTAGTTAGGGTCCTGATATAATTCAAGTCCTGTATCATTACCTTCCCACCAATAGTTATATGTGTATGTACCGGTGGTCATCTGGATGCGGTCCAGACCTTCTGTAGTTACTTCAGAAGTAACATACTTGCTGGTGTATCCGTTGGATGCCCAAACCACGAAGGTGTAGGAAGTGAGAGGAGAGAGAGAGGTAAACAGATCTGAATAGCCCTCGCCGTTAACTTCCTCGATTTCTTCATCGCTCAGTGAGTCGCCACTCAATACATCTTCAACTACTGCATCGATTCCGTATGATTCGACAGTGGAAGTCTTGTAGAGTCCCATCTTCACGTCCACGACATCTTTGCCATAGACATAGAACTGAGCTGAATTGCGCTTGTCATAGCCGGTAGCCTCGTAACGTGAGGTCAGTTCGACACCGGCATTGATGACAGTAGCATATGCTTCTTCGTCTCCCTTGGCGACGTAGCAGAACTCGGTCGAGCCGGAGCCCTGAGCATTGCCCTCAGCATCATAAGTAACTGCAACGATGGTATATACACCGGTCTTCGCAAGTTCTACGCCGATAACATCATCACCCTCCTCGACAGGCTTGT
>CAVAID010000024.1:0-29330 GCA_963588685.1 bacterium
GTTGCTGGACGGAATGTTGTCAAGACAATCATTATCTGAATATGGTTTTTATCGTCTCTTTTATGAGCAAACAGAACTCGTGAATGCTACCAATTTAAAATTGCCAGCGACAATATTAAGTGATTATTGTTATTCTGAAATGTTTTATGGCTGTGCAAATTTGATTACAACTCCTGAATTACCAGCTACGACATTAGCAAATTGCTGCTATCGACAAATGTTTCACGGCTGTACAAGTTTGACCACTGCGCCAGAATTGCCGTCAACAATATTGGCACAACAATGCTATCAAGATATGTTTGGGGGTTGCAAGAACTTGATGACCGCTCCGAAATTGCCGGCAACAACGTTAGCACAAGAATGCTATTCTACTATGTTTGAGGAATGTATAGGTTTGAAGGCTGCTCCAAAATTGCAGGCAATGACATTGGCAGTAGCTTGTTATGCTTATATGTTTCAAGGGTGTACCGGATTGACAATCGCGCCAGAATTACCAGCTACAACATTGGCAATAAATTGTTATGGTCATATGTTTCAAGGTTGTACCGGGTTGACTGCCGCGCCAGAATTGCAGGCTGTGACATTGGTACGGTGGTGTTACAACTATATGTTTAAAGACTGTAGTAAACTTAAATATGTGAAGGCTTTGTTTACAACAACACCTGCGACATCAACAAATCCAGTATGGTCTGATACAACCTCAAATACGAGAGATTGGCTTTCAGGTGTTTCATCTACTGGAACATTTGTGAAGAGCAAGAATGCAACCTGGAATGTTACGGGTACTTATGGTGTTCCTACCGGGTGGACAGTAAGAACAGAGTAAAATACTGAATATGTTACAGAGAAAATATTGTACGGTGTATGATGCGTTTAAGAAAGTTCTGATAAAGAACGGAAATGAATTCGGTTTCAGGCTAAGAGATATTTGTGCAGTGGCTGAACTTGATTTTGATGAAGTTAAGAAGAAGGTGATTCCGGATTGCATAAAGCACTTTTTTCGGAAGGAAGGGTGTATTTATTATTATTCTAGTCAGAGAATAAGGGGCACAGTGGTTGATGCGATGGATGAGTTGAATGATTATTGGATTGATTCTGTGTCTATGGTTTATTTGATAGAGATTTTACCTGACTGTCTCTGTTGCAGGTCCGATTCTATTGCGATAATTTCGAAAATCAAGGATGTTATAGCTGATGCGCAGGCGTATGAGCGGAACACCACCAACTTAAGAAAATTTTTCGACCGCCTTTTTCGGAAGAATTGACATAATCTTTATGGTTTCAGACAGCCGATGGGGACTACACAGACTTCATCGGCTTTTTTGTATGCCATACTGCCGACGGCGACCAGAACCGTCAGGAATGACGGTGCGGGCTCCCTTAATCGACAAAATTGCTGCGGGCATTTCGACAAGCTCAATGACCGCAAGTTCGGGGGAGAATGCCGAGGGAGGATTTTTTTGCTCCCGAGGCATCTCCCCCGAATATTGGAAGCGGCTATTATCAGTCGTTATTCATCTGCGTGATGTCGGGTTTGTAGCGCTCGGAGTCGCCTATGAGCCACTCGGCGTAGTAGTCGGCCATGCGCCAGAAGAAATACTCGTTCATGTCGCCGAAGCCGTGCCTCTGGCCCGGGAGGATCATCATATCGAAACGCTTGTTGGCGCGGATCAGCGCATTCACCACGCGGATCGTATTGGCCGGATGGACATTGTCGTCAATGTCCCCGTGGAAGAGCATCAGATGCCCTTTGAGATTGCGCGCCAGCTCCTGGTTGGTATCTATATGATAGACGAAGGTGGTGTCGCCCTGGTTGACCTTCTCCAGCACTCCGTGATGCTGCTCGCTCCACCAGCGGTTGTAGATGCTGTTGTCGTGGTTGCCCGCGCAGGACACCGCCACCTTGAAGAAATCCGGGTACTTGAGTATCGCAGCCGTGCTCATGAATCCGCCGCCTGAGTGCCCGTGGATGCCGACCCTGTCGAGGTCGATGAACGGATACCTCGCGCCCAGCTGCTGAATCGCATACTTCTGGTCCTCCAGCCCGTAGTCGCGCAGGTTGCCGTAGCCGTAGTTGTGGTACCACTTAGAACGGTTCGGGTGTCCGCCCCTGTTGCCCACGGTGATGACGATGATGCCGAGCTGCGCCAGGCGGTCGGTGCGGGTGAATCCCTTGCTCCAGGAGATATTGTTCGCCTCCACCTGAGGGCCCGGATAGACATAGTCGCAGATCGGATAGACCTTCGTGGAGTCGAAGTCGAACGGCTTGTACATCACTCCGTAGAGGTCAGTGACCCCGTCGGCGGCCTTGACCTTGAATCGCTCCGGGAACTTGTAGCCGGCCTCGAAAAGCAGGCTGAGGTCAGCCGTCTCGAGCTCCGAAATCTTCTTGCCGGAGGCCGAGAAGAGGGCTACGGCCGGGGTGCAGTCCACGCGTGAGTAGTTGGCAACGAAATACTTGCCGTCCCAGCTGGCGGTGGAGAGCACGTCCATATCGTCCATATCGAGCTGCTGAAGAGCCCCGCCGCCCAGAGGTGCGCGGAAGGTATGCATCTGGTAAGGATTCTCGTCAGACTTGACTCCGCAGGCGCTGAGGAGGATATAGCCCTCCTTCTCGTTGACTGCCAGCACATCCTCGACGTGGAACGCGCCGTCTGTAAGGTTCCTTATCAGAGTCCCGTCGCTATTGTAGAGGTAGAGGTTGGCCCAGCCGTTGCGCTCGGACCAGTGGATGAGCTTCTTCCCGCCGTCGATGAGGTAAGGCGTGCGGTATTCCACATAGGTCCTCTCCCTCTCGGAGATGATGGTGCGGGTGGAGTCTGAGCCCACGTCCACGCGACAGAGGTCGAGCCTCTTGAGGTCGCGGCTCTGGCGGATGAGGTAGAAGCCGTCATTGTCGCCCAGCCATTTGCTTTGCCAGAAGTCGAGGTAGTCGTCGGAAGGCTCCTTCCACGCGCGCAGCACGTCGATGGCCTCGTCCTTGAACGCGCGGCACTTGATTTCCTGAGCCGTCGCGGCGCTGTTGCCCTCGGTCATCGTGAAGACATAGAGGTAGTCCAGCGCTCCCGGTTCGCCCGGCATCTGGTATTTGTAGGTCTCGAGCTCCGGACGCGGGGCGAGGGAGTTGATGACCCAGAAGTCCTTGAGGACGCGGGTGTCGTATTTGGTGGTGGCGAAATGCTTTGAATCCGGCGACCATACCAGCTCGGCAGGGTAGTGCCTGCGGGTGCTGTCGGCCTCCGTGTCACCGGCATAGGCGCCGTAGCCGTAGCCGAACTGCCGTATGCCGTCGCTGGTGAGGCGGTGCTCCACGATGGTGCTGTCCTTCTCGTCGCGGGCCGCCTTGCGCAGGCTCGTGGAGTCCATCACCCAGAGGTTGGAGCCCTTGACATAGACTCCGAAAGTGCCGTCCGGGGCTACGGAAGCCCAGTTCGGGTAGATCGGCTCCCTCTTCGCCACGGTGTCGAGCTTCTGCGAAGCGATGTCGTAGCGGAAGTAGGTGGTGTCCAGGTCGTTGTGGAGTCCGGAAACTATGCTGAAACGGAACTCCCGGTCGTCCCTGAGTTCCAGACCTTGAATCGGAAGATGCTGCGCGTCAAACGGATAGCGCACCGTTTCGGTGACCTGCATCGCGAGCTTCGCCATATCGAAGGCCTTGGTCTTCGTGCCCTTGACCGGGTCCACGATATAGTATTCCGTGCCCTGCGGGGTCTTCCAGCTGTACCAGAATTTGTCGCTGTCCCTGAACCAGTTGGGCCTGATCTGGGTGGAGAATACCATCTGGCCTACCTTCTTTGTGGTGAAGCGCTCCGCAAGAGCGTAGTTGGCCTTGGACTGAGCCCATCCGAGCGTGCAGACAAGCAGCGCCGCGGACGCCAAAGTGAGTCTAATGTTCATATCTGTTCAAATCAAAATTCAGACTTATAATCTGCTGGCAGCCGCTGTATGAGCCGCTGTTGGCGTGGAATACCACGGCGAACTTCAGGGAGAGGTTCCGCCCCAGCTGCGGGGCCCAGAAGAGCTCCAGCCGCTCGTAGAAGCCGGCCTTGTCGGAACCTTCCGGACTGATCCGGAAGAACGGGTCGGAGAGGTAGAGGCGGTCGGCGTAGGCTTGCCCCGCGGTATCCGTGCAGGCGTAGAGGGGGAGAATGTCCTTGCCGTAATAGAAACTGTTGCTGATGCCTAAGTCGGAGCGGACCGCCCTGAGGGAGAATTCTCCAAGCCCGGGAGCCTTGAAGTCCGAGGAAACCTCCCTGTCGCGCTGGAGGGACTGGAGGTAGCCGAGGCGCAGCGTGAATTCGCTGAACACGCGCCGTCCGCCTCCGAGCTCGAATTCGACATAAGGCTCCGCCAGAATATTGTCCGCAACCCCCGGAGCCTCGGCGGAGTTGGCGAGATGCATCATATAGCCGTTGTAGCCCAACCTGAGCCACTTGAGAGGCTGCAGGTGAGCGGCGGAAAACAGCAGGAACTGCTCCTTTACATCTGCCGCCACCCCGTTCATGCCCATCCAGTCGCAGCCGAGCTCAAGCCGGCCCTTCCTGCCGTCCAGGCTCAGCAGCAGCCCCTCCATATAAGGGTCATACCAGCGGAAGCGCTCGGAGAAGAAGGCTGTGGACCAGCTCTCCCGACTTGCCGTGCGGGGGAAAATGCCGCCCGTGAGGTTGAAACTCAGCCCCTTGCGCAGCTCGCGCTCGTAGCCGTACCAGAAGAACGGCGTCGCATTGACCGGGGAACCGCCGAAATCCCTGTACGCCGACACGCCTCCCATCAGCGTGTGACGGGACTTGTAAGTGCTTGTGGTGAAGCCTATTGCGGGTGCAAGCCGGGCGCCGAATACGGTGCCGGAAGGGGAGAGCTCCTCCAGGGGGTACTCCCTGTTGTCGAAGCGCAGGTCGAAACCGACATCATAGACGAAGCGCGGCTTGTAGCCGAGATCGTCCCTTTCAATGCTCCAGGGGAATACGCGTGCCTCAGCGCCGGTGCTGAGAAGCACGGCGGAGAGCAGAACTGTGAGAATGCGGGCCTTCATTTCCGGGGTTTACATATCCGACCTATAAAGTTAGAATTATTTGCCTAACTTTGCAAGACAATAATGAAATTCCAGTTATGAAAAGGACAATAGCATCACCCAAGGCGCCTGCAGCGGTAGGGCCGTATTCACAGGCGGTAGAACTCAACGGAACTCTCTTCATCTCCGGGCAGCTCCCGCTCGACCCCGAGACCGGCGCAATGCCGGAAGGCATTGAGGCTCAGACCCGTAGGAGCCTTGACAACATCGGATACATACTCGAGGAAGCGGGCCTCGGATACGGCGACATCGTCAAGACGACCGTCCTGCTGGACAGCATCGCCGACTTCGGGGCGATGAATGCAGTCTATGCCGAATACTTCAAGGGCGACAAGCCCGCCCGCGTCTGCTATGAGGTGGCCGCGCTGCCTAAAGGCGCAAAGGTCGAAATCGAGGCCATAGCCGGCCGCTAGAGATGGACCGTTATCTTCAGAGGACAACCCTCCTCGTGGGGGAGGATGTGCAGGAGGCTATATGCAGTGCCCGCGTCATCCTCTTCGGAGTCGGGGGAGTGGGCAGCTGGTGCGCCGAGGCCCTCGTGCGCTCCGGGGTCAGGCATCTCACGATAGTCGATTTCGACACCGTAAGCGAGAGCAATGTCAACCGTCAGCTGATGGCGACTTCACGCACTGTGGGGCGCGACAAGGTGGAGGTGCTCGGCGAGCGTCTGCGCGAGATCAGCCCCGATGCAGAGATCACCGCCCTGCACAAGCTCTACTCCGCCGAGACCGCAGACGAGTTTGACCTCGATGCGTATGACTATGTCATCGATGCGATTGATACTCTGAAAGATAAGGCATATCTCATCAAGCGCGGGATGGACGCGCGGGGAGTGTTTTTCTCCTCCCTCGGGGCCGCTCTCAAGATAGACCCGACCCGCATAAAGGTCGGCAACTTCTGGAAAGTCCGTGACTGCCCGCTCGGGGCCGCCCTCCGCAAGAAACTGCGCCGCGAAGGGGGAGTCAGGGAACATTCCTTCCTCTGCGTCTATGGCGACGAGGTGCTGGAAAACAGAGGCATCTCCGCAGCCGACAGCGAGGCGATGGGCGAGGAGGCCGCGGCTTCCGGCAAGGCCGTCATCAACGGCAGCACCGCGCACATGACCGCCATCTTCGGAATGACCCTTGCCGGCCTGGTAATCAAGGATATATACACCAAGACAATATGAAAATAATATACCTCGACGCTTCCACGATGGGAAGCACCCCGCTCGACGAGATTGCCGCTCTGGGCGAATTCGTGCCTTACCAGACCAGCACCCGGCAGGAGGCGCTGGAGCGCGTGGGCGACTGCGATGTGCTGATTGTCAACAAGATAAGGGTTGACGATGAACTGCTGGACCATGCCCCCAAGCTGCGGCTCGTCTGCGAAGCGGCGACCGGGGTCAACAACATCGACCTCAAGGCTACTGAGCGTCGCGGAATCATAGTCCGCAATGTGGCGGGCTACTCCACCGACGCCGTCGCGCAGGCCACATTCACCCACCTGCTCTCCCTGCTCGGCAACGCCCCGTACCTCGACGAATGCGTCAAGAGCGGGAAATATTCCGCCGGAGGCATATTCACGGATGTCAGTCACCCGGCAGTCGAGCTCTGTGGCAAGACGATGGGAATCATAGGTATGGGCGCCATCGGCAGCAAGGTTGCCAGCATTGCCACGGCTTTCGGAATGAAGGTGGTATATTATTCTACTTCAGGTACTTCCCACAATACTGACTATCCGAGTCTGAGCCTGAAGGTGCTGCTCGGAACCTCCGATGCCGTGAGCATCCACGCCCCGCTCAACGAGCGCACCCGTGGGCTTATCGGGCCGGAGGAGCTTCGTCTTATGAAGAGCGGCGCCGTGCTTCTCAATCTCGGGCGCGGGGGTATAGTCGATGAGGCTGCGCTCGCGGAAGCCGTCGACAGTGGAATCATCGCCGGAGCCGCGCTGGACGTGTTCGTGGAGGAGCCGCTCCCTGCGGACAGCCCGCTGATGCATCTCAGGCACCCTGAGCGCTTCCGCTTCTCGCCGCACAGCGCGTGGGCCAGCACGACCTCCCTTTCGAGACTCGCGTCAAGGATTGCGGACAATATCCGCAAGGGCTTCTAGAACAGGTATCCGCTGTTGATATAGAGGGCTCCGTTGCCGTCCTGCCCGCGGAGAGGATTGCTCTGAGAGTAAAAGCGGCTGATCGGGGTACCGTATTCGAGGGTGAGGATGAAGTTCTCGTTGAGGATGAGCCTGAAACCTGCACCCACGGTGATGTGCGGCCTGTCGCTGCCCTGTCCCCTGGACATGTATTCGAGATATGAGGCCTTGTCCGCTTCCTCGCCCCTGTATGTCATATCGATGCTGCGGGTCGCCATCGTTCCGTCGCTGAACGCACTGATACCGAGGGCGATGTTCTGGTTGAACAGCTGCGTGCGGTAGAATCTCCAGCGGAATTCGGCATTGTAGGTGGCCATATCGAGGCCCACGACCCTGTTGCGCATAATTCCCCTTACGGTGCGGTAGCCGCCCATTCCGTCGCGGTCGCAGCTCTCTCCCATCACGGTAAGGAACGGCAGTGCGTAGTACGGGGCATCGTTCCCGATATTGCCCTCGTAGTTGAGCCTGTAGGCGAATGTCAGCACGTCGTGCCCTATCAGCGGCAGGTACTGCCTCATAGTGATGGAGTAGCGGTAGAACGGCGTTGTGGTGCCGAGCCAGCGCGGCGCGAGGGTCAGATGTCCTTCGGCCCAGATGCCCCGGGTAGGCGCACCTTCCTTGTCGCGGCTGTCATAGACCATTCCCAGCCTCACGCTGCTCACGAATCCGCCCTCGGCCTCTTCATCGCTGATCAGCCCCCATTTGCGGTAGCTCTCGAAGAGGGTCGGTACCGTGTCCGGGAAGATGTTGTAGTCGGCCTTGCCTTTGTTGATGTTGTCCCTGTCGATAGCTTTCTGCCTGATCCACCTCAGGTGGTAGCCGGCCTCCCAGGAGAGGTTCTCGCCGAGCTTGCCGATGAAGTCGGTCTTGGCTATAATCTGATAGCGCCTTGATCTGTAGTATGGGCTGTAGAGGTAGTTGGCCGGGTCCTGGGCGCCCTTGGCGTTGGACTTGCCCAGCTGGATACGGTCGTAGTCATAGTAGGCGCCGTAGCCGTTGAAACCGTAGAAGTCGAGGGCCTTGTCCACAGTGGCCACGAGCGAGCTGGACCAGCGGACGCCCGGGATGAGCTTCTTGTTGTCATACATCAGGAAGTACTGCTGCGAGCCTTTCGTGAAGAGCGATACTTCCAGGTAAGTCTTTGAATCATAGTTCGGATAGACTGTGCCGTCGCCGTAGTCGAAGAGGTTGGCGAAAGCACCGTACTGCAGTCCCTTGTCGGCATCGTACGCCACAATAGGGAAAGGGAAGAAGCTGTAGCCTTCCTTAACTATGTCCTGCTTCTGTGCGTATGAGGGCAGGCAGAGCGGGACGAGGAGCAGAAGTGAGAGTATCCTTTTCATTTCAAATCTGTTATAAGGTTTGTGAAATATTTGTGTATGAAGCTGAAAATATAGTAGAACGGCAGGAATGCCGGAAGCAGCAGGCGGCAGGCGTAATAGACCGTGTGCGACCAGGCCTTGTCCTCGAAGCGGGAGAGAATTATGCTTGCAGGGAGCCATATCGGGGCGGAAGCGAGCGCGAAGACGGGGTAGAGCGGTAGCAGCGGAAGCGCTCCGAGGAGCCTCAGGGCAATCCGGCCGTGCTCCCTCTCCGGCAGGCGGTCGATGAGGGCGAGGTCGCGCTCCTGCAGTTCAGCGCAGAGCTCGTGGTAGATGTCCCCTTCCGGCTTGTCGGAACTGAAGGCCTTGCGCATGTCGAGCGGCTCCCCGATGCGGACGGCGGCCCTGCCTCCCTGGCGGAAGAAATAGTCGTAGTCGAGTCCCACCGGCACCACCCAAACGGGGCCTTCGAGCTTGTCGCAGGCCATTTTGGCGATGCGGAAAAGGCCTTTTTTGACGGGCATCATCCCCCTCTCGGCCCTGTGCGTGCCCTCGCTGAACATGCAGAAAGGCACCCCGTGGGCGAGGCAGTCGATGATCTCGTCGAATATCTCCCAGTTCTTCGAAACTGCCTGAAGCCCGTCCCTTTCGCGGGCGAGCGGGAGTATGCGGAGCCACCTCAGGATGGCGGCCATGCGGGGCTTGCGGAAGATGTCGGCGCGGGCACCGAAGCCGGTGGGCCCCTTGCGGAGCAGCAGCACCAGCAGCGGGTCCATCAGCGCGGCCCTGTGGTTGGGCGCGAGCAGCACCGCCCCCTCGCGGGGCATCCGCTCCAGTCCGGAGATCTCCACGCTGCTGAACGAGGCCCTCGTGCAGAAATCCACATAGTGCCTCCAGAAGTCGTAACCGGAGCTCTTTTCCCAGATTCGTCTCATTTCCTGACTGCTTTGCGGCGGTCGCTCAGGCGGAAGATACCGCAGACCGTAAGTCCGCTGATAATGTGCCAGATACCCCACCATGCGGTAATCACGAGCGTGCCGCCGTGGGCAGGGAAGTTGGTGAAAATCGTAGTGCCGAGCAGCAGCACGAGCCCGAGGCCGCTGTTCTGTATGCCGGTCTCGATGGTGAGCGTGCGGCGGTCACGGTCGGAGACCTTGAACGCAGAGCCGACCCCGAAGCCGATGCAGAGCGCGAGCAGGTTGTGGATAAGTACCACTATGAATATGTACTTTATGCACTTGAGGAAGGCGTCGATGTTGCCCATGAAGGAGAGCACCACCATCGCGATGAAGAATGCCAGGCTGAGCCACTGCAGCGGCTTCTTGAGCTTCTCCGCCACCTTGGGAAGGCAGTGGGAGGTCAGCACTCCGAGCGTAAGCGGCACTCCGAGCAGGATGAATATGGTCTTGAACACGTCCCAGAGCGGGATTGCGAGCTGCGGCACCTCGCCCGGAATATTGGCGAAATGCAGGTAGAGGTTGCCGTAGAGCCAGAAGTTGAACGGGGTCATAATTATCGCGAGCGCCGTGCTGATGGCGGTAAGGCTCACGGACAGCTCGATGTTCGCCTTGGAGAGCGAGCTCATGAAATTGGAGATGTTGCCGCCCGGGCAGGCCGCCACGAGTATCATTCCCATCGCCATTGTCCAGGTTATGTGATTGCCCAGCGCAAGCGCGAGCAGGAAGGTGAAAAGCGGGAGCAGGATGCACTGGCAGCATACCCCGAGGATGACGGACTTGGGCTTGCGGAACACTTCTATGAACATCCGCGGCTTGATTCCGAGGGCCACCCCGAACATTACGAATGCCAGGATTATGTTGATGGTGTTCATCCCCCCGGCGTTGAGGGTTACATCGATGCTGTCGATTGCAGCTGCAGTCTCGGTACTTATCATCTGAATCTTAATAATTTCGGCAAATTTAATACAAATCGGGCATTTTCCCCTCAAAGTAACAGGGATAAAAATATTTGTTTCACTCCGGCGCGCGATGTTCGGGATAATTGGGTAAATTTGTATCCTGATACGCAGCATTGCTGCGTTAACCCGAAGTAACACTGAAAAGCATATGAAGAATATCAATCGAATCATGCTCGGCCTCTGTGCCCTGCCAATCATCGCCTGCTCTCCAAAGACGGAGACCGGGGATGCATTCTACACAATGAAGAACAAAGCCGGAATGGAGGTAACCGTCACCAACTTCGGCGGACGCATCACTTCCGTGGTCATACCTGACCGCGACGGAGTCAAGAGAGACGTTGTGCTCGGCTTCGACAAGGTCGAGGACTACTATCCGCAGAACAATATGAGCGACTTCGGCGCATCCATCGGACGCTACGCCAACCGCATCGCCGGGGCGAAGATCAGCATCGACGGCACCGAGTACACCCTTTCCGCCAATGACCACGGCAACTGCCTGCACGGCGGCTTCACCGGCTGGCAGTATCAGCCGTACAAGGTCGTCGAGGCCGACGCGAGCCATGTAAAGCTCCAGATCGTTTCACCTGACGGCGACAACGGCTTCCCTGGCGAAGTTACCGCCTGCGTTACCTACACCCTCACCGAGGACAACAGGATTGACATCGCATACTCCGCCACCACCACCGCTCCGACCGTGATCAATATGACCAACCACTCATATTTCAACCTCAGCGGCGACCCGACCTGCAGCATCGTGGATGACCAGCTCCAGATCAACGCATCCGAGTTCACCCCGATCAACCGCGTCAGCATCCCTCTCGGAGAGAACGCCCCTGTCGAGGGTACCCCGATGGACTTCAGAACCATGCACAAAATCGGCGACCGCATCGGCGAGACCGACTATGAGCAGATACTCAACGGCAACGGATACGACCACAACTGGGTGCTCGACACCAAGTGCGACGAGTCCCTCGTGGCCGCGACCCTTTACTGCGAGCAGACCGGCATCGCAATGGATGTCTATACCGACGAGCCGGGCATCCAGATTTACAGCGGCAACTTCCTCAACGGCACCGTGGTCGGCAAGGGCGGCATCAGCTACAACAAGAGGGCTGCAATCTGCCTCGAGACCCAGCACTATCCGGACAGCCCTAACCATCCGGAGTGGCCTTCAGTCGTGCTCCGTCCGGGCGAGACCTACACCAGCCACTGCGTCTATGCGTTCTATATCAAATAGTTGAATATGAGTATTTTCGACCAGATAGCAGCATCGGGATTCAAGACGGTTGACCTCGTCATCGTCCTTGTATATCTCGCGATATTGATTTTCCTCGGCCTCTTCCTCGGCCGCAACAAGAAGGGCAAGGAGAAGTCCGCCAACGACTACTTCCTTGCCGGCAACACCCTGACCTGGTGGGCGGTGGGCGCCTCGCTCATCGCTGCCAACATCTCCGCGGAGCAGTTCATCGGCATGTCCGGCACGAGCTACGCCGACGGCATCGCCACGGCTGCATACGAGCTCATGGCAGCGGTAACGCTGATTGTAATCGGCAAGTTCCTGCTCCCTACGATGCTCAAGCAGAAGATATTCACCATCCCGCAGTTCCTCCGCGAGAGGTACAACGACGGCGTGGGACTGGCGTTCTCGATTCTCTGGCTCTTCCTCTATGTATTCGTCAACCTGACTTCAGTGGCCTGGCTTGGAGCTCTTGCCATCGAGCAGATTCTCGGCCTGCAGGGGGCGGTTCTCCAGATCGGCAGCTTCAGCATCTCCATGAGGCTGGTAATCATTCTCTTCCTCTACATCATCGCAGGTGTATATTCCATCTACGGCGGCCTCGCTTCCGTGGCCTGGACTGACGTTCTGCAGGTGTTCTTCCTCGTGGGCGGCGGCCTCGTGACCGCTTACTTCGCCCTGAGCGCCGTAGGTGACGGCAGCGGCGCGCTCGCAGGTCTCAACAACATCTTCACCGACCTCACCACCGGCGACCACATCAATGACGGACACCTCCATCTCGTGACCCAGCAGAGCCACGGCGAGAGCGCCTTTGCCAATGTGCCGGGCATCGCTGCGGTAGTGGGCGGCGTATGGCTCACCAACCTCGGCTACTGGGGATTCAACCAGTACATCATCCAGAAGGGACTTGCAGCGAAGAGCGTGAACGAAGCCCAGAAGGGTCTCATCTTCGCAGGTTTCCTCAAGATTTTGATTCCTTTCATCGTAGTGCTCCCGGGCATCTGCGCTTACTACATCTCCATCCATCCTGAGCTGCTCGCAGGTCTCAAGGGCTCCATCAACGTGGCCGACGACGCTTATCCTTGGCTCGTCCGCAACTTCACTCCGACCGGAGTCAAGGGCCTCACCTTCGCAGCCCTCGCAGCCGCAATCATCTCCTCCCTCGCCTCAATGTTCAACAGTACTTCCACCCTCTTCACGATGGATATATATAAGAAGTACATCGACAAGGGCGCGGACGACAGGAAACTCGTGCGCGTGGGCCGCATCACTTCGCTCTCAGCTCTCGTGATCGCCGCCATCGCAGTCGAGCCTCTTCTCGGCGGTCTCGACCAGGCGTTCCAGTACATCCAGGAGTATTCAGGATTCATCTATCCTGGCATCATTGTGGTATTCGGCCTCGGACTTCTCTGGAAGAGGGCTTCCAGCAGGGCTGCCGTATGGACCGCTATCATCACCATCCCTCTCGGAGTGCTCTTCAAGATATTCCTCGGCGGCGTGCCGTTCCAGCTCCGTGCCGGCTACATCTTCATCATTCTCCTTGCATTCTTCGTGCTCCTCTCGCTCATCGACAAGAAGTTCGTCTCCGTCGAGCTGCCTGAGCAGAAGGACTGCAACGCCATGATCAAGTGGGCCAAGATTCTCGGCGGCGCAGGTCTCTTCTTCGTGGTAATGGCTCTCGTGGTCATCATCTGGGGCGCCTGCCTGCCTGCTACGGCTACTCCGGAGAACAACGCCATCGCCTACCTCAACGACATAGGCTTCCAGGCGTTCATATTCTTCGGCGTGCTCGTGGGCTGCCAGGCCATCTGGCTCTACAGCAACTCCCGCGACCGCAAGGCTGACCCTAAGGCTCTGCCTATCAACCTCAGCCTCTTCCACACCAGCAAGTCATACAACATCTGGTCAGCGGTCATCGTGCTTGTCGTTGCCGCCCTCTACGTAATCCTCTGGTAATATGCTGGAAGAACTCAAGAAAAAAGTCTGCGAGGCCAATCTCGAGCTGGTGCGCCACGGCCTGGTGATATTCACCTGGGGCAACGTGTCCGCCATCGACCGCGAGAGCGGCCTCGTGGTCATCAAGCCGTCCGGTGTCAGTTATGACAATATGAAGCCGGACGATATGGTGGTCGTCGATCTCGACGGCAAGGTGGTGGAGGGCAGTCTGCGCCCGTCTTCCGACACCCCGACGCACCTCGTGCTCTACAGGGCGTTCAAGGAAATCGGGGGAGTGGTGCACACCCATTCCACCTACGCCACTGCCTGGGCCCAGGCCGGCAGGGACATCCCCAACATCGGCACTACCCACGCGGACTATTTCCACGATGCGGTGCCTTGTACCGCGGACATGACCGAGGCCGAAGTCAAAGGCGAATATGAGCTCGAGACCGGCAACGTGATAGTCCGCCGCTTCGAGGGACTCAACCCCGTGCACACTCCGGGCGTGCTGGTCAAGAACCACGGCCCGTTTACCTGGGGCAAGGATGCCGCCGAAGCCGTGCACAACGCAGTCGTGCTGGAGCAGGTGGCGAAGATGGCGTACATCGCCTACGGCGTCAACCCTTATCTCACGATGAACCCGCTGCTCGTGGAGAAGCATTTCTCCCGCAAGCACGGTCCTAACGCTTATTATGGACAAACTAAAAAGAAATAACGATTATGATAAAGGCATTTGAAAATCTTGAAGTATGGTTCGTGACCGGAGCCCAGCTCCTTTATGGCGGAGACGCCGTGGTGCAGGTGGACGGCCACTCACAGAAGATGGTGGACGGGATGAACGCCTCCGGGCTGCTCCCGATCAAGCTCGTCTATAAGGGCACTGCCAACTCCTCCGCCGAGGTTGCGGACGTGATGGCGCGCGCCGAGGCCGAGCCAAAGTGCGTCGGCGTAATCAGCTGGATGCATACCTTCTCCCCGGCCAAGATGTGGATACACGGCATGCAGAAGCTCCGCAAGCCTCTGCTCCACCTCCATACCCAGTTCAACGAGGAGATTCCTTGGGACACCATGGATATGGACTTCATGAACCTCAACCAGAGCGCCCACGGCGACCGCGAATTCGGACACATCCTCGCCCGCATGCGCAAGAACCACAAGACCGTGGTCGGCTACTGGAAAGACCCCAAGACCCTGGAGCACATCGCCGTATGGGAGAGGGTTGCAGCCGCCTGGGCCGACGCTCAGGACTGCCGCATCATCCGCTTCGGCGACCAGATGAACAACGTGGCCGTGACCGACGGCGACAAGGTCGAGGCTGAGATGAGGCTCGGATACCATGTGGACTATATGCCGTTCAGCGAGGTTATGCCTTATTTCGACGCTGTGGCAGACGCCGACGTGGACGCTCTCGTGGGCGAGTATTTCTCCCTCTATGAGCACGATGCCTCCCTTGAGGACAAGGCGGGCGTGGAATATAAGAAGGTATGGAATTCCGCCAAGGCGGAGCTTACCCTGCGCGCAGTGCTCAAGGCGAGCGGCGCCAAGGGCTTTACCACCAATTTCGACGACCTCGGAGATGTCAACGTGGAGGCTACCGGACGCGGATTCGACCAGATTCCGGGGCTCGCTTCCCAGAGGCTTATGGCCGAGGGCTATGGCTTCGGCGCCGAGGGCGACTGGAAGACCGCCGCTCTCTACCGCACCGTATGGTATATGAGCCAGGGCCTGCCTAAGGGCTGCTCTTTCCTCGAGGACTACACCCTCAACTTCGACGGCGACCGCTCTGCAATCCTGCAGTCGCACATGCTTGAGGTCAGCCCGCTCATCGCCGCTTCCAAGCCTCGCCTCGAGGTGCACGAACTCGGCATCGGAGTGCGCAAGACCCCTACGGCCCGCCTCGTATTCACCAGCAAGACCGGAATGGGCGTAGCCGCGACCATCGTGGATATGGGCAACCGTTTCCGCCTCATCGCAGCCGATGTAGAGTGCATCAAGCCTAAGCCGCTTCCTAAGCTGCCTGTAGCTTCCGCCCTCTGGATACCTCAGCCTACCTTTGAGGTCGGCGCCGCCGCCTGGATTATCGCCGGCGGTACTCACCACTCCGCATTCTCCTACGACCTGAGCGCCGAATACTGGGAGGACTATGCCGAGATTGCAGACATCGAGATGCTGCACATCGGCAAGGACACCACCGTATCCGAGTTCAAGAAGGAGATCCGCTGCAACGAGGTATATTATCTTCTGAACAAGGCACTTAAATAATGAATACCGCCGAACTTATCAAGGCCGGGAAGGCGATTCTCGGCATCGAGCTCGGCTCCACCCGCATCAAGTCTGTCCTGATCGACGCGGACAACCGTCCCGTGGCTCAGGGCAGCTACGAGTGGGAGAACCAGCTCGTGGACGGGCTCTGGACCTACTCCATAGAGGAGATCTGGAAGGGCCTTCAGGGCTCATACGCAGATTTGAGGGCCAATGTGAAGTCCGAGTACGGCGTTGAAATAGAGAGCCTTGCCGCTATCGGAGTCAGCGCCATGATGCACGGCTATATGCCTTTCGGTGCCGACGGCGAAATCCTCGTGCCTTTCCGCACCTGGAGAAACACCAACACCGGCGCAGCCGCTGCCGAGCTCTCCAGGCTCTTCGACTTCAACATTCCGCTCCGCTGGAGCATCTCTCACATCTATCAGGCCATCCTGAACGGCGAGGAACATGTCGGGAAAATCGACTTCCTGACCACTCTCGCGGGCTATATTCACTGGAAGCTCACGGGCCGCAGGGTGCTCGGTGTGGGCGACGCTTCGGGCATGATTCCCGTGGATTCGGAGAAGTGCGACTACTGCGCCGACATGGTTGCGAAGTTCGACGCTCTCGTGGCACCGAAAGGCTACCCATGGAAGCTCCGCGACATACTGCCGGAGGTGCTTCCTGCAGGTGCCGATGCCGGCTGTCTGACTCCGGAGGGCGCGCTGCTGCTCGACCCGAGCGGCACGCTCAAGGCCGGAGTGCCTCTCTGCCCTCCTGAGGGCGACGCTGGTACCGGAATGGCAGCCACAAATGCCGTGCGTCCGCGCACCGGCAATGTCTCCGCCGGCACTTCTTCATTCTCAATGATAGTGCTGGAGAAGGCTCTGAGCCGTCCGTACGAGATGATTGATATGGTCACGACCCCGTCCGGCAGCCCAGTGGCGATGGTTCACTGCAACAACTGCACTTCCGAGCTCAATGCCTGGGTTGGCCTCTTCAGGGAGTACCAGCAGCTGCTCGGCGTGAAGGTCGATATGGGCGAGATTTTCGGCAAGCTCTACAGGCACGCTCTCGAAGGAGACGCTGACTGCGGCGGGCTGATTGCCTACAACTACATCTCCGGCGAGCCTGTGACCGGGTTCGCGGAGGGCCGTCCGCTCTTCGTGAGGTCGGCTTCCGACAGGTTCAGCCTCGCCAATTTCTTCCGCTCCCAGCTCTATGCTTCAGTGGCCGTGCTCAAGCTCGGCAACGACATACTCTTCAGGCAGGAGGGGGTCAAGGTGGACAGGATTACCGCCCACGGAGGACTCTTCAAGACCCCTGGAGTGGGGCAGAGGGTCCTCGCGGCCGCTCTCGATTCGCCTATCTCCGTGATGGAGACTGCCGGCGAAGGCGGCGCGTGGGGCATTGCCCTGCTTGCCCATTACCTCGTTGATGGAAAGGGACTCAGCCTTGAGGATTATCTCGATACCAAGGTATTCGCCGGCAACGCCGGCAGCGAAATCGCTCCGGACAGGGAGGATGTGGCCGGGTTTGATGCCTATATGGCTCAGTACAAGGCCTGCCTGCCGGTAGAGGAAGCCGCCGTCAAGGCCAAGAAATAATGGCGCAGGTCTGGGATCCGCTGCGCCGCAAGAATGTCACTGCCACACCTGAGGAACAGGTGCGGCAGTGGTTTATTGTACAGCTTCGCGACATTTTCAAGGTGCCGGTGCATCTGATGATGAGCGAGGTGGGTTTCCGTTTCGGTGGCAAGCCCTACAGGGCGGACATAATCGTCTATGACAGAGAGGCTTCGCCGCTTGCGGTAGTGGAATGCAAGCGCCCGGAGGTGGAGCTGACTTCCACGGTCGTCGAGCAGGCTATGAGATACAATTCTGTGCTCGGGGTGAAATTTCTGATACTGACAAACGGAAATTTGACCTATATTTACGCTTTGAACGGGGGGAAGTTCGTGCCTTGCGACCATATTCCCTCCTATGAAGAGATGATATGTCAACGATAACTGCACAGTTTCTGCAAAAACCGATCTTCCGCATAGTGGGGGAGGTGGCCGCCGCCAAGGGGGTCCGCGCCTTCGTCATAGGCGGCTATGTGCGCGACTGCTTCCTCGGCAGGCCCTGCAACGATATAGATATAGTGGTGGAGGGCAGCGGCATCGACTTCGCACAGGCGGTGGGGGAGAGGCTGCACAAGAAGGTCTCCTATTTCAAGAACTTCGGCACGGCGATGCTGCGTTTCGAAGGCGATGAGGTGGAGTTCGTGGGCGCCCGCAAGGAGTCCTACCGCCGCGAGTCCCGCAAGCCTATAGTCGAGGACGGCACGCTGGAGGACGACCAGATGAGGCGCGACTTCACCATCAACGCCATGGCGTTCTCCCTGCAGGCGGACGACTTCGGCGCTCTGGTGGACCCGTTCGGGGGCATCAGGGACCTTGCTGCGGGCATAATACGCACCCCGCTCGACCCTGATACCACCTATTCCGACGACCCGCTAAGGATGCTGCGCGCGGTGAGGTTTGCCGCCAAGCTTTCCACTCCGGAGAGGACTTTCGAGATTGTGCCGGAGTCGATAGAGTCGATGCGCAGGATGGCCGTGAGGCTGAAGATTCTCTCCCGCGAGAGGATAGCCGAGGAACTCAACAAGATGCTCGTGACCGTGCGGCCTTCGATTGCGTTCCGCCTTATGGACACGGCCGGGCTCCTGCCGTACATCCTCCCGGAACTCTCCGCCCTCAAGGGCGTGGAGACCGTGGACGGACGCGGCCACAAGGACAATTTCGCCCATACTCTGGCGGTTACGGACAATATCCATATAGAGGATGTCTCTCCGCAGGAGGGCCGCGACCACCTGCTCTGGCTGCGCTGGGCCGCCCTGCTGCACGATATAGGCAAGCCGGCCAGCAAGCGCTACGACAAGGCGCTGGGCTGGACTTTCCACGGACATGATGTAATCGGGGCGAAGATGGTGCCGCCGATTTTCCGCAGGCTCGCGCTCTCGATGGACGAGATGAAATACGTCTCCAAGCTGGTGCGCCTGCACCTCAGACCGATAGCCCTTGTGGATGACGGAGTTACGGATTCCGCGGTAAGGCGTCTGCTCTTTGACGCCGGGGACGATATCGACGACCTGATGCTGCTCTGCAATGCCGACATCACTTCCAAGAACGAGGCGAAGGTCGCCCGCATCCGCTCCAATTTCGAGCTCGTGAAGCGCAAGCTGGTGGAGGTCGAGGCCAAGGACGCTATCCGCAACTTCAAGAACCCTATCACCGGAGAATATGTGATGCAGGTGTACGGCATACCGCCGTGCCACGAGATCGGGGACCTCAAGGAGATGGTCAAGGAGGCCATCCTGGACGGGGTCATAGGCAACAACTTCGAGGAAGCAGATGTCTATATGCGCCGCCGCGCTCCGGAGCTCGGGCTCAAGGAAGTCAATGAGGGATAAATACATAGAATACATACGCACGGTGCGCCGATTCTCCGCGCGCACCTGCGAAATCTACGCCGGGGTCCTGGACGGATACCTTGCCTTCTGCGGCTATGACCCAGCCGAAGGCATCGCCTCTTATATGAATGTGCAGAGCATCCGCGCCTACGAAGTGTACCTGATGGACGAGCGCAAGGAAAGCGCCCGCACCGTGTCCCTGCATCTCAGCGTGCTCAGCGGCTTCTGCCGTTTCCTTATAAAGGAGGGGGTGCTCGCCTCCAACCCCGTGCGCCTCGTGCACAAGCCGCGGCAGGAGAAAAGGCTCCCGGAATTTTTCCGTCAGGATGCGATGGAGGAATATTTCCGCAGCACTGCCGGCGTGCCTGAGTTCGGCTCGTATGAGGATGTGCTTTACCGCTTGATAATCAGTATATTGTACGGTACCGGGATGCGCCGCGCGGAGCTGATTTCTCTCAATCGGGACTCCGTGGACCTCTCGCGCCGGGTGGTGAGAGTGACGGGAAAAGGCTCAAAAATGCGCGAAATTCCTCTCACGGCTTCACTTTGTAAGGAAATTTCACTATATTTACAATCGCAGAGCTCTTTGAAAAGTGCGGATCTTCGACCTGAAGCGCCGCTTCTGCAGACCCCCAGAGGCGGAAGACTGTATCCGGTCTTCGTCGACAGGGCGGTCAAAAGGGAGCTCGGCGCAGCGGGCGGCATCAGCGGAAGGAAGTCGCCACACACTCTGAGACACACGCTCGCCACCGAACTTCTCGAGGGCGGGGCGGATCTCAACTCCATCAAGGAACTTCTGGGACATTCTTCGCTGGCTGCAACCCAGGTCTATACGCACAATTCCATAGAACGTCTGCAGAATGTTTATAAAAACGCCCATCCCAGGGCTAAAAACGGAGGTAAAAATGGAGATTAAACTGAAAGCTTTGAAGTTCGACGCAGGTGAGAAGCTCACCGCATTCGTCGAGAAGAAGGTCGCACGCCTTGCCAAGTTCGTTGACGGCGTTGCAGAAGAGGCCGAGGTGTCGCTTGAGGACATCAAGGAAGGCAAGAAAGCAAAAATCCAGATTCGCATCCCGGGCGACAACCTCATCATCGAGCGCGTTGCCGATACCTTTGAGAACGCCATCACCGAGTGCGTGGACGCGATGAAGGAGAAACTCACCCGCACCAAAGAGAAAAGATACGAGAATTAAATATTCAGAATCTTGGCGCAGAGCTCGACGAGCAGTTCGTCGGCCGGGCTGAGAGCACCGTCCCCTCCCTTTGCGAGGTAGTCATATCTGCACAGAAGAGATATCACTGCCATCGTCTTGGGGAGGGGATAGTTTTTGACGGCAGCGTCGTATTCGGCGTAGAAATAGGGGTTGATTCCGCCCAGGGCCTTGGCCTTGTCTTCGCGTGACGGATAACGGTTGCGCTGGAGCAGCGCTTCGTAGCGGAGCAGCTTGTTGAAGTTGCCGTATATGGCGCTGACGGCGGCGGGGAGGGCGAACTTGGGCTCCGAGCCTATGTTGGCGGCAATCTTCAGGGCTTTCGGCGCGTCCCTGTAGGAGAGGGCTTTGGTAAGCTCGAACACGCTGAACTGCCGGGAGATGCCCACATTCCTCTCAATATCCTCAATGCTGATGGATACGGTCCCGTCGGGGAGGTTCTTCAGCATCTTGTCGGTCTCCACCGTTATCTTGGAAAGGTCGGTGCCCGCGTATTCGGCGAGCAGCGCCGCGGCCCTCGGGTCGATATTCATCCCCCGCCCCTCGAAGTAGGAGGAAATCCAGCGCGGCATCTCGTAGTCGCGAAGCTGCGGCGAATCAATCACCGTCCCGCATTTGCTGACTGCCTTGTAGAGCGCGCGCCTCTTGTCCACGGACGCCCCGTGCAGGAGTATCACCAGCACCGTGGAGTCCAGCGGCTCGTTGCAATAGACGGCGAGGTCCTCGATCTTGTCCATTATCTGGGCCTCCTTGAGCACCACCAGCTGCCGCTCCGCCATCATCGGATAGCGCCTCGCGGCGGAGATTACCTGCTCCGCGGTGACATCAGCTCCGTAGCAGACCGTCTCGTTGAAGTCCTTTTCCTCTTCGGGGATGCAGTGCCCGAGAATTTCGCGGCAGACAAGTTCCGGATAATAGGGCTCGTCCCCCATGAGCAGATAGACGGGGGAGTACTTTCCGCCCCGGATATCTGTTACAACTTGTTTGCACAGTGTTTCAATATTGACCGATGCCTTCGCCATAGGTTGCGAAATTAGTCAAAATTATCCTAAATTTGCATAAAATCAATCACACAATTATGAACAAACTAAGCACTGTAATCCTCGCAGGTCTCTGCCTGCTTGCGCCTGCGGCCCTCAATGCCCAGGACGCCACGATAAAAATCCACGATGCCGGCACGGGCGAAACCATCCCTGCCGAAATCTACGGACAGTTCTCCGAGCACCTCGGACGCTGCATCTACGGCGGCCTCTGGGTCGGCGAGAACTCCAGCGTTCCTAACATCAACGGCTACCGCAAGGACGTATTCGAGGCCCTCAAGGCCCTCAAGGTCCCTGTAATGCGCTGGCCGGGCGGATGCTTCGCCGACGACTACCACTGGATGGACGGCATCGGCCCTCAGGAGAAGCGCGC
This sequence comes from bacterium, assembly GCA_963588685.1. Classification (GTDB taxonomy): domain Bacteria; phylum Bacteroidota; class Bacteroidia; order Bacteroidales; family UBA932; genus Cryptobacteroides. The sequence continues at coordinate 21,941 of CAVAID010000024.1, forward strand.
CTACATCTCCAACAACAACTGGGGCGGCACCCTCGAGGACAACAGCTTCGGTACCCACGAGTTCCTCAATCTCTGCGAAATGCTCGGCATCGAGCCGTACATCAGCGGCAATGTGGGCAGCGGCAGCGTAGAGGAGATGGCCAAGTGGGTCGAGTACATGACCTCCGACGCCAAGAGCACCATGGCCGACCTGCGCCGCGCCAACGGACGCGAGAAGCCTTGGAAGGTGAAGTATTTCGGCATCGGCAACGAGGCCTGGGGCTGCGGCGGCAACATGACTCCGGAGTACTACAGCGACACCTACCGCCGCTACGCCACCTATCTGCGCAACTTCGGCGACAACCGCCTCTACAAGATTGCCAGCGGCGCTTCCGACTATGACTACAACTGGACCAAGGTGCTTATGCAGAACCTCACCCGCAAGGGCATGAGCGGCATCTCCCTCCACTATTATACCGTTGTGGACTGGCAGCACAAGGGCCCTGCGACCAAGTTCTCCGACAGGGAGTACTACAACATCCTCTCCAAGACCATCGAGATTGAGGATGTGCTCAAGAAGCATATCGACATCATGGACGAATATGACCCTTCAGGCCGTGTGGGCCTTCTCCTCGACGAGTGGGGAACCTGGTATGACGTGGAGCCGGGCACCAATCCGGGACATCTCTATCAGCAGAACACCATGCGCGACGCCATCGTGGCTGCCCTCAACTTCGACATCTTCCACAAGTACACCCGCCGCCTGAAGATGGCCAACATAGCCCAGGTTGTGAATGTGCTTCAGTCAATGATACTTACCAACGAGACCGAGATGGTGCTCACCCCGACCTACCATGTGTTCGAGATGTACAACGTGCACCAGAACGCTGAGTATCTCGCTACCGACTGCCTGACCTCAAAGGTTAGCTGCGACCGCAAGGTTGCTGTGCCTGAGGTGGATGCGACCGCTTCCCGCAAGGATGGCGTGATGAACATCTCCCTGGTCAACACCGACCTCAAGAAGTCAGCCAAGGTGCTCGTTACCTTCGACAACGCCAAGGCCGTGTCCAAGATCGTGTCCGCCCGCGTGCTGACCTCCGGCGACGTGCATGACTACAACGATTTCGGCAGCGCCGACAAGGTGGCTCCGGCAGCGTTCAAGGACTACAAGATGACCAAGGCCGGTCTCGAGGTAACCCTGCCTCCGTGCTCAGTCGTTGCGATAGCCGCGAAGTAATATGAAGAAAATCACAATTTTAGCAACTGCTTCAGCCCTGCTCCTTTCAGCGGGGCTGCTGCATGCTCAGGAATATCAGGTTCCGGTCTCCGAGGAGCACGAGAAGATGATGACGGGCGAGTTCGCTCCGAGCTGGGAATCGCTCAAGGAGAATTATCAGGTTCCGGAATGGTTCCGCAACGCCAAATTCGGCATCTGGGCCCACTGGGGGCCTCAGTGCGTGGAGGGTACCGGCGACTGGATGGCCCGCGGCCTCTACATCGAGGGCAGCCGCGAGTGGCAGTACCACCGCGAGCACTACGGACATCAGGCCGACTTCGGATTCAAAGACATTCTGCCTCTCTTCAAGGCTGAGAAATGGAATCCCGACTCCCTGATTGCCTACTACAAGAGCCTCGGCGCGCAGTATTTCTTCGCGCTCGGCAACCACCACGACAACTTCGACCTCTGGGACAGCCAGTATCAGGAGTGGAACTCCAAGAACATAGGTCCTAAGAGGGACATCCTCGACGAATGGGCAAAGGCTGCCCGTAAGTACGGCCTCAAGTTCGGCGTCAGCCTGCATGCAGACCACGCCTGGACCTGGTACGAGACTTCCCGCAGATACGACCGCAACGGCGAAAGGATGGGCGAGAACTACGACGGCTGGCTCACCAAGGAGGACGGCAAGGGCAAATGGTGGGAAGGGCTCGACCCGCAGAAGCTCTATGCCCAGAACCACCCGCTCAGCCAGGGAACCTGGGCGGACTATATGGTTCACCGCCAGTGGAACTGGGGCAACGGAGCCTGCCTCCCGAGCGTGGAGTTCGTGACCAATTTCTACGACCGCACCCTCGACGTCATCAACCGCTACAACCCCGACCTGCTGTACTTCGACGATACCGTGATGCCTTTCAACGGCATCAGCGACGCGGGACTCAAGATTGCCGCGCATTTCTACAACCACAATATGGCTACCCACAACGGTAAGCTCGAGGCTGTGATGCTCGGCAAAATCCTCAGCGAGGAGGACCGCAAGGCCCTTGTCTGGGATGTGGAGAGGGGAGCGCCAAACGAAATCATCTCCGACCCTTGGCAGACCTGCTCCTGCATCGGCGGCTGGCACTACAATACCGGCATCTACGAGAGCGGCAGCTACAAGTCGGCGTCCTTTGTCGTTAAGCTCCTTGTCGATATCGTCAGCAAGAACGGCAACCTGCTCCTCAGCGTGCCTCTGCGCGCGGACGGCACCTTCGACGAGAAGGAAAAGGCCATCCTCGACGAGTTCGGAGCCTGGATGAGGGTCAACAGCGAGAGCATCTACGACACCCGTCCGTGGAAGGTCTTCGGCGAGGGCCCTGTGGCTAATGCCGACATCAAGATCAACGCCCAGGGATTCAACGAAGGCAGCTATGCCAAGGCCGGCGCCGACGAGATCCGCTTCGCCCAGAAGGGCAAGGTACTCTACGCCACAGCCCTCGGCTGGCCGGAGAGCCACAGCCTCGTCGTGAAGTCTCTCACCAAGGCCAACTTCAAGAAAGTCAGGAGCGTAGAGCTTCTCGGCTACGGCAAGCTGAAGTTCAGCCAGCAGGCCGACGGCCTCCATGTGACTCTCCCGGAGCAGAATCTCAACGACATCGCCCCGGTGCTGAAGATAAGGTAGGTTCAGACCTAAATTACGATAAGACCGTCCGCAAGACGGTCTTTTTTTATATCTTTGCAGCGCTATGTCAATAATAGAGTGTAGAAACGTCAGCAAGCGATTCGGCGAAAAGCTTGCTATCGAGGACATTAACCTTGAAATTCCGGAAGGCAGGATATTCGGTCTGCTCGGTCCTAACGGGGCGGGCAAGACGACCCTCATCCGCATCATCAACAGAATCACCATCCCCACGGCGGGCGAGATACTCTTCAAAGGCGCGCCGATAACCCAGCGCGATGTCGAGAAAATCGGCTATATGCCCGAGGAACGCGGCCTCTACCGCAAGATGAAGGTCGGCGAACAGGCGATGTACCTGGCGCAGCTCAAGGGAATGAGCTCCGGCGATGCCCGCGCTGCTCTCAAGGACTGGTTCGTCCGCTTCGGCATCGAGTCCTGGTGGGACAAGAAGGTTGAGGAGCTCTCCAAGGGTATGGCCCAGAAGGTGCAGTTCATTACCACAGTGGTCCACAGGCCGTCGCTGATGATACTCGACGAGCCTTTCTCCGGCTTCGACCCGGTCAACGCCGAAGTGGTGCGCAGGGAGATACTCCGCCTCAAGGACGAGGGCGCGACCATAGTGCTCTCCACCCACAATATGGAGTCCGTCGAGGAACTCTGCGACGAGATTGCTCTCATCAACAAGTCGCACCTGGTAATCACCGGCGGGGTTGACGATATCCGCCGCCGCTACGGCAACAACAATGTCGAGCTGGTCTATACCGACTCCGAAGGCCGCCACAGCGAGGTGCTGCCGCGCGAGACCGACGGCACTTCGACCCTGAGGACCTTCCTCGACAGGGGAGTGCAGATCAACTCCTACCGCGAGCTGATGCCGCGCATGAACGATATTTTCATCAAACTTGTAACTGAAGGGGAGGGAGTGAAATGAACCTGCGTACAATAGGACTTATCATCAACCGCGAGTACATGACTCGCGTCAGGAAGAAGAGCTTCCTGCTGATTACTTTTCTCGCACCTGTACTCTTCGCCGCAGTGTGCCTGCTGCCGACGATTATAATGATGAATACCAAGGAGGAAGGCAAAAAGGTCGCCGTGGTCGATGAGTCCGGCATAGTGATGCCTGTCCTCGGGGATACGGAGACCATGAGCTTCTTCGACTGCACCGGACTGCAGCTGGATTCCCTCAAGGCGAATCTCGGCAATCTGGGCTATGACGCCGTGCTTTCCGTCTCTGCGCTCAATCCTGAGACGAAAACCCTCGGTGCGGAGATTTATTCCAACAAGCCTCTCGGAATGGATATGACGGAGGTGCTGAACAGCAGGATCAATTCCGCCGTGGAGAACTATCGCGTCGCTTCCTATAATATAGAAGGTCTGGAGCAGATTATGCAGGACGTCAAGCCGGACATAAAGCTGCGCTCCTACACCCTCGGAGAGGACGGCGAGGCAAAAATCTCTGAATCAGGGGTTTATATGTTCGTCTCCATGATACTCGGAATGGTAATCTACATGTTTATCTCCATCTTCGGCGGCATGGTTTCTTCCTCCGTCATCGAGGAGAAGTCCAGCAGGGTGGTTGAGGTGCTGATAAGCTCCGTCAAGGCCACCGAGCTGATGTTCGGCAAGATTATCGGTATCGCGCTGGTCGCCATGACGCAGTTCCTGCTCTGGATACTGCTCACCGGTGTCATCGTGGGCGTGGTCGGCGCCTTCGCCGGGCCGCAGCTCATCGGCAATATGGATGCCGAGCAGATCAGCCAGATGGCTTCCGGCTCGATGGGCGCGCAGATGGGTGAGGTCAACGATGCCGCGCTCATTCTCTCGTCGCTTTCAAATATGAATCTGGGCCTCATCCTGGTATGTTTCGTGGCATTCTTCCTGCTCGGATATATGCTCTACGCGTCCTTCTTCGCCGCCATCGGCTCCGCCGTGGAGAACGAGGGGGATTCCAACCAGCTCACTCTCCCTGCCACCGTGCCTCTGCTTCTCGGATTCTTCATCGCCCTCTATGCGTTCAAGGCTCCGGACAGCGCCATAGTGTTCTGGGGTTCCATCATCCCGTTCACCTCGCCGATAGTGATGCTCGCGCGTCTGCCGTTCGGCGTGCCGGGTTGGGAAATCGCGCTGTCGCTTGGCCTGCTGGTACTTACATTCATAGCCTGCGCCTGGATGTCCGCCAAGATTTATAAGGTCGGAATCCTTATGTTCGGCAAGAAATCGACTTGGAAAGATCTCTGGAAATGGTTAAAACAGAAATAATTGCAGCCCTTGCCCTGGGACTTCTGGCCTGCTCCTGCTCGCACTCCGTGAGCTGGGAGAAGTACAATATGGACGGGCACAGGACGGGTGTCACCGCCGCCACGGCGGACAATGTGCCGGAGGCGCTTGGCACGTTAAACGACAGCTGCTACATCGCCCCTAACGGGCGGGTGTTTGAGAAAGGAAGCGCTACCTATGCCGCGGCGCGCGACCTGATTGCAGTGCAGCCGAGGATGGAGCATCTCAAGCAGGTTATCGCGCACTCCGCCAGGGAGATGCATCAGAAGCGCGCCGACGGGGACCTCTCCAACTGGTTTGTGGACCATATTATGGAGGATGTCGCTGCGACCACCGGCAAGAAGGTCGATGTGGCGATAGTCAACTCAGGCGGAATCAGGGTCGATATGCCTGCCGGAGATGTGATACTGGATGACATCGAGTCGATGTTCCCGTTCCGCAACCACCTCTGCTATGTGGCTCTGGAGGGCCGCGACCTGCAGGCGATTTTCGACTTCATGGCTTCTACAAAGGTGCAGCCTGTAGCCGGAGTGAAGCTGGTCGTGGACAGCGGCAGGATTGATACCCTGCTCGTGGGCGGCAAACCGATAGATCCGGACCGCATCTACGGAGTCGGGACCATAGACTTCCTGCTTGACGGGGGCGACGGGCTCACCATCGCAAAGAACGCCAGGGAGCTGATAATCACCAGGAAGAAAGTACTCGACTCTATGCTCCCGTATGTACTTGAATACGAGAAGGAGGGCCGCCTCATCGAGGGCGCTTCCGACGGAAGGGTTACAGTCAAAGGAGAAAGGAGGAGACCGCAATGATGAAGAAATTTCTGACAGTTTGCGCTTTGCTGCTCTCGCTCATGGCCTGCGAGAGGCAGCCAAGGCTTGTGATAATACATGTCAACGATACCCACAGCCACCTTGAACCTATGCGCAGCGGCGATGATGCCGGGCGCGGAGGCATAATCGAGAGGGCGGCGTTCGTGGACTCGATACGCACCGTTTACGGCGAGGACCGCGTGCTGCTTCTGCATGCAGGCGATTTCAGCCAGGGTACTTCCTATTTTACCGAGCTGGAGGGCAAGCTTGAGCCTGCGCTCATCAATGACCTGCGCTACGACTGCGTGACCCTCGGAAACCACGAGTTCGACAATGACATAGAGGCGCTTACCGGGAGGCTCGCGATGCTTGACGGAGTGTCTGTGGTGTCAGCCAACATAGATGTATCGCAGTTCGAACTCGCCAACTATGTCAAGCCTTACGCCATAGTGGAGCGCGGAGGAATGAAGATAGGCATCATCGGCCTGGAGTCCGACCTCTCCACCAATGTCAGTGCGACCGTTTCGTCACGCTTCCAGCAGCTGGACAATGTCGAGGTTACGAACCGCTGGGCGGAGTACCTCCATTCCGAAGAGAAATGCGATATGATAATCCTTCTCTCGCATCTCGGATACCGCGAGGACCAGGAGATAGTACCGAAAACCCGCCATATCGACATCGTGATAGGCGGGCATTCGCATACTTTCGTGGATGGCTTCGTCTATGTCAGCGATGCTGACGGGCGGGAGGTGCCGATCATAACTGACGGCTGCTGGGGGCTCGAGATGGGCCTGATAAAGATCCGCTGAGCTTCCGTCCCTCCCCGATTTCGCGGCGGCGGATGTTGAATATCCGGCTGTCCGTCCTGTAGAAGCTGATGTCGAAGCAGCTGCACTCCAGATGACGCGCGTATTTGCGCGAGCCCGTGATGCAGCAGGCGTCGAAACCGTCGCACGCGAGGTCTTCGAGCATCGCTCCCCTCGCGCCGCTTGTAAGCAGACTCTCCAGAATCTCATAGTTTCTGGAGAGTCTGCTCATTATGTCCGCCCTGAAGCGGCGGAACTCCTGGTACTTGCGGTTGTTGTAGCTGTTCTTGCAGCTCAGGCAGCAGAACTTCTTGTCCTTCCGCCCGTTGAGGCTGTCCCCGCATTCGAGGCAGCTGCTCTCTTCCTTTCTGCTGATAGTGTATCCCATAGTTCGATTTTTGCCAAATATTACGCCTTAATTCCACATCCGCAAGGATTGATAAAAAACATTTGCGAGATTTATCTGTTTCTTTGCAAAGAAAAAATCTTATCGGGCGACAAGAAAAATTTTTTCTGTTTCTTGTGTTGGGTTCCGGAATTTTCTGCTTTCATTTGCAGCGGGACAAAGGACCGCGCGGCCGGGTTCCCGCAACTTGATAATGAAAAACTTTTATGGAACAGTTAAACAGAATCGAAC
>CAVAID010000025.1:0-29099 GCA_963588685.1 bacterium
CCTCGCCTGCACCCGCAATCGCAATATCGACTCCCCTCTCGCGGGCGGAAGCCATATATTCGCAGAAAAACTGTGGTGTGCGGTGGGCGCTGATTACCTTCTTCTCGTAAGGCACGCCGAATTCGTCGAGGGTGTCGCAGGCGGCTGACATCACATCCCAGTCGCTTTTGGAACCCATAATAATGCTGACTTTCATACTAACCCTGATAAGAAGCCACAAAGTTACAATTTCAGTTCCGGCTCTGCAAATCAAATTATTGACAATTTGATGTTGATAACTATTTTCCGTTTTTTCCGAAATTATGCCTATCTTTGTACGATTGCGGTGCAGTCAAATCCAACGATGATTCAGGACATTTTGCTCAGGGGAAGCGGTCCCGACATTCTTATCAGGGACGGCATCATCTGCAGGAAGGGATATAACCTGCAGGTCGGGGGCGATGTTCATATAATCGATACTTCCGGTTGCCTGGTAAGCTACGGCTTCGCCGACATCCATGTCCATTTCCGCGAACCGGGATATTCATACAAGGAGACGATACGCAGCGGCTCACAGGCGGCTGCCGCGGGCGGCTATACCACCGTCTGCGCCATGCCCAACCTCAACCCGGTGCCCGACACTGAGGAGCATCTCAAAGCCGAAACTGACATAATAGAGCGCGACGCCTGCATCGAAGTACTCCCCTACGCCGCCATAACGCTCGGGCGCAAAGGCGCTGAGCTCGTGGACTTTGCATCTCTCAAAGACAAGGTACCCGCCTTCTCCGACGACGGGAGCGGGGTGCAGAACGGGGACATCATGCTCCGCGCAATGCAGGCCGCAGCCCGCGAAGACTGCATAATCGCCGCGCACTGCGAGGACAATACCCTGCTGCGCGGGGGCTATATCCACGACGGACGCTACTGTGCCGGGCACGGCCACAGGGGCATATGCTCCGAGAGCGAATGGGGGCAGATTGCGCGCGACCTCAAGCTCTGCGAACGGACGGGCTGCCATTACCACGTCTGCCACATCTCCACGGCGGAAAGCGTGGCCCTGATCCGCGAGGCGAAAAGGCGCGGGGTAAACGTTACCTGCGAGACCGGGCCGCACTACCTTACTCTCTGCGAGGATGACCTCCGGGAGGAGGGAAGATTCAAGATGAATCCGCCTCTCCGCAGCGCAGCCGACAGGGATGCCCTGATCGAGGGCCTGAACGACGGCACCATAGACGCCATAGCCACCGACCACGCTCCGCACAGCGCGGAGGAGAAGTCCCGCGGGCTGGAGGGCAGCGCGATGGGCATCACGGGCCTGGAGACTGCCTTTCCGGTGCTCTACACCAGCCTCGTACTGGGAGGGAAAGTTTCTTTGGAGACGCTCCTGAATGCGCTCTGCGCCTCTCCGCGCAGGATTTTCCGCCTCGGCGGAGGCAGTCTGGAGGAGGGGGCGCGGGCCGACATCTGCATCATTGACCTCAATGAGGAATATACAATAGACAGCAGCCGCTTCCTCTCGCAGGGGCATTCGACCCCGTTCGAGGGGTGGAAGGTTCGCGGTCGGGTAAGGATGACGCTCAAGGACGGGCGGATTGTTTATGACGGGCGGCAAGCATTTGACGGTCAGCCATTTGGCGACAGCCGGCCTGCCGGCGACGGGCAAACTGTTTCGGACAGCCGGCCCGGGTCTGAGAATTAGGATTTTATGGAAAAGACAATATTTACAATCAACGGCAACGATGCGGTGGCACGGGATACTTTCCGACTCCGGCTCAGTGCCGATGTTCCCGTCGCGGTCCGCAGCGGCCAGTTCGTGGACATCGCGCTGGACGGCTTCTACCTCAGGCGGCCGATTTCCGTCTGCGACTGCACGCCGGAGGGTCTGACCCTGGTCTATAAGACGGTGGGCGCAGGCACGCGGCAGATGTCGGGGATGCGTCCCGGCGAGACTCTGGAGCTTCTCACCGGCCTCGGGCACGGATTCTCCCCGGAGGCCTGCAGCGCTGACGCCCTGCTGGTGGGCGGCGGCCTCGGTGCCGCTCCGCTTCATCTGCTCAGCAGGGAGCTGATTGCCGCGGGCAAGCGGGTCAGCGTGGTGCTCGGATTCAACCGGGAGGACGAAATCGTTCTCAGGGATGAGTACCGCGCCCTGGGCATCGAGCCCATTATCGCCACTCTCGACGGCAGCGTCGGGGTCAAGGGTTTCGTCACGGATGCCATACGGGAGGCCGCGCCCAAGTGCGACTTTTTCTACACCTGCGGGCCGATGAAGATGATGCAGGCGGTCTGCTCGGCTCTGTCCTGCCCGGGTGAGGCAAGTCTCGAAGAGCGAATGGGTTGCGGCGCCGGATTCTGCTACGGCTGCTCCTGCCACACGGCTGTGGGAGCGAAGCGGATCTGCAAGGACGGTCCCGTTTTCAGAAAGGAGGACATTATATGGTAAAGGATTTATCTGTAGAGCTTTGCGGGGTGCATCTGGACAATCCGGTCATCCCGGCGAGCGGCTGCTTCGGCTTCGGGCTGGAGATGGCGGATTCGTTCGACCTCAACCGGCTCGGCGCCATCAGCCTCAAGGGCACGACGGAGGAGGAGCGCTTCGGCAACCCCACCCCGCGCATCGCGGAGTGCAGCGGCGGGATGATCAACTCCGTCGGACTGCAGAATCCGGGCATCGATGTGCTTGTGAATGAGAAGATTCCGCTGCTGCGGGAGGTCTATTACGGCACCGTGATCGCCAATATAAGCGGTTTCTCCGTGGACGAATATGTCCGCTCCTGCGCCAAGGCGAACGCCTGCCCGGGAATAGATATTATAGAGGTGAACGTTTCCTGCCCGAATGTGCACAACGGGGGGATGGCGTTCGGCACGAGCGCGCGCGCCGCAGCGGAGGTCACCTCTGCGGTCAAGGCGGTCTGCGACAAGCCGGTGTTCGTGAAGCTCAGTCCGAATGTGACTGATATAGTGGAGATTGCACGCGCCTGCGAGGATGCCGGCGCGGACGGTCTGACGCTCATCAACACCCTCCTCGGGATGAGGATTGATATCCGGAGGCGCCGTCCGGTGATTGCTGCGGGGATGGGCGGATTCTCCGGCAGGGCCGTGTTCCCGCTGGCCGTGAGGATGGTCTATCAGGTCGCGCACGCCTGCCATATCCCTGTGATGGGCTGCGGCGGTGTCGCAAGCGCGGAGGATGTGGTGGAGATGATGATGGCCGGGGCCAGCGCGGTGCAGGTCGGTGCCGAGAATCTCCGCAACCCGTTCATCTGCCCGGAGATAATCGACGCGCTCCCGGGTCTGATGGAAGAACTTGGAATTGAAAAAATCAGCGAAATTGGAACTATAAGTTAACGCATTATGCCACACGATGTTATCATAGCCTGCGACTTCAGCGGCAGGCAGGAGACGATGGACTTCCTGGACCTCTTCGAAGGGGGTCGCAGGCCGTTCGTCAAGATAGGGATGGAGCTCTTCTACAGCGAGGGCCCGGATATTGTCAGGGCCATCAGGGCCCGGGGCCACAAAATCTTCCTGGACCTCAAGCTCCACGACATCCCCAACACGGTCCGCAAGGCCTGCAAGGCGCTTTCCGGACTGGATGTGGATATGTGCAATGTCCACGCCGCCGGCACCATAGACATGATGCGCGCCGGCCTTGAGGGGCTCACCCGCCCCGACGGCACGCGCCCGCTGCTGATTGCCGTGACGCAGCTTACCTCCACGAGCGAGGAGAAGATGCGCAGCGAGCTGATGATTGACGCACCGATAGGCGATGTGATAGTGCGTTACGCCTCCAATGCCCGCACCGCCGGGCTGGACGGGGTGGTCTGCTCCCCTCTCGAATCCGGGATGGTCAAGGCGGCCTGCGGGCAGGGTTTCATCACCGTGACCCCGGGCATACGCTTCGCCTCCGACAGCAAGGATGACCAGTCGCGCATCACCACTCCGGCGCGTGCCCGCGAAATCGGCTCGGACTACATAGTCGTGGGCCGCTCCATCACCGCCGCCGCAGACCCGGTGGCAGCCTATGAGAGATGTGTGAAAGAATTTCTGAATCAATAATATACAATGGAGAGAACAATAGCAAAGGAACTCCTGTCAATCGGAGCCGTATTCCTCCGCCCGGAGGAGCCGTTTACCTGGGCAAGCGGCATCAAGAGCCCAATCTACTGCGACAACCGCCTTACCCTTTCCGCCCCGTCGGTGAGGCAGAAAATCGAGGTCGGACTGGCCGGAATCGTGATGAAACAATATCCTGAGTGCGAGATGCTTATGGGCACCTCCACCGCCGGAATCGCGCATGCGGCCATCACCGCCTCCATCCTCGGTCTGCCTATGGGTTATGTGCGCGGCGAGGCCAAGACGCACGGACGCGGCAACCGCATCGAGGGCCGTATGGAGAAGGGCACCAAAGTAGTTGTTATTGAGGACCTTATCTCCACGGGCGGCAGCGCCATCGAAGTCGTGGAAGCTCTCCGCGAGGAAGGCGCCGAGGTGCTCGGCATCGCGAGCATATTTACCTACGGGATACGCCGCGGACTGGAGCGCATCGCCGCCGCGGGGACCGTCAACTATTCTCTCAGCAACCTCGACGCCCTGGTGGAAGTGGCTGTGGAAGAGGGATATATCGCTCCGGAGTGGAAAAGTAAGATTCTTGAATTCAGAGACAGCTTATGAAACACCTTATAGACCCGATGGACCTCTCCCGCGAGGAGACCGACCAGATCGTCTCGCTTGCCGAGGACATAATCGCGAACCGCGAAAAGTACCAGGAGAAGATGGCGCACCGCAAGCTTGCGACCCTCTTCTATGAGCCCAGCACGCGCACGAGGCTGAGCTTCACTTCTGCGATGATGGAGCTCGGAGGCAATGTGCTCGGATTCTCGGATGCCAAGAACTCTTCCGTGTCGAAGGGCGAGACGGTGCAGGATACCGTGAGGGTGGTGGGCTGCTTCGCGGATGTTATCGCGATGCGTCACCATCTGGAGGGGGCGCCGCTGGTGGCCGCAGAAGTCTCAAAGGTGCCGATTATCAATGCGGGCGACGGCAGCCACAGCCACCCGACCCAGACGCTGACCGACCTGCTTACCATCAAGCGCGAGCTCGGAGCCATCGAGGGGATTACGATCGGATTCTGCGGCGACCTGCGCTTCGGGCGCACCGTGCATTCGCTTATCAAGGCTCTGTCCCGCTACAGGGGAGTCCGCGTGGTGCTGATTGCTCCGGACGAGCTGCGTCTGCCGGACTATATCAAGCGCGACGTGTGCGACAAGATGGGCATCGAGTACAAGGAGACGCACAGCCTCGACGAGGTGCTGCCAGAACTGGACGTGCTGTATATGACGCGCGTGCAGAAGGAGCGCTTCCTGGACGAGGACGAGTTCGACAGGGTGAAGGACAGTTTCGTGCTGGACGCGAGGAGGATGACGCTGGCCAAGGAGAAGATGGCGGTGCTGCATCCGCTGCCGAGGGTCAACGAGATCCTTACCGAGGTGGATGCCGACCCGCGCGCGGCGTATTTCCGTCAGGTGGAGAACGGCAAGTTCGTGCGTATGGCGCTGATCTGCAAGCTGCTGGAGTGGAAGGACGACCCTGCCCACGCTATGCCTGCCACTGAGCCGCCGGTGCTCGACCCGACCCTGCACTGCTCCAACCCCAAGTGCATCTGCAACAGCGAACATGTCCAGCCCCGCTTCCGCGCCACTGACGGCGGCGTGATGCGCTGCTGGTACTGCGACGCGAAGGTCAAGTAAACTTGACCTTCGCGTCGCTAGAGATCGAGCGTGAGCGAGTGCCGACCCGGCTCGTAGGGGAGGAAGCGGGAGCGGCCGGAGGCGGAGTTGCGGATGGTGATGTCGTACTCGGCGTCGCGGAACTTGCGGACTATGCGGAATTCGCGGATGGAAGCGGGCAGGCACGGCTCTATCAGCAGACCGTCATACTGCGGCTTCACTCCGAGCAGGTATTCCGAAACGGCGTTCCAGTTCCACGCGGCGGTGCCCGTGAGCCAGCTGTTCTTGCCCTCGCCCGGGCGCGCCGCATCCTTGCCGGCAATCATCTGGCAATACACATACGGCTCCACCTTGTGCAGCCGCTGATCCTTGATAAATGCCGGGGCTATGCAGCTCCAGTGCCTCCAGGCATCCTCCGCGCGACCCGCCAGGGCCTCGGCGATGACTATCCAGGCATTGTTGTGGCAGAACACGCCGGCGTTCTCCTTATAGCCGGCCGGATATGAGGAAATCTCCCCGTAATCAATATGATAGCTGCTGTAGGCAGGGTTGTTGAGCACTATGCCGTGCGGACACTCGAGGTACTTCACCACGGAGTCCAGAGCCTTGTCGCAGAGCCCCTCGTCGGCGCCGATGCGCGCCATAGAGCACCAGCCCTGGCTCTCGATGAAAATCTTTCCCTCCCCGCACTCCGAAGAGCCGATTTTGCGCCCGAAGAAATCGTAGGCGCGCAGGAACCATTCCCCGTCCCAACCGAACTTCCGGACTGCCTCCGACATCTTGGCGCAGGCCTCGCGGATCTCCCCGGCAGGCTTCCCGAGCCGCTCCAGCAAGTCCGCATACCTCCCCGCCGACACAACGAAAAGTCCAGCAATCATCAGCGACTCAGCCTTGCTGCCCTCGCTGCGGTTCTCCGTGGTCTGGAAAGACTCGTCGGGGTTGTCCGAGAAGCAGTTGAGGTTGAGGCAGTCGTTCCAGTCGGCGCGGCCTATCAGCGGCAGGCCGTGAGGGCCGAGATGATTGAGAGTATAATGGACGCTGATATCCAGGTGCTCCAGAAGACTCTTAGCGCTTCCCGGCACATTATTGAACTCTATCTGCTCGTCGAGAATCGAGAAGTCCCCGGTCTCGCGGATATAGGCATCCACTCCGAGCGGCAGCCAGAGCGGGTCGTCATTGAATCCGCCCCCGATGCCGTCGTTGCCGCGCTTCGTAAGCGGCTGATACTGATGCCAGCAGCCTCCGTCCGGGAGCTGCGTCGCCGCGATGTCGAGTATCCTCTCGCGGCTCCGCTCCGGAATCTGGTGCACTATGCCCAGCAGGTCCTGAGCCGAGTCGCGGAAACCCATCCCGCGCCCGATGCCGCTCTCGAAGTAGCTGGCGCTGCGGCTCATAAGGAAGGTCACCATACACTGATACTGGCTCCAGACATTGACGCTGCGGTCAAGCTCTGGCACCCCCGAAGAAATTTTAAACCGCCCTATAAGCCCGTCCCAGTATTCGCGCAGAGCCCCGAAAGCCCTGTCCACTGCCTCTGAAGTGGCAAACGCCGCCATCATCCTGTGAGCGTCGTCCTTGCGGATAATGCCCGAGCCGGAATTATAGTCAGGCGCCGGCGCGTCGATGAACTTGCTCTCCGCAGGGTTCTCCCCGTATCCCAGCACAAACACCAGCTCGCGCTTCTCCCCCGCCTCAAGCGTAATATCCAGGCGGTGCGAGGCCACCGGACTCCAGCCGTGAGCCACAGAGCCGCCGGAGACACCGGCCAAAACATTCTGCGGAGCATCGAAGCCGTTGTACATCCCGATAAAGCTCTCCCTGTCGGTATCGAAGCCGTCCAGAGGGGCGTTGACCCCATAGAAGGCGTAGTGGTTGCGGCGCTCGCGGTACTCGGTCTTATGATAGATCACGCTCCCCTCGACCTCCACCTCGCCGGTGGAAAGGTTGCGTTGGAAATTCTCCATATCGGTCTCCGCATTCCAGAGGCACCACTCCGCGAACGACCAGAGCCTGAACGACTTGCGCTCCGCGCTCCGGTTTTCCAGAGTCACGCGCTGCACTTCGCAGGCATAGCCCTGCGGCACGAAGAAGAGCACGCTGGCGCGCAGTCCACCCTTCTCCCCGCAAATGCGGGTGTATCCCAGGCCGTGGCGGCACTCGTAGAAGTCGAGCGGCGTCTTGCAGGGCTTCCAGCCCGGACTCCATACCGTGCCGGCGTCATTGATATAGAAATACCTGCCCCCGTCGTCCATCGGCACGCCGTTGTAGCGGTAGCGCGTCAGGCGGCGGAACTTCGCGTCGCGGAAGAAGCTGTAGCCCCCGGCGGTCGCGGAGATGAGCGAAAAGAATTCTTCAGTGCCGAGGTAATTGATCCAGGGCCAGGGAGTTGCAGGGTCCGTGATCACAAACTCGCGGGCCTCGTCGTCAAAATGTCCGTATGTCATCAATTGAAGAGTACAAATAAAAGTTCGAGGACAAGCAGCACGGCGAGCACTATCATCACATAGCGCATAAGCTTAGGCAGTCCTTTCCATACTGAGCCGGCAGCGCCTGACTCTGCAGTCTCGGAAGCGGTCTCGCCGGAGACGACGGCCCCCTCCCTCTTCACGGCCAGCTCGGCCTGGATGCCCGCCATCTTCTTGCGGGTCAGAGGGTAGAAGAACACTATCACCACGGCCAGCGCAGCCACGGCGGCAGGAATCCAGCTCATCAGGAGCTTGAGTCCGTAGATTGCACCCTCAGTCTGCACCGCACCGGCGGCGGTATTGTAGTCAAACGCCTTGAGCAGCCACATCACCACGAAGCCGCCGAACGCGCCGCCGAACTTCTGTGCCATCGAAGCCGAGGAGAATATAAGCCCGGTGGAAGCCGTGCCGTCGCGGTTCTCCGCGAAGTCGCTCACATCGGCGTACATGCTCCATACGAGAGGCGAAATCACTCCCGTGAATATGCTTATCACCACCTGGAGCAGCAGCATCCAGAAGTAGCCGCCCTGCGTCACAGGAATATAGAAGAATATGATACTCAACACGATAAGCGTGACGAAGGAGAACATATAAGTGCTCTTCTTGCCGAGCTTGTCGGCGAGCGGCACCGCCAGTGCAACGCCGAGCATATTGCAGACCTCGCCGATGGAGAGGAAGAGTCCCGCATAGAAGAGGAAGCTGAGCGAACCGAGACTGAGGTGCGCATCCGCGCCGATTACGTCGTTGAAGAAATATGCCACCGTGCTGCCCCTGACCGTATTGAAGAGGTTGGAGCAGAGCGCAGCGCCGATCAGAATCCACCATGGAGCGTTGCGCAGCAGGGATTTGAGGTCGCTGCCCACTGAAGCCTTGCTCACCGTGTGGAGCTTCTCCTTCGTCATCCTGAAGCAGAGCAGGAAGAGGATGAGGCAGAATGCCGCGATCACTATCATCGCGTTCTGCCAGCCCGCAGGAGAATCATAGCCTCCCAGCGCCTTGCAGAGCGGCTCCCAGCAGAAGAGGGCTATGAAGCTGCCGCCGTAGGCGAAGAACATGCGGAAGGAGCTGAGCACCGTCTTGGTGTCGGAATTGTCAGTCATCACGCCCAGCATCGCGCCGTAAGGCACATTGATGCCGGTATAGACCGTCATCATCAGGATGTAGGTCACATAGGCCCAGACGAGCTTGACCGTAGGCGAAGCCACCGGAGTCGAGAAGAGATAGACCCCGCTCAAGGCAAACGGCACGGCCATCAGCAGCAGGTACGGGCGGTATTTGCCCCACTTCGTGGAAGTCCTGTCCGCCAGCACGCCCATCATCGGGTCGCTCACCGCGTCCCAGACCCTCGTAACCACCAGCAGCAGAGCCACCTGGTCGAGCGTGAGTCCGAAAATATTGCTGTAGAAGAACGGGAGGTAGTAGGAGAATATCTTCCAGAACATCGAGGACGACATGTCCCCGAAGCCGTAGCCCACCTTCTCGCCGAAACTGGTCCTGATGATGCCTGCCATATTACTTCTTTATGAATTTCAGGTTGCTGTCAATCAAATCGTTGAGCCTGCGCACCGAAGCCCCGGTAGTGAGGCCGTCCGGGCGGGTGCCTAAGCAGTAGTCCACAAGGCGGTCCACCGTGGAGGTGGCCACATGCATCCTCGTGTCGCAGGAGGCATAGTAGATGTAAACCTTTCCGTCAGGGTCGGCAATCCAGCCGTTGGAGAAGAGAACGTTCATCACGTCGCCCACATATTCCTCCCCCTCCGGGGCCATCACGAAGCCCGCAGGCTCCGCAATCACGCGGGAAGGGTCATCAAGGGCGGTCATATACATGTAGAGAACATACCTCAGGCCTGAAGCGCAGCCCCTCACGCCGTGCGCGAGATGCAGCCAGCCCCTGGAAGTCTTTACCGGAGAGGGACCTTCGCCGTTCTTCTGCTCCTTGATGGTATGGTAGTGGCGGAGGTTGATTATCTTCTCGTCCTTAACCTCTGCGTTTGTGATGTCGTCAATCAGCGCCCAGCCTATGCCGCCGCCGCTGCCCGCGTCGATAAATCCGTCCTGCGGGCGGGTGTAGAGGGCATATTTGCCGTCCACGAACTCCGGATGCAGCACCACATTGCGCTGCTGCGACCTGGACTTGAGGTCAGGAAGCCTCTGCCAGTTGACAAAGTCCCTGGTCCTGGCAATTCCCGCGCAGGCCACTGCGGAAGAGAGGTCTCCCGCCGGCGCGTCAGGGTCCTTGCGCTCCACGCAGAAGATGCCGTAAACCCAGCCGTCCTCGTGGGCGGTGAGGCGCATATCATAGACGTTCGTGGCAGGCTCTCCGTACTCCGGCATTGTGATCGGACGGTCCCAGAAGCGGAAATTATCGACTCCGTTCGGGCTCTCGGCCACAGCGAAGAAGGATTTGCGGTCTGCGCCCTCCACGCGGGCCACGAGCAGGTATTTGTTCCCCCACTTTATCGCTCCCGAATTGAACGCGGCGTGGATGCCGAAGCGCTCCTCGAGGTAAGGGTTGGTCTCCGGGTTGAGGTCGTAGCGCCAGAAGAGAGGCGCATGCTCTCCGGTCAGCACCGGATTGGCGTATCTTTCATACACTCCGTTCACATAGACCGGAGTATTCTTCTTCTCTATGAGTTGCCTGTGCTCCTCCTCGAGGAGGGCGAGTCTTTCGCTGAAGTTCATATCTTATTTGTTGTCAGTTAGAAATATCGTTCTTTCGTCGTTGCTGAATGCCTTGAAGTCCTCCGCGTCGGCAGAGCCCTCGAACGGGGCGTAGAAGTGCTGCGGCTTGTCGCAGGCGTTGCGCCAGGTAAGCACATAGCATACAGGAGTGCCCTGCAGGGCTTCGAGCAGGGTCCCGGTCCACCACTGCGGGTCAGGGATGGACTCGAATCCGGTCTCGCATACGGCGAGCAGCTTGCTGCGCTCGGATGCCAGTCGGGTGAGCACCGCCATATCCTTCTTCAGCACCTCGCTGAAATAGGCGTTGGCGGCGGCTATCCCCTCCTCTCCGAGGCTCTTCGCCTCGGCGGAAAGGAAGTCGTAGTGATCGACTCCGATTATATCGACATACTCATCGCCCGGGTAGCGGCTGAGGAAACTTTCCTCGCTGAGGTTGGAGTTCGGGGAATAGGCCCAGAGGATGTTCTGAAGGCCCCTTTCCTTGACCATATAATCGTGGGTGAGGATGTACAGGGCGCGGTATTCATCCTCGCTGCAGCAGCTTGAGCCCCACCAGAACCAGCCTCCGAGGTGCTCGTGCCAAGGGCGGAAAATCACCGGCACCGGAGCGCCGGAAGCGTCCTTGAGCGAAGCGATGAAATCGGCCGCGCGGCTGAGCCAGAGCATGAATTTGTCGTGGTTCTCCCCTCCCTCGAGGATGGAGCCCACCACGCTGTCGGAGCTGTAGTCCCAGGCGTCGCCGCCGGTCTGCGGATTGCGCGGGTGCCAGGAGAACGTGACCGCTCCCCCGCGCTCGTGCTGGGTCACGGCCGCCCTGCGCATCAGAGCGAACGGCACGGAGTCAAGGTTGGCTTCGTCGCCGAGCTCGATGCCGCCGAGGTCAAAGCCAACGCCTGCCGGGAACTGCCCGCAGACCGCCTTGACATCGGACCTCTCAAGCGGGTCGGCGTCAATGTCTTCGACCTTCCAGGAGTGCCCATAGACGAGGTCGTCCTGATGGAAATAGAGGAATTTGCCCTCGGCTGCGGCATCCTGCAGACGGCTTCTCAGAGCCTCGGCAGGATTGCCGGCCTCTCCGGAGCAGCAGCAGAGCGCCGCCGCGGAGCCGAGTATGAGGATAGGTTTCAGTAAATTGGTCATATAACGATCAGTTTGGTGCATTGTCATATACGGATTTGAGGGTGTAGGACTGCGAATCGGAGAATACGGCCTTCTTCATCGCCCCGACCATGGTCTCGCCCACTCCGATGTAGGCGCCGCTGGCGTGGTCGATGAATCCGCTGGCCTCGCGGCCAGTGCCCTTGGATCCGTTGTCCCAGACGAACGGGGCTATGCCGTAGTTCCTGCAGGCCTTATAGACGAACTCGAACCAGTATTTCTGGAAGAGGGTCTGCCTCTGGGTGTCGCGGCTCGCGCAGCCGCTCTCGCCCATATAGACAGGGATACCCTTGTCGATGTAGGCTTTCTTGAGCATTGCGAGCACCTCGACTATCTCCTTCTCGCCCGTAGGGGCCGGATTGTTCTTGGCGCTGTGCCCCCACTCGTCGTATTTGCACTCCAGGGTATAGTCTGAAGGGTCATAGCAGTGCACGGCGACGAGCAGCCTGCCCTCGGCGGAGTCCGTAGGGAGAGTGAGGTTATCGACCGTCATCTGAGGGTTGGCACAGTAGCCCGGGATGCCGAGGTAGCGCGTGGCATTATTCCCTCCGGTCGCGCGGACCACATCCACGAAGGCCTGTACCCACTCGTTGACAATCTTATACTGCGCTCCGCCGTCGGTGCGGTTGCCGCCCCAGCCCCAGCCGCCGTCGTGGATCTCGTTGAAGGCCTCGAAGATGAGGTACTCGCCCTCATCCTTGAATCGGGTCGCAATCTGCTTCCAGACAGCCTTGAATTCGGCGGTGATGGTCTCGAGGTCGGAGGAGGATGCGGCGGCCTTCTTGATATTGAGCCAATACTCGCTGTCGGCCCCGTCGTGGTGGATATTGATTATGGCGTTGAGGCCTGCCTCGCGGGCGTAGCCCACAACTTCCGCCACCCTCTCCATCCATGCGTCCTCAATCTTGTAGTCAGGCGCCGCTCCGATGTGGCCCATCCAGGTCACAGGTATGCGCACGGAGGTGAATCCCTTGGCCTTCAGGCCGCTGAAGGTCTGCTGGGTGGCCTTGGAGTTGCCCCAGGCTGTCTCGCCGGCCACGCCGCTGTTGTGCGCGTCCAGCTGGTTGCCGAGGTTCCATCCGAGCCCGAGCCTGCTTGCCATCTGCCAGGCGGCGTTGGTACCGGGAGTAATCTCGGCGAGGAAATCCTCCACCGGGGCGGCTTCCTTGCCGGGCTGGGTGACGGTGACGGTCCGGGAGAATGTGCCGCTCTTTACCGTAATGCTCGCACAGCGCTCGGAAGTCGTCTCATTTGCCTCAACCTCAACGGGATAGGAGATTTTGTAGTCCTTGTATGTCCCATCGGTAAGCTTGACCCAGCTCTGGTCTGAAACGGCCACCGGCCTTGCCGGAGAAGTAACTGTGATGGTGAATTTATCCCCGGCCTGCGCCGCCGCGTACTCGAGCGGAGTAACGGTCATGGCGTCAGGCGCATCCGGCACATCCGGGGTTTCCGGAGTCGTACCGTTGCCGCCGCAGGATATAGCAAGCAGCAAGGCCGTGAGTAATGTGGCCGTCGAAAGCATATATCGCCGAATCTTATTCATACTTGATGTCTCCCCTGTTGACTGTCAGTTCGTTTTTGAGAATGGCGGTCCACTCCGGCACGGAATTGTTCCAGCCGTAGGTGCCGTCGGAGTTCCTGCTGTAGAGTATCGGCTTGCCGTCCTCGAAGTTGCACCAGTTCATATAATATAGCCACGGCGCATCGGAGGCGAAGCACCCGGAAAGGTCAGGAAGGTTACCGAACTCGCTGAGGGCCACCATCTTGGCACCCTTGACGGAGTTGTTGACATAGCGGAAGAACGAGCTCATGTCCACGCCCTTCTCCTCGTAGAGGTCGGCGCCCACTATATCCACATATCCGTCGCCCGGGTACCAGGCGCGCGCCTGGGAAGGGTCATCGGAGAGGACGCCATGGCTCTTGGTCTGCACCGTCCACACCCAGATGAGGTTGTGGAGCCCGTAGGTATTCTGGAGCCTGTCGCGGAGGTGCTTCCAGAGGCGCACGCAGGCATCGGCCCCGTCGTAGCCCCACCAGAACCAGGCGTTCCAGCCGTAGTCACCCGCTGCCTCGTGGAGAGGGCGGAAGAGTACCGGGATGCCCGCGTCCTGCAGGAGTTTCATATACCCGGCAAGCTTCTCGATCTGCGACTCCATCACCTCGTGCTGCCAGGTCCCCTCCTTGAGGGCGTTCTCGACTCCGAAAGCCTTGGTGCTGTAGGAATATTTGTTGAGGTCGGTCTGCCCCTTGCTGTCAGGGACTGACCAGTGCCAGCCTATCTGGATGATGTTGCCTGCCTCCCAGGCGGTCTTGACCGGAGTGATGTCGCCGTAGTCAGGGCAGCCGTCCCAGGCCTTTGCGGGCCAGTTGAGGAAGAGGTAGTCAAAGCCTACTATGCCGGGATATATGCCGGTGAGCGAGGCGATGTTGTCGGTGTAGCTCGTCTCCCAGGCTGTGCCGCCCATGGCGCCGCTGACGCTGCGGGAGCCGTAAATCCCGAGAAGATAGGCGTAGAGCTTCTTCGCCGCGGCGCTGGCGTCAGGGTCAGTGAGCGAGGAGGAAGGCTTGCGGCCGTAGTCGGGCTCGTCCGCCTTGATGGAAAATGTAGTGCTCGCTGCCCCGGCAGGGTTGTCGCTGAATCCGCTTACAACGCCCTCCGGGATGGTCACGGTGTAGCTCTCCCCCTTGCGGAGGCCGGACACGGAGACGGTCACGGCAGCATTGTAGGCCACCACCTTGTCAACGGTGGCGGAGTTGCTTACGCTCACCTCGCTCTGGCGGGAGAGAGGTATCTTGACATTGCAGTTGTAGGTAAACACCACGTCGAGGCTGGTGGCCACGAGGTCCGCAGTCCCGTCGGCGGGGCTGACACCGAGCAGCTCGGGAGCGTCGGCGACGGGAGCCTCCACAGGCTTCTCTCCGCAGGACCAGAGCAGCGCGCAGGCGACGAGCGCCACGAGTATTCTACTGAAATTCTTCATCTTGCATTGTGTCCGCCGCTTTGGCGGGGATTGGATTCCGGAGGAAGTATCACCCTCCTCCGGAATAAAATATTACATGAAGCTGATCTTCGTGAAGGTCACGAGCTTGCCCTGGAGGATGATTGCATTGCCCCAGCCGCTGATAGTCGTGAACTTGGTGTAGATGCCGCTGTTGGCCGTGAAGCTGATATAGCCCTTGCCGGCAGCCTCAGGAGAGTTCTCCGCATTGAACTGGTTCGTCGCAGCGCCAGGCATGTTGAGGTCGTCGCCGAGACCGTTCCAGTGGCCGTCGAAGAGCTGAATCTGCCAGTTCTCCGCATCGGTCGTGGTGAAGTAGATACGGATTTCGCTGCCTTCTTCCAGGCCGGCGTCGACCCAGGCATTCTCAGCTCCCAGACTCAGGTTGTTGTTATAGTTGTCTCCTGAATACTCGGAGCCTTCCCATACGACCTTCTCGGTCGCGCCGTAGTGGATGAGGCTGACACCGGTGATGATGACGCCCTCGCCCTGGCACTGGAACGCGCCGCCCCAACCGGCATCTTGATTGATGAGCTGAGAGAGGATGTCAGCGGTTACATTGAATGCGAAGTATCCGGCGGAAGTGTCGCAGTTGTTAGGATTGACGGTGTCGCCGCCGTCGAGTTCAGCGAATTTGAACGTGTCTCCCCAGTGACCCGCATAGGTCTTGAACTGCCACCAGTCGTTGTACTTGGTGAAGTAAACCCTGATGACGTCGCCTTCTGCGATGCCTGCATCCTGGAATGCGTTAGGAGTTCCGAGGTAAGGAGAGTTGTTCCAGCTGTTGAGGTCCTCGCTGCCTTCCCAGATGTAGATCTCGGTGTAAGGGGCGGTGAGCTCGAACGGTACCGGCCAGGTCAGGCTGTCGCCGCTGACGAGGTTGAGGACGAGGCGATATACGCCAGGGCCCACTCCGTCAGGGATGGCGAAGGACATCGCAGTGTCTGAACGATTGCTGTAGGAGGTGACCTTCTTGTCCTTGATGGTGATGGACTCGATGTTCTGGAGGTTGGTTCCGCTGATGGAGATAGGCTTGCCGACGCTGAATGAAGGCTTGTCGAAGCTGATGGACACAGCCTCGTCGTAGCTGACGGCGATGGCCTCTGAGACGGACTCGTAGCCGTTGGCTGCTACCACTGTGAGAGGTCCGTTGTAGGCCTCCCTAGGGATGCTGACGGTGAGCTTCTCCGGAGAGTCGCAGACGAACTCGCAGGCTATGAAGCCCTGGGTCTCGTCGCCGTTCTTAACCTCGGTCACGAGGTCAAGGTCGGTACCGGCTATCTCCACCTTGTCCTTGGCGGCCACTGCTGAGGTAGCTCCGAGGGAGGTGATGACAGGCTTCACAACCTCGATGGCAGCGGTCTGGGCCTGCTTGCCGGAGGCGAGGGTCACGGTGAGGGCGCCGTCCTGGGCTGCCGCCGGAATCTCGGCGTAGAGTTTGCCCTCCTTGAGATAGAAGGTCGCCTCAGCGCCCACGAATTCGAGCTTGGTCACAAGGTCGAGGTCGCTTCCGGCAATCTCCACCTCGGCACCGGCCTTGTAGCGACCGTCCTCGGCGAGGGACTTGATCTCGAGGTCAGCCACGCTGACGGTCTCGATCTCTCCCGCGATGAACTGCTTGCCGGCATAGGACACGAGGACGATTTCGCCGTCGGTCGCGGATGCAGGCAGAGCGAAGCTGATGGACTTGGCGTCATCGGCGCAGTTGAACTCGATAGCCTCCGCACCGGTAAGGTTGATGGTGGAGATCATGTCGAGGTGCTCGCCGTTGACGATGATGGTGTCGCCTGACTTATAGGTAGCTTTCTCAGCCTCGGTAACCGTAGGGTCGCCGACCGTAAGCTCTGTATCAGAATATACCACATTAGGGATGGTGTTCTGGTCCACAAGCTCGTTGACGTCGCCCACGCGGACAGGTCCGCTGACGGCATTCGCCGGGAGAACGACCTTGAGCTCGTGGCGGGACTGGCTCGCGAACTCGGTCACGGTCACGTCACCTCCGAAGATGACTTCCCGGACGACGTTGAGGTACTCGCCCTTGATGGTGATCTCATCGCCGGAGAGAGCCTCAGCCGGAGCGAAGGACTCGATCTCCATCGCCTCGGTAAAGGTCAGGGAAGTGATTGAGCTATAGACGTTGCCGGCATTGTCAACGATGCTGACCACGCCCGGCTCCGGTCCCTCGAGAGGGATCCGGACTGTGATTTCGGACTGTCTGCCGGAAGCCACTATTGTGTATTCGTCGATGGTGACGTCGCCGCCGAGACGGATCTCGGCCACATCCTGCAGGTTGCTGCCGTAGATGTGGATCTCGCCGCCGCGCATCGCCGGATTAGGGGCGAATGAAGCGAGCTTCACTCCGTCGCCGAACTGGTCGGTGCTGAGCACCTCCTTGCGGCAGCCTGAAAGTGCCGCAAGGGAGATGAGAAGAGCTGCAAGAGCTGAATATCTGAGTATATTTTTCATATTCTGTCCTCCTTATTATTTGCAAGGTACCGCACGGATGTTGTCGATCTGGATCATCGGGGTGCAAGGCGTACCTTCACTGTCGGTAATGCCTCCCGCAAAGAAGATTTCGAATCCGGAGAATGAATCGGCAGCAAGGACACCTGAAGCCTTCACGCCGGTCCAGTCCCATACGAAGTCGGTAGCTATAGGGAACGATACTGTAATCCACTTGCCGCCGGTGTCGAATGAGCCGGTAGCCTGCCAAGGCCTGTACATAACGCGAGGCAGGGAGATGGTCTCATCGTGGAAGTAGGTGTTGTTGGCAGCACCGATAGTACACATGCTGAGGCTTGCGAAGTAGATCTGCATAGGGCAGCCGGTCCAAGGATGGTCGGCAGGGATGCGCATCTCGAACTTGATGGTCATATTGGCGAAGTCAGTGAAGTCCACAACCTTGCAGAGGTCGATGCCGTCAGGGTCGTCGAAGGTCTGAGGAGTGTTCCAGTTGCCCGGCCAGTACTCGAAGTGGTAGCCGGTATCATTCCAGTCGGAGCCGTCGGCTTTGAAGGTGACGCCGGCGTCATAGAGCTGGAGGTAGTTGCCGTTGATGGAGTTCTCGTCGCTCTTGATGGTCTGGTCGTGCCAGCCGTGGTTGAGTCGAGCATCGTCGAAGCTGAAGAGCATTCCGCGGCTGTCCTTGTACTGGAATACGGACTGGGCGGTGCCGGAGTCGGTGGTAACCTTGATTTTGCCAGGCTGTGCGCCCTCAGGCACGACTACATCGAACGAGCTGATGCTGAGGTTGGAGATCTCGGTAGCCACGGCTCCCGGGAACTCTACGGTCATAGGCTGCGCAAAGTAGCTTCCCGTGATGGTAACGGTCTCGCCCGGCTCGGCCCACTCGAATGACATGGAGCTGATCTTAGGTGCAGGGAGGAGCACCTTGAAGTCGTAGTCCACGACTGTGCTGTCCCTGGTAATGAGATACATCTTGTCGGTAGTCTGCTCCGGAAGATTCTTGGGAACTGCCAGCACGATGGTGTTGTCCGTCATATAGCTGGTATTGAGGATGGCCTCGCGGTCGTTGAAGTAAACCTGATGGACACTTCTGAGGTTGTCGCCGACGATGCAGATGATCTGCTCGAGGCTTGCCTGGGTGATGGCTACATCACTGTCGGCCGGCCTTACGAAATGTACCGTCGGGACGCCGGAAGCCTGCACGAAGCGGTCCGGATAGTCGATGCTGTCGCAGGAAGTGAGGCTGCCAGACAGAACGGCCGAGATGAGCAAAGCTCCTATAATGGTTCTTGTTTTCATTTCCTGACTGAATTAGAAATTGTACGGGTAAGTTGCACGGACATCCACGCTCACGCCTTTGATGTCTGAACCGACATTAGGGTTGAGCACGACATCCTCGCTAGGGAACGGCAGGGTGAACATCGAAGCCTTGACATCGACGAGTTCCTCGTCCCCCTTGTAGGTGATTTCGGAATTGTCCCAGTCGTTGGCGCCAGGTCCAACATATTCGCCGTTGTTCTTGACATACTTCTCGTATGCGTTGGCAAGGCCGTTCCAGGATGAGCGCCTCTGAGCCTTGAGCTCGTTGATGCAGGCGTCCACGTCGTAGTATGAGCGGCGTACGAAGTCGTACCAGCGGTCTCCCTCGAGGGCGAGCTCGAGGCGGCGCTCCTTCCATACGTCGTCGAAAGTGACGGAGGTGAGGGCGTCGGCACCGGCGCGCTCGCGCACTTTGTTGACATAGACGAGGGCATTGGCGGCGTCACCGGTCAGCACGCAGGCCTCGGCATATACGAGATAGATGTCGCTGAGCCTGAGGATGTGGGTCGGGAGCTGGTTGCGCATGTTGGAAGCGTGCACTCCGAGAGCGGCCACATGGTCGGCATCGTCTCCGTAGAGATGCTTGGCATAGTTGGCGCCGCTTCCGCAGGCCCAGCTGCCGTTGGTCTTGCTAGGAGAATAGCTTGAATCGTAGAAGAAACGGTAGAAGTCGAATCCGCCCTGGTCGGTCCAGAAGTAGTCATACTGGTCGCCGAACATCATCATGGTAGCCTTGCGGCGGCTGTCCTTCTCGTTCTCGCGCTTGGTAGGCTCGTCGGCAGCGGATACTCCGAATGCGTCCTGGAGATCCACGCTAGGGCCCTTCCAGTCACCCCAGAGGTCACCGAACTCATCGAAACCGGTGAGGCCGACGTCGCACTGGATGGAGTTCTGGCAGGTCCAGTAACCCTGGTTGCTGGTCCAGAGCCAGGAGAAGAGGCATTCGCCGGTCTGCTGGTAAACCTTAGGAGAGAGACGGAACACGTCTGAATATACAGGGGTAAGGCTTCTGCCGGAGTTCTCGATGACATCCTTGGCGTAGTCGCGCGCCTTGACGAGGTCGTCGTTGTTGAGAGTTCCGCTCACGCCGGCCCTGGTCAGATATACCTTGGAGAGGAGAGCCTCGGCCGCATAGTAGTCGATGCGGTTGTAAACTCCGATGTAGGCGTTCTTAGGGAGGAGGTCCATGGCCTTCTCGAGGGTCATGATGATGTACTCATAGACATCAGCCTTGGCAACCTTCTGCACCTGGTTGTAGTCGCCCTGCTTGATGGACTCGGTGTTGTCGTGGACGATAGGCACGTCGCCGAAGGTCCTGACGAGCATGAAGTAGGCCATCGCCTTCCAGGAGAGAGCCTCGCCGATGCACTGGTTCTTCTTGGCCTGGGACGGTCCCTCTGACTTGAGGATGTTGTTGATCACCGTGTTGCAGTGCGCGTTGACGGCCCAGAGGGAATATGACATGTTCTTGAGGTCGTCATCGGTACCGTTGACGGTAAGGGTGGCGTAGGCGGTGTTGCTCTGGTAAACATTGCCGCACATGGTCTCGGAACCGTAGATGTAGTAGCGGATGATGTCGTACCACGGAGAGTTGTAGAGGTAGTTCACACCCTGCTCGCACTGCGTGTCGTTGAGGTAGTACTGTTCGGTGGTATAGCTGTCCTCGGAAGGGCGGTTGAGGAATTCGGAGCAGCTCACTGCGCCGAGGCTCAACGCGGCTATAGCGATATATTTAAGTGCTTGTTTCATTGTCTTTTCCTCCATTTTAGAATGTGATGTTAAGACCGAATGAGCAGGTCATAGGCGAAGGATAACGTCCGTTGTCCACGCCGAAGGTCAGACCTGTGGAATCCTGGGTGCTTGCACCGACTTCAGGGTCGTAGCCCGTGTATCTGGTGAAGGTGTAGAGGTTCTGGATGTTGGCATACACCCTGATGTTCTCGATCTTTACCTTGCTGAGCATAGACTTTGGGAAGGTATAGCCGAGGGTGATGTTCTTGATGCGGATGTAGCTTCCGTCCTCGATGTAGCGGTCGCTGAGGCGGTCGTTGTCGTTAGGGTCGGAAACGGTAGGACGAGGGATCTTGGTGTCGGTGTTGGCCACCCTGACATTGGTGATGTCGTCATACCATGAGCCGCCGGTGTAGGTCTTCTCCGGGTCGATGGCTACGAGCTGAGCGTGGTTGAGCACTGAAGCGTGCTGGTTGACCCAGGCGCTGTTCATGTGGGTAAGGCCGTTGTAGCCGCGTCCCATCATGTTGTAGTTGAGGACCTTGTTGCCGTATGAGCCGTTGAGGAATATGCTCAGGTCAACGTTCTTGTAGCGGAAGCTGTTGGTCCAGCCGAAGGTGAACTTAGGGAGCGGGGAACCGATGTTGGTCTTGTCCTTCTCGTTGATGACACCGTCGCCGTTGACATCCTTGAACTTGATGTCGCCCACCCATACGGTGGTGTTGCGGTTGAAGACTCCGTCGGAAGGATATTTCTCGGCCTTAGGAGAGTTCATGATGTCGTCGAGGTCCTTATAGACGCCCTCGACCTGGTAGCCGTAGAATCCGTAGAGGGACTCGCCCACCTCGGTGACGCTGACAATGTCGGACCACTGGCCGTAGCCGACGAGCTGCGCATTGGCGGTGCCGTCGAGAGATACGAGCTTGTTGCGGTTGAAGGAAATCTGGAAGTTGCTGTCCCAGCCGAAGTTGGTGCGGTTGATCGGGTGGGTGTCGAGAGTGATCTCAAGACCCTTGTTCTCGATGGTACCGTAGTTGCCCTTAGGAGCGGCGAGGGCTGAAGAGCCGTTGCCGTGGGTTCCCATATATGCAGGGAGGGTAAGGGACATAAGCATGTCGGAAGATACCTTCCTGTAGAGGTCGACGGTGAGGTTGACCGCGCTCTGCAGGAAGCTGAGGTCGAGTCCGACGTTGGTCTGCACCTGCTTCTCCCAGTGGATACCGGTGTTAGGGATGTTGGAAGGACGCTGGCTGTCGCCGAGGGCTGAAGGCATCTTGCTCATGCCTGACTCCCAGGCGCCGGAGCCGATGTTGGCGTTACCGGTCTGTCCCCAGCCGATACGCAGCTTACCGCTGTTCATCGCGAGGTCCTCCTTGAGGAAGGAGAGGAACTTCTCGTTGGTGAACTTCCAGCTGCCGGCGAAGGAGTGGAATCCTGCCCAGCGGTTGTCCGGACCGAAGTTGGAAGAACCGTCGTAACGGTAGGTGTAGGTGGCGAGATAACGGTCGTCGTAGTTATAGGTCTCGCGGGTGAAGAAGGATGCCATCGCGCTGGAGCCGAAGCCGGAGTTGACGCTAGGGTCGCCGGTGGCGAGCTTGATGTTGTGGATCTCGTCGGAAGGAAGTCCGGTGTTGGTGGCGCTGAGGTAATCCCAGCTTGACTCCCAGCACTCCTGGCCGACCATCGAGGTGACGCTGTGCTTGCCCCACTGGTTGGAGTAGGTGAGGTAGTTCTTCAGCTGCCAGAATATCGAGTTGTTCTTCTGCCAGCTCATGGAGTTGGAGTTGCGGGTCCAGCCTCCGAGATCGACCATAGGCTTGTAGGTGCGGGCGTCGGAGTTGCTGACGTCGAATCCGACCTCTGACCTCCATACGAAATGCTTGACCGGAGTGAGCTCGGCGTAGATGTTGCCGGTGAGCTTCTGGCGCTTCAGCGTGTATGAGTCGAGCATTGCGAGAGCCACAGGGTTGGCGCTGGTATAGCCTTCGCGAACGGTGGTGGAATAGTTGCCGTCGATGTCATAGACAGGGATGTCAGGCAGAGAGGTGAGGGAGTAGAAGATGACGCCCTCGGAACCGTCGGCGAGCTTGATGTCGTCGTTGGTGTTGGCGAAGGTGGCGTTGACTCCGAGCTTGAACCAGGACTTGAGCTGCGCGTCAAGGTTGGTGCGGACTGAGAAACGGTCGAAGTTGGAACCGATGAGGGTACCTTCCTGGTTCATGTAAGAACCTGACACATAGTACTGTACCTTCTCGGTACCGCCCTGTGCGCTGACCTGGTGCTGATGCTGGAAAGCGGTGCGGAAGATCTCGTCCTGCCAGTTGGTACCCTTGCCGAGAATTGAAGGGTCGGCATAGTAGGAGTTGGCCGAGAACTCGCCGATCTCCACCATGCTGTTGTAGAACTGGGCGAACTCGCGCAGGTTCATCATGTCGATGCGGCTGTTCTGGCGGCTTACCGCGAACATTCCGTCGTATGAGAACTTGGCTTCGCCCGCCTTGCCGCGCTTGGTGGTGATGAGAACGACGCCGTTGGCGCCCTGGGCACCGTAGATGGCGGTGGCGGAGGCGTCCTTGAGGATTTCCATGCTCACGATATCGTTAGGGTTGATGGTGGCAAGAGGGGAAATGGTGGAAACCTTACCGTTGCCGAGGCCGCCGAGACCGAAGTCGCTGCCGGAGTTGCCGCCGCCCTGGACGATCACGCCGTCAATTACATAAAGAGGCTCCGCATTGGCGTTGACAGTCGCCTGTCCGCGGACGCGGATGGATGATGAAGAACCCGGCGCACCGGAAGTCTGCACTGCAGATACACCGGCCGCACGTCCCTGGAGGGACTGGTCAAGGTTGGTTATGACAGAACCTTTGAGATCCGACTCCTTCATGGAAACTGACGCTCCTGAAAGGTCGCTCTTCTTCATGGTACCATAGCCGACCACTACGACCTCGTCGAGGAACTCGCTGTCTTCGGCGAGGACGACATTGACCGTCGATTTGCCTGCGACTGCGACTTCCTGGGTCGTGTAGCCGATGGAGGAGAATACAAGGACGGCTCCGTCCTTGACTTTGATTGAATAATTACCGTCCAGATCGGAAACGGTACCGTTGTTCGTGCCTTTCTCCTGAATGCTTGCTCCGATAACGCCGAGGCCGGACTGGTCCGTGATAACTCCGGATACGGTCCTGGTCTGAGCATTGAGGGTCAGCGCACTTCCGAGGAAGAACAGCAGAATGCCGGTCAATAGCTTACTTCTCATTGCTACTCAATTTAATTGATTAATATAGGTTAATATTATTGTTGATTGATAATATTCCCGAGTTCGCGATTATAGTCGCGGATGAGGCTGACGGTGGTGCTGTCGCTGAGATACACTCCGTTGAGGCCCTGGGCTTCCTGTGAAGGGTCGCCGCAGAGGTCGTCGCCCTGCTGCCAGGTCTCGTGGGTCTGGCGTGCGGTGCCGCTCCATGCCCAGAAGTTGCATCCGGCGAGATTGCCGCCATCGCGAGCGGAGCGGAGCACCTCGTCGAAGATGAGCTTATAATAGGAATCGCGGCCGCTGACTGAGGCGGTGTTGCGCCAGTCGGAGCCGTCGCGCGGGTGGCCGAACTCTTCGATTGTCACGGGCTTGCCGAGCTCGGAGGCCATCTGGAGGTGCTTGCGGATGTAATCCAGGGTCTTCTCCGCCACCAGCTCAGGCTTGCCGCTCTGCTCCGCTTCGGAGATCCAGCTCCAGTTGAAAGGCCAGATGTGCACGGTCACGTAGTCGATGTCCGGGCAGTCGTTGAGGCGGCGGCAGAGCCCGTAGTCCCCGTCGTTGCAGCCCATAGCGCCTTCGTTGCCGGTGCAGATGAGGTGGTTGGGGTCGAGCGAGCGGATAAGGGCCGCGGTCTTATGTATATAGGTTACGAATGCGTCAACTTTGGTGGAGTCCGTGGAGAACGGACGCGGCTCGTTGCAGATCTGCCAGGCGAATACCGCCTTGCTCTCGGCGTAGCGGCTTACCATAGCCTTGACATGCTCGTGGAAGAGGGCCACCGCTGCATCGTTGCCGGCGAAGTCGGCCATGGCGCACATATACGGCCAGTAGCCGTCCACGGAAGGGAGAGGCTGGTAGCCGGAGCCGGAATCCATCATATATGAGCGGTATCCGCTAGGGCTCCACTCCCAGGCGTTGTTGAGGAAGAGCACGGCGCTCATCCCCCTGCGCTCCATCTCGGGAAGCAGGATGTCGAAGCCGCCGAAGTTCTGCTCGGTGGCGCAGACCCTGACATTCTCGAGGCCGAGGGCCTTGAGGGAGTCAAGCTCGGCGGTGAGACGCTGCGGGTCGCTGAGCGCGATGTCAGCGAGGTACCATGCGTTGGTGCCGATGAAATAGTAAGGCTCTCCGTCCTGCAGAATCTGCGTTCCGCTTACGCTGAAGCGGGATGCGCTGTTCTGTGCCGGACCGCAGGCTGCTGCGGCCAGAGTGCAGGCGAGAATCGCAAGGAGTAGATTTTTTGGTCTCAAGTGCTATTAATTAAAGTTACGTTGCAAAAGTACGCACTGTGAGAGAGCAAAACAAATACTTTTTTGCTAAATTTCGCAAAGATTCTGCTAGACTATGACTTTTTTCTTCCTGTACATAAGGCGGAACTCGTGCGGAGACACTCCCTTGCGGTCCTTGAAGACGCGGTTGAAGTTGGAGAGGTTGTTGAATCCGCAGGCGTAGCAGATCTCGGAAATGTTGGCCGTGGTATCGACGAGGGCCCTTGCGGCGTTGCCCAGGCGTATGTCTATCAGGTAGGAGGAGAGGGTCCTGCCGGTCCTCTGGCGGAAGAAGCGGCTGAATGAGCTCGGGCTCATCCCGACAAGCTCGGCCATCCCGCCGAGGGTAAGGTCCTCGACATAATGCTGGTTGATGTATTCCTTGACCTTCATTACCCTGCGGCTCTCGCTGTCGCGCGGAGAGTGGGCGAAGGAGCTGCTGGCGAGCTCGCGGGAGTCGCATTTGGAGAGGACATAAAGCATTGAGAGACAGTGGATGAACTGTACGAAGCCGTCGGCCTCCCGGGCAAGGGAGTCGATGTAGGAATATATGCTCATTATGGCCTGGACGTCGAAGGCGAGGCCGTGGCTGGCGCGCTCGAACATCTTGCGGATGGAGGCGAACTGGTTGCGGTCGAGCAGGCTGGAGTCGAAGAGGTCGGGCGAAAACTGTATGGTTATCTCCCTGATGTCCGGGGAGTTGCAGCTGCCCTGCTCCCAGACGTGCTCGAGGTTCTCCCCGGCTATCAGCACGAGGTCGTAGTCCCCTATGGTCTCGACGCTGTCGCCCACTATGCGGCGCACGCCGGGGGCGTTCTGGATGAAGTTGAGCTCGTATTCACGGTGGCGGTGGAGCGGGTAGGTGAATTCTTTTTTGTGCCTCTCGACTATGTAGAAGCAGTCTTTGGGGGCAAGTTCGGAGATTTCGGACAGGGCGTCGGACATATTGTTCTGGTTTTGCGGGTTGGGTTATTATGTTTTTGGTTTGCGGGTGGTATTGTCGGTTGTTTTGGTTTGCCGGGTTTTGGTTTGCCGGGTTTTGGTTTGCCGGGTTTTGGTTTGCCGGGTTTTGTTTTTGGTTATCCGCGACAAATATAATACTTTTTTGACATTTTTTAATCTAAAAGCATAGAAATAATGCATTTGTCGGGGAAACTGATAACTTTGCCGCTGTTATGGATAAAAAAGAGTTTCTCAGCGAGCTGGAGGGCGATATCCTCCCATATTGGACCACGAAGATGGAAGACCCGCGCGGCGGCTGGTACGGCCGTATCGACGGCTGCGGGGTGCTGGACGCTTCGGCGGACAAGGGCGCGATACTCAATGCGCGCATACTCTGGACCTTCTCCTCGGCTTACCGCCTGCTCGGCAAGAGCGGGTACAGGGCCGCGGCGGACAGGGCTTACGCCGAGATCCGCGACCGCTTCCTGGACCGTGAGATGGGCGGGCTTTACTGGAGCATCGACTGCTCCGGCCAGCCCAAGGACTGCCACAAGCAGTTCTATGCCATAGCATTCGGGATGTACGGCCTGGCGGAGTATTACCGCGCGACCGCCTGCGGGGAGGCTCTGGAGCTGGCTGTGCAGCTTTTCGACTGCATCGAGAGCCACAGCTATGACCCCGCGGGAGTCGGCTACGCGGAGGCTGCGGCCAGGGACTGGAGTCCGCTGGAGGATGTGCGCCTCTCGGAGAAGGACCAGAACGATTCCCGCACGATGAATACGCACCTGCATATACTTGAGGCATATACAGGACTTTATAGAGTTTGGAAAAACGGGCGGCTTGCCGAGGCTTTGAAAAGGCTGATCGGCATTTTCTGCTCGAAGATTGTGGGCCCGGACGGGCATCTGGGCCTCTTCTTCGACGAGGGTTGGACTCCGCATTCGACCACTTTTTCCTACGGGCACGATATCGAGACTTCCTGGCTGCTGGCAGAGGCGGCGGAGGTGCTGGGGGACGCCGATGTGGAGCGTGAGTGCGAGGCTGCCTGCGCGCGGATAGCCGCTGCCGCGATGGAAGGGTTCACCCCTGAGGGCGGAATGATCTATGAATACGACCCTGCGAGCGGCAGGCGCGACGGCGACCGCCACTGGTGGGTGCAGGCTGAGACGGTGGTGGGCTGCCATCACAGGTTCTTGAAAACCGGCGATGTGCGCTGGGAGGAGGCGGCCGAGGCCTGCTGGAAGTTTATAAAGGAGCATCTGCTGGCCCCTGACGGGGAATGGTACTGGAGCCTTCGCGCCGACGGCAGCGTCAACACCGCCGATGACCGCGCCGGCTTCTGGAAATGCCCGTACCACAACGGCCGCATGTGCATGGAGCTGCTGGAGAGCTAGCGGTCCCCGAGCCGGTCGAGGGGACGGCGCTTCGACGGAGCTCAGCGACCGGCGCCGGTCCCCGAGCCTGTCGAGGGGACGGGAACTAGAGTCGATTGCCGGGCGGGTCGCCCATGTGGCCGAAGAATACGAGTAGCAGATAGAGCGGAAGCATCCCGAGCAGAGAGCTGAGGATGATGCCTCTCCAGCTGGGTCTGTTCCTGTCGGAGGAGCCGTTGGCGAGCGCGACGACAGCTTTGATGATCACGAAGAACACCAAAAATATCAGGATAAGCATTATCCACATTGACACAGAACTTCCGCCAGTCTCCATAAGAATTCCGATTTCTGCAAATCTAAACAATTATTTCATCATTGCCAATAGCCGCTGCGTTTCGGTCGTGCGCTGGACGGCCGCGTGCTTATAGTGGTACTTGCCAGTGCATCGAGATGCCGGAAATTGCGGTGTTTTGGGCATGTCAATACTGAGTATTAATTCATTAGTCACACTTATTAACAATCCGAACACGAGGGTCGATCATTGACCCCGAGTTAGTCGAGGGGCAGGTCGCCACGGCCCCCGAGCCGGTCGAGGGGCGGGATCTAGAGTCGATAGCCGGGCGGGGTCGACTTACAGGGACTGGCCGGGGCATTCGGACTCTTAGCGCACTCTGGGCCGGATTTGTCCGGCCAGTCCCCCTTCGCAAGGCGGGGGTGGCCGGGGCAATCCTCATTATACGGGCCTCTGCTTCACTTCGGTCCGGCCAGTCCCCGATGGTGAGCACCGGTCCCCGAGCCTGTCGATGGGACGAGCGGTCGAGCCTGTCGAAGCGCCGCGTGGCGGCAGGGCCGAAGCGCCGTGCGAACTTTAGAAAGGGATTCGAATCGCAACAGAAGTTTATCGCATCCGTATTCTTATGGAAAATTGGTTTGTATTACAAAATATCATATATTTGCAATACAAATGTCATACAATATGGGAAGCGTTTCAACAAGGAATAATGCCAAGAAGGCGACTGCCTTCCGGCTCAATGCAGAACTGGTGGAAAGGCTCAAAGTCCTTGCAAAGAAGGACAATCGAAGCCTCAACAATTATGTGGAGAATGTTTTGATGTCTGCCGCATACAACGAGCCGAACGAGACGACAAAGGCTGCACTGAAAGATGCCGCAGAGGACCGTAACCTTGAGGCATTCGACCTGGATGCACTCAAGAAGCTCATAGCCTCGCTCTAATATGTGGCACCTGTTACAGACCGGTCAGTTTAAGAAAGACTTTAAGAAAATTGCCAATGACAAAAAGAAACTGACCGCCTTGGAGAGAGTTCTAGACCTGCTTATCGAGACGGGAACCGTCACTGCTGAATACAAGCCTCACCCTCTGACAGGCAATTACAAGGGCGCGCTTGAATGCCATGTCGAGAATGACTTTCTGCTTATCTGGGTAGATCAGAAGGATCAGATTATCAAACTTGTCCGTCTGGGAAGCCATTCCGAGTTGTTCGGCAAATGAGGTCTTGGGAGGACGGCCCCCGAGCCTGTCGAGGGGAAGGTCGCAGCGGCCCCCGAGCCTGTCGAGGGGCGCTGCGTATATTGCTGCCGCCGCTTGGCCGACAGGGGCGCACCTACCGTCCGCTCAAGTATTTTCTACAGAATACGGCCACGCCAATCCAACGCTCACGCCACAGAATGAAGATTGCCGTGGCCATCGACGCTTTCGGACTCGCCGC
>CAVAID010000026.1:0-28421 GCA_963588685.1 bacterium
GAAAAGGCCCGGGAGCAAGTGATTGTTTCCGGGCTGAATCGTATATGCGTCTGAGAATTTGTAGGAAAGTTGTAGGAAAGTCTGGAAACGCAAAATGCCTCTGAGCGAACTCAGAGGCATTTTAGAGAGGTGCGTAGCGGAATCGAACCACTGTAACAGGTTTTGCAGACCTGCGCCTAGCCACTCGGCCAACGCACCTTGCGTTTGAGGAATACAAATATACGGCAATTTCCCGGAATTGCAAGGCGGTGTAATCAAATTTTTACTATCTTTGGAGAGTTGACTCATAAAAACGCAAACTTATGAAGCGGATACTGACATTTGCAGCGGCAGCGGCCCTCGTCATCTCCTGCGGGACGGCGGGCAAGCTCGCCAGCGGCCCCGAAAGCAGCCAAAAAACCGAAAGCGGCGACCCCGGCGACGAACTTCTCAACTACGGCTACGGCAAGGTCAAGAAGAAGGAAAACACCGCCTCCATCTCCAAGCTCAAAGTCGAGCGCGGCACCTCCTACACCGACATCTATGACTACATCCGCGGCCGCGTGCCCGGAGTTATAGTCAAGGGCACCAGCATCATCATCCGCGGCGTCACCACGCTCAACGCCAGCACCGACCCGCTCATCCTCGTGGACGGAGTCGAGATGTCCGACATCAGCAGCATCCCGCCTGAGAACGTCGAGAGCATCGAAGTGCTCAAAGACGGCGCGTCCACTGCCCTCTACGGCTTC
The DNA here is from genome assembly GCA_963588685.1 of bacterium. Taxonomy (GTDB): domain Bacteria; phylum Bacteroidota; class Bacteroidia; order Bacteroidales; family UBA932; genus Cryptobacteroides. The sequence continues at coordinate 729 of CAVAID010000026.1, forward strand.
CGCGGAGCCAACGGAGTAATACTCATCACCTTACGAAGCAACTAATGATACGCAACATAATCTTCGACTTCGGCTCAGTGCTAGTGCGCTGGGACCCGCACAACCTCTACGACCCCTACTTCAAGGACCGCGCGAAAGCCGACTGGTTCCTTGAGAACATCTGTCCCTACAGCTGGAACGAGACTGTCGATGCCGGCCGCCCGACCACTGAAGCCACTGCAGAGCGCCTCGCCCTCTACCCGGAATGGGAGAAGGAGATACGGATGTATTTCGGTGAGTGGATCAAGATGATGGACGGGCAGGTGCCTGGCATGGAAGAGCTCGTCAAAGAGCTGAAAGTCAGGGGCTACAGCCTCTACGGACTCACCAACTGGTCGGCCGAGACCTTCCCGCAGATCAGGGACAGCTACCCGATATTCTCCCTGCTTGACGGCATCGTCGTCTCAGGCGAAGAACATATGAAAAAGCCGGATCCGGAAATCTACCGCATACTGCTGCGCCGCTACAATCTCAAGCCGGAGGAGTGCATATTCATCGACGACAACCCGCGCAACGTGGCCGCAGGCGAAGCCGAGGGCATCAAGGGGCTGGTCTTCACTTCCCCTGAACAGCTCCGGATGGACCTCCGGGCAACTCTGCAATAACGCTCTCGCAGGCGCGCACATAATCCCCCACCGCGACCTTCAGCTCAGCGCTGAGCGGGAGGAAAATGTCTATGCGCGAGCCGAACTTGATGATGCCGCACTGCTCCCCCGCCCTGACGCTGCCGCCCCTGTGGGAATAGCAGACTATGCGCCGCGCGAAGCCGCCGGCAATCTGTTTGAAAAATATCTTTTCCCCGGAAGGGGTCACGATTCCCGTGCAGCTGTGCTCGTTCTCCTCGGAAGCCTTGGGCTTGAAGGCGAGGAAATGTTTGCCCGGATAGTATTTATAATAAGCAACTTCGCCGTCCACCGGCCAGAAATTGGCATGCACGTCGAAGAAGTTCATATACACCGAAACCTGCATGCACTCGCATTTCATGAACTCGCCCTCATAGACCCGCTCCGCGATGACCACCTTGCCGTCGGCGACCGAGCTCACCAGAGTCCCGGAGCCCTTCCGTTCCCTGCGGGGAACCCTGAAGAACGAGGTCTGCCAGATGCAGAACCAGAGCAGCAGGGCGAGAGACGGCCAGACTATCCAGGAGAGGCGCACGAAGCGGAAAATTACGAAGCCGAGGGCGGCGCTCAGAATATAGACCAGTGCAAGTGTGCCGCGCGAGTTGCGGTCAATCATAAGAGCCCGAAAATCACCAGATAAACGACTCCGAGAGGAATCCCGACGAGGCTGCTGTCGAAGCGGTCGAGCATCCCGCCGTGGCCCGGAATGGCCTTGCCGGAATCCTTGACATTGCAGCTGCGCTTCCACTGCGACTCATAGAGGTCGCCGCACACGCCGCCGAGGCATACGACTGCGCCCAGCGCGAGGCAGTGGTACCACGCAAACGGGAGCCAGCCCAGAGAGCCCAGCACGAAGGCCACGATGAGGCTGAAGAACACTCCCCCGCCGAGCCCCCACCAGGATTTCTTGGGCGAAATCTCAGGCGCGAGCTTGTGTGCGCCCGGCCTCTGCCCTAGCAGCGAGCCGACGCAGTATGCGCCCACATCCGAAGTCCAGATGATGATGAAAAGCGAGAGCAGCAGCCAGCCGTCGAACACCGGCCCGTCCATAACGATGAACGGAGCGAGGCAAATCGGCAGCGCGATGTAGCCCAGACCGCCATAGACGATGGCCACATCGCCGAATCCCTCCCTCTCCGGGAAGAATATGCAGGACAGCGGAAGCAGCATCATAGGCAGCAGGAGCAGCGTCAGCCAGTGCGGGTCGAGGCCGAAGAAGCGGTATCCCGCCACCAGCACGAAGGCCGTCACCGCGGTCAGCAGTCCTATCTTCTGCTGAAGCACATACCTCTGACCAAGGGAAATGGTGTAGAATTCCCTCAGCGCCACATACAATATAAGCAGGAAAAGGGCGCCGAAAAGCGTCCTGTCCCAGATTATTCCGAACACCATCACCACGAGGAAGATGATGCCGGTGATTGTCCTACTTATCAGATTCTTCATTGCTTTCAGGAGAATTTTCAGGAGAATTTGATTCGTCTGTATTCTCGCCCTTGAGCCTCTCCTCGCCGTGCTTGCCGGCCTTAGGTCCGAATATCTTCTCGATGTCATCGGCCATTATGACCTCCTTGTCGATAAGCATCTGTGCGAGCTGCTCGAGTCCGGCCCAGTTGTCCTTGAGGATCTTGGTGGTGCGCCTGGTGACTTCGTCCGTGATGGCCTTGGCCTCCGCGTCGATGAGCTGCGCAGTCTTCTCGCTGTAAGGCTTGGTGAGTCCGTAGCCTTCTCCGCTCGAGTCATAGAAGGAGATGTTGCCGACCTTGTCGCTCATCCCGTAATAGGTAACCATCGCGTAGGCGATCTTGGTCATCCTCTCGAAGTCGTTGAGCGCGCCTGTGCAAGGCACTCCGTCGCCCACCAGCTCCTCAGCCACGCGGCCTCCGACCAGGCAGCACATCTCGTCCATCATATCGGACTTCGACATCATCACCTTCTCGTCAGGCAGGCTCCAGGTCAGGCCGAGGGCCTGTCCGCGCGGGATGATGGACACCTTGAGCACAGGGTCGCAGCCAGGGAGCAGCCAGCCTGCCACGGCGTGTCCCGCCTCGTGGTATGCGGTCAGCTTCTTCTCCTCAGGCGACATTATGGTCTTCTTGCGCTCTATGCCTCCGACAACCCTGTCAACGGCATCGGTGAAGTCCTGATTGTCAATCTCTTTCTTGCCTCTGCGGGCTGCTGTGAGAGCGGCCTCGTTGCAGACGTTGGCTATGTCGGCGCCGGAGAATCCCGGGGTATGCTTGGCAATCGCCTCCACATCGAATTTCGGCGAGAGCTTGAGTTTCTTGGTGTGCACGAGGAAGATTTCCTTGCGCTCATTGAGGTCAGGCAGCGTCACGTGGATCTGGCGGTCGAAGCGGCCCGCCCTCATCAGCGCCTTGTCGAGGATGTCGGCGCGGTTGGTCGCGGCGAGCACGATGACGCCGCTGTTGGTGCCGAAGCCGTCCATCTCGGTGAGCAGCTGGTTGAGAGTGTTCTCACGCTCGTCGTTGGACGAGAAGCCCACATTCTTGCCCCTGGCGCGGCCCACAGCATCGATCTCGTCAATGAAGACTATGCACGGAGCCTTCTCCTTGGCCTGGGCGAAGAGGTCCCTCACGCGGCTCGCGCCCACTCCGACGAACATCTCCACGAAGTCGGAGCCGCTGATGCTGAAGAACGGCACGTTCGCCTCTCCGGCCACTGCCTTGGCGAGCAGGGTCTTGCCGGTGCCCGGAGGCCCGACGAGCAGAGCGCCCTTAGGTATCTTGCCGCCGAGAGCGGTGTATTTGCCCGGGTTCTTGAGGAAATCCACGATTTCCATCACCTCTTCCTTGGCGCCGTAGAGACCGGCCACATCCTTGAAGCTTACATTGACCTTGTCCTTGTCGGCGAGCTTGCCGGTGGCCTTGCCCACGTTGAACGGGTTCATCCCGCCACCGCCGCCTGCACCGCCGCCGCCCATCTGACGGGACATTGAGCGGAACATCCAGGCATAGAGGAATATGAGGAGGGCTACCGGAAGTACCCATTCAAGTATTCCGCCCCAGATATTGGTTTCGTTCTCGATATAGACCTTGACCCTCGCCTCCTCAGGAAGCTGCGAGTTGAGAGCGGCGAACTCCTTCTCCGGGTCGAACTTGGACGAGGTGAGGAAGTAGAACTGCGGGGACTTCTTTGGCAGCTTGCCCTCCACGAAGAGGGAGGCGTACTTCCCGAGGCTGTCGGGACGCACGGTGATGTTGCCCTTGTAGTCGTTGCGCACGAAGTGGATGTCCTTGATGTCGCCGTCAAGAATCATCTCCTGCACCTGCCCCCACTCGATCTTGGCTGCCGGGGCGGAACTGTTGCCCAGCAGCATCCAGCCGATCACTGCGAGGAGGATTATGTAGAGGATCGTGGACAGATTGATCCGGATAATCCTCGGACCCCTGTCGTTATTCTTTGGTTTTTGAGCCATCATTTATAATTTTGCGAAACAAATATACAACAAAAATGGAACCACTCAAGGACGATGTCAGCATAATATGGCTCGAAACGGCCGATTCCACCAATAAAGAGCTCCGAAGGCGCCTGGAGGGACTTGACAATTTGTCAGTCATAGCCGCCCGGGAGCAGACTGCAGGCCGCGGACAGGGCGCCCACACGTGGTTTTCGAGGCCCGGCTCGGGGCTTACCTTCAGCCTGCTTCTGCGCTTCCCGGGCAGTTCCGCTATCAGGGCGACCGAGCTGCTGCTCATCACGGAACTCACAACCCTTGCGCTGCGCGACTACCTGCTCTCCCGCGGGATTGAGGCGCGCATCAAGTGGCCGAACGACATCTGGGTCGGGGAACGCAAGATCTGCGGCATCCTCATCGAGAATATCCTTGACGGCGAAATGATTGCGACGAGCATCGTGGGCATAGGGCTGAATGTGAACGAGACCTGCTGGCCGGAGGAGCTCCCCAACCCGGTGTCAATGAAGCAGTTGACGGGGCGCGACTATAGTCTGCGCGACGAGCTGGAAGTGCTTTGCGGGCACATCGCCCTCCGCTACGCCCTTCTCGCCTCCCCCGACGGCCGCCGGAGGCTTGAGGAGGAATTCAATCAGTACATGTTTCGCCTGGAATAACGGCCCGATGGTGCGGCGCTTCGACAAGCTCAGCGACCGTTGCGCAGAGCCGCGATAGCCTCCGCCGGATTCTCAGCGTGGAAGACCGAGCTTCCCGCCACGGCGATATCGACGCCGGCCTCCCTGACCGGGCCGACGGTGCCGAGATTGATGCCTCCGTCGATCTCAATCAGCGCATCCGAGCCGCGGGAGACGAGCTCAGCCTTCAGCGCCGCCACGCGGTCCAGGGACTCGTAGATGAACTTCTGCCCGCCGAAGCCGGCAAACACCGACATTATAAGGAAATAATCCGCCTTCCCGATATACGGGAAAAGCCTCTCCACCGGCACGTCAGGGTTGACGGCAAGGCCCGCCTTCATCCCGAGGGACTGTATCTCCTTGAGGAACGAAGCCGTGCGCCTGCCCGCCGTCTCCAGGTGGAAGGAGCACATCGACACGCCGTCGTCGGCAATCTTCTTGAACCACCTCTCCGGGTGCACCACCATCAGGTGCGCATCCATCGGCGCCGTCGCCACCCCGCGGAGCTGGTCGATGACCGAGAATCCGAAGGAAATGTTGGGCACGAGCGTACCGTCCATCACATCGAGATGGATAATATCACCGCATTCGTTGATGAGGCGGATGTCCTTCTCAAGATGGAGGAAATCCGCCGCCAGGACTGAAGGAGCTATTCTGAACGGCATAGGAATATGGGGGGATTAGACCGCCGGCTTGAGTGTGGACTCAATGTCGGTGACGTATTTCTTGAAAGTCTTGTCGGTATCCATCAGGTCGCCGACCATCATGCAGGCGTGAAGCACTGTGGCGTGGTCCTTGCCGCCGGTCTCGATGCCGATGGTAGAGAGCGACACGTTGGAGATGAGGTTGCGGCAGAGATACATCGAAATCTGCCTTGCCTGCACAATCTGACGCTTGCGGGACTTGGAGAGCAGGTCGTCGCGGGTGATGTTGAAGTACTCGCAGACGCTCTTCTGCACCTTGTCGATGTCGATGTCCGTCTTGGCCTCGCCTATGAGGTTCTCGGTGATGCCCTCTGCAAGCTCCAGCAGCGACTTGTCCTTCTGGACGAGAGAGTGTGCAATCAGCGATACGAGAGTGCCCTCTAGCTCGCGGAAGTTGGTCTTGACCTTGGCGGCGATGTATTCGAGCACATCGTGCGGGATATCCACACCCTCCCTCTCGGCACGCGCTTCAAGCATGCGGAGGCGGGTGTTGTAGTCAGGATGGCTTAGCTGCACGGAGAGGCCCCACTTGAAGCGGGAGAGCAGCCGTTCCTCGAAGTTCTGGAGCTCCACCGGAGCCCTGTCGGAGGTAAAGATAAGCTGCTTGCCGTTCTGGTGCAGGTGGTTGAAGACGTTGAAGAACGCGCCCTGGCAGCCCTGGCCCATCAGGTCATGGATATCGTCCACGATGAGCACGTCAATCTTCATATAGTATGCGAGGAAGTCGGTGACGTTGTTGCGCACATTGACCGCTACCATATACTGGGTCTTGAACTCGTGTCCGGTGACGTAGAGCACCACGAGCTCAGGGTATTTCTCCTTGATGGCGATGCCGATGGCCTGCGCGAGATGCGTCTTGCCGAGGCCTGAGCCGCCGAAGATGAAGAGAGGGTTGAACGGGGTCTTGCCCGGAGCGGCCGCAATATTGAGGCCTGCGGTGATGCCCATCTTGTTGCACTCCCCCTCCACGAGGTTGTCGAAGTTATAGACCGGGTTGAGCCTCGGGTCTATCTTGAGCTTGTGCAGTCCCGGATACACGAACGGGTTAGGTCTGTCCGTAGGCTGGGAGACCACAGTCACAGGAGGGTTGGACGGAGTCGAAGATGTCTGCCCCGGAATCTTCATCGCAGGCTGGTTGGAGACCGGACGGATGGTGTACATCAGCCTGGCGTCCTGGCCGAGCTCGCGGCGCAGAGTCTTGCGGAGCAGGTCGAGGAAAGCGCCCTCTATGTATTCACGGAAGTAGTCGGATGGAACTTCGAGCGTGAGGGTAGAGCCCGACAAAGACACGGCCCGAATAGGTTCGAACCAGGTCTTGAACTGCTGAGCTTCAATGTTCTGCTTTATCACCTGCAGACAACGGCTCCAGACATCGGTATGTCTCTGCTCAATTTCCATTTAAACGATTAACTACTTTTGTGGGGATTATCTCCCCGACTGCAAGTGCAAAATTGGTGATAAAAATTGGAAAAAATTTTTTTGTCGCTATTGCTTTTTAACTTTTTTCGTTTTATCTATAGGATTGCGCTTTTGTTAATCGCTTATTCGCAAACCTTTGATTGGCAATAGGATACAAAGGTTAAAATTCTTTAACTGTCTGTTTCTTAATAGGATTAGCAAGTTAGAATTATTCTAAATAAGCACTCTTCCGCATATTGTTTAGCACCAACGCTTTTCGAATCTCCGGGGGCCTTGTGGGCGCCTGGGTAATCGTTTAGTTTTTCGGCAATCGGGTCACAAAGGCGTCGGGGTATTTTTTCTTCACAGCCGGGAGCTTTTCCACAGCCGCCGCCCGGTCGGGGCCGACGCATATAAAATATTTGTAAAGCTTGCCCTGGCGGACGAAGTGCGGGGTGTAACCCATGAAATCGTATTCTTTGGCACCCACCTGCCTGCCCACGGCGAATATCTGTATGCCGTAAAGCTCCTCCGAAACGGAACCGTCAGCACCGGCAGCGCCCGCAGAAACGGAACCGGAAGCCTCAGAACCCGCAGCACCCACAGAAGAGGAACCGGCAGCGACGTCGGCAGCTTCGGTGCCAGCCGTTCCGCTCATACTGGCGTCATATACCTTTTTATATGCGCAGAACGCCTTGAAGAGCCGCTCCGAGATGTCCTCCCTCTTCGCCTTCTGCCTCAGGATGGCAAGGTCGGAGGCATTGGAGATGAATCCCAGCTCCACCAGCACCGCCGGCATCGAGGTCTTCCAGAGCACGTAGAACGGGTCCTGAGACACTCCCCTGTCGGTCTTGAACGGCCCGCCCTTCATCTGCTCCTCCACCGACTGCGCGAATCGGAGGCTCTGCTCGAGGTAGGAGTTCTGCATAAGTACCATGAATATGTACGATTCCGGGTCGGAGGGGTCGAAGTCCTGGTATTTCGTACTGTAGTCGTCTTCGAGCAGGATCACGGAATTCTCGCGTTTGCAGACTTCCATATTCCCGGCGAAAAGGTCCCTGTTCTTGTTGGATGACTGGCCCAGCACATGCACGGAGAAGCCGTTGGGGCTGGTTTTCGGGGAGGCGTTGATGTGGATGGAGATGAAAAGGTCCGCTCCGGCGGCATTGGCCCTGGCTGCACGGTCGCCCAGACCCACGGATTCGTCCTTGCCCCGCGTGAGCACCACCTTGACTTCCGGGTACTCGGCACGGATTTTCCCGGCCAGCAACTTCGCTATGTCGAGGGTGAGGGTTTTCTCGTAAGTTTTGCCGTCTCCGCTCACGCAGCCTGCATCTTTTCCGCCGTGACCCGCATCTATGACAACGGTGGACAGTCCGAGTTTGTCGGCTGCCGTACCCGCGATGCAAATAAGCGCGGTCAGAACGATGCAGATTGTGCGTTTCAAATAATTGTGCTAATTTTGTAGCTTATTGCAAAAGTACGAAAATTCTCTCACTTGAGAAAGACGCTATATATATTTTCGCTAGCCCTGGCGCTGCTCAGCAGCTTCAGCGTCTCGCAGGCCCAGAACCGGCGCGGCCGCTCCGGTGCCGCCTACGGCGTGAGGATAGAGAAGAAGGTGACCCCGCCCGACTCCCTGACCCTCGCGCGCCGCGACTCGCTGCACCGCGCAGACTCGCTCCACAGGGTCGATTCCGTGGCGATGCTCGGCAAGAGTTCGCTCGAGCGTCCGGCATTCTCTGTGGCCAAGGACTCCATCGTGGAGGACTTCAGCAACGGGCAGCGCAAGATCTACTACTACGGCGACGTCACCGTCAAGTACCAGGACATGGAGCTCACCGCCGACTACATGGAATACGACATGAAGACCGGCATCGTCTATGCCAAGGGCCGATATGACGAGGAGAACGACGAGTGGGTGGGCCGCCCGGTGATGAAGCAGGGCGAGAAGACATACAATATGCAGGAGGTGCGCTACAACTTCAATTCCCGCAAGGCGCGCATCACCAATATGGTCACCACCGAGGAGGACGCCACCCTGCACGGGCGCAACATAAAGATGATGGAGGACGAATCCATCAACCTCACCTCCGGCAAATATACCGTCTGCGATGCGGAGCACCCGCACTACTACCTCAATCTCACCACCGCCAAAGTCGTGCGCAAACCGAGCCAGAAGACCATTTTCGGCCCGGCCTACATGGTGGTGGAGGATGTCAAGCTGCCGTTCGTGGGACTGCCGTTCGGATTTATCCCGAAACGCCCGCAGCGCGCGACCGGCCTGCTGATGCCGACCTTCGGCGAGGAGGAGGCCCGAGGCTTCTACATGCGCGACCTCGGCATGTATTTCGTCTTCGGCGACTACCTCGACCTCTCCGTCACCGGCGACTACTACACCCTCGGCTCCTGGGCGGTCAACGTCAATTCGCGATACAAGGTCAACTACAAGTGCAACGGCTCGTTCTCGATGAACTACTCCAACGACCAGACGGGCGAGAAAGGCACGCCGGAGTTCTTCCAGACCCGTAACTTCGGTGTTAAATGGACTCATTCACAGGACTCCAAGGCGCACCCCGGCTCGACCTTCAGCGCCTCGGTCAACTTCCAGAGCCCGTCCAACAACAAGTACAATTCGACCAACATAACCCAGGCCCTCCAGAGCCAGGCTTCATCCTCCATCTCCTATTCGAAGAACTGGAACGGCAAGTTCAACCTGAGTCTCAACCTCCTGCACTCCCAGAACTCGCGCGACTCCTCATACACCTTCACCCTGCCTAACGTAACCTTCTCGATGACCACGATCTACCCGTTCAAGAAGAAGGTCCGCGCCGGCAAGGAGAAGTTCTACGAGAAGATTTCCTTCGGCTACAACACCTCCCTCCAGAACAAGATTTCCTTCAAGGCGTCCGAGTTCGGCAAGGAAGGCTTCACCGACAAGTTCCAGAACGGAATGACGCACAACTTCACCATCGGCCTGCCTAACTTCCAGCTTTTCAAGTACATAAGCGTGGCGCCGAGCGTGCAGTACGGGCAGAACTGGTTCTTCCGGAAAAACGAGTATGTCTATAACGAAGAGACGGACGCGGTCGAGATGGTCCAGGGCAAGCAGTTCGGGGCCTTCGGCATCACGCAGAACTACTCCTTCGGCACCTCGATGAGCACCCGCATCTACGGTACCTTTAACTTCGGCAAGCTCAACAAGGTGCAGGCCATCCGGCATGTAATATCGCCGTCGCTCAGCCTCTCCCTCAGCCCGGAGAAAGGCACCTATGCCAACGGCTACCGGACCCTCTATTACACGGACGCTTCCGGGGCCGAGAAGGAATACCAGTACAATGTGTATTCCGGGCAACTGAACTCCCCTCCTAGCAGGGGACGCTCCGCCACGGCCTCCGTCACGATAGGCAACAACCTCGAAGCCAAGGTGCGCGACTACGCTGACACAACCGGCACCGGTACCAAGAAGGTGAAGCTCATCGACCAGCTCACCATCAACACCGGATACAACTTCCTCGCCGACTCCCTCGGAATGAGGCCTATCTCGATGACGATGTCCACGACCCTTTTCAACAAGGTATCCATCAGCGCCAGCGCATCCTTCAACCCTTACGCCATCAGCGACCGCGGCAAGGAGATCAACGCCTTCGCCATCACCCGCGGGCAGGGCCTCGCCAGGCTCACCAGCGCGAGCGCTTCGGCATCCTATTCCATCTCCGGTAAGGGCACCATCAACGGCAACGACGGCTCGCAGGGCGGCGGTGGCGGCGCGTCAAGCAACACCAGCGCCTACCAGAGGAACTATTACCATCCGGTGACGGGAGAATTCATCCCGGGCGGCTGGCTCTACTACACCAACCCTAATTCGCCTTGGAGCCTCAATCTCAGCGCCAACTTCAACCTTTCGCGCAGCTACAACTACGACGCGACGCTGCAGCAACTGGTCACCAAGGACCGCTACACCGCAGCCCTGCAGCTCTCCGGCTCGCTCAAGCTGACCCCGAGGATGTCGCTCAACGGCTCCTCCGGCTACGACTTCATCGCCAAGGAAATCACTTCCACGCAGATCAGCGCCACCTACGACCTGCACTGCTTCAACATCTCCGTGTCCTGGGTTCCGCTCGGCACCTGGAAGTCCTACAGCTTCCGCATAGCCGCCAACGCAGCGGCCCTCGCCGACATCCTCCGCTTCAAGAAGAGCGACAGCTACTGGGATAATTAAGGCGGCACTTCGACGCTCTCACCGCGCCGGTCCCCGAACTTGTCGAGGGGCGGGCTGGGCCGAAGAATTTAAATATTTGGCAATAATCCATTTTTATATTATATTTGCAAGTCAATATTTTTGCAAAGTCAATCCAGTCCCCGCGGATCTGAGAGCGGGAGACCATCATAAACTATTTATCATCTATGCCACACAGACTTTCGGAGCTGAGCGCGATGACACGAGAACAGTTGGAGTCAATTGCGACAGAACACAATGTCAAATCAATAAAGAAGCTGGACAGCGAGAACCTCGCGTACGCGATACTCGACGCGGAGGCCAAGGAGGAGTCGATAAAGCCGGCGCCTGAAAAGCCTAAGGTGCGCCGGGGCCGTCCGCCTAAGCAGCAGAAAGCCCAGGAGACCAATGAGGCCAAGCCTGCCGAGGAAGCGAAACCTGCAGCAGAGAAGCAGGAAGCCAAGCCTGCAGAGCAGAGCGAGCGCGCCCAGAAAGGCCGCAGAGGTCAGAAGAAATCTGCCGACAAGCCGGCAGCCCCTGCAAGCAAGGAAGCTCCGCAGAACGCCGCAGAGCCTCAGGCCGCAGCCGAGACGAAGGAGCAGACCCCGCAGAATAAAGACCAGCAGCCTCAGGCCCAGCAGTCCGGAGATCAGCAGCCACGCAAGCGCGGCCGCAAACCTAAGAACAGACAGCCGGAGCAGGCCGCTGAAGCCGATCTCTTCACCTCCGAAGAGCAGCCGCAGACCCAGCCTGAAACCCCTGCAGCCCAGCCTCAGCAGAGCGAGAAGCCTGCCCAGAAGCCTCAGCAGCACATAGCCGAAAGCCGCTCCATCGAGAAAGTCCTCGAGAAGGTGCAGGCGAAGGTCCAGGCCAAGGCCAACCAGAAGCAGCAGGAAAACCAGCAGAACAATAATAATCAGAACGGCAACCAGGGCCAGCAGAACGGCCAGCAGCAGAACCGCGAGCGCAACAACAACGGCCAGGAAGGCCGCCCGCAGCAGCAGCAGCCTCAGCGCCCTAAGCAGATATATTACGAAGGCACGGTAGAGGCCACCGGAGTGCTCGAGATAATGCCGGACGGCTACGGATTCCTCCGCTCCTCCGACTACAACTATCTCAACTCCCCTGACGACATCTACGTCTCCCAGCAGCAGGTCAAGATGAACGCCCTCAAGAGCGGCGACACCGTGACCGGCGAGATCCGTCCTCCGCGCGAGGGCGACAAATACTTCCCGCTTGTCAGCGTGAAGTCCGTCAACGGCCGCAGCACGGAGTTCATCCGCGACAGGGTGCCGTTCGACTTCCTCACCCCTCTCTTCCCGGACGAGAAGTTCAACCTCCTCGGCAACGGGCACCAGAACGACAAGAGCTGCCGCATCGTGGACATGTTCTCCCCTATCGGCAAAGGCCAGCGTATGCTGATCGTCTCCCCTCCTAAGGCTGGTAAGACCTTGCTCCTCAAGAGTATAGCCAATGCCATCGCCGACAACCACCCGGAGGTTTACGAGATCGTGCTCCTCGTGGACGAGCGTCCGGAGGAAGTCACCGACATGCAGCGCTCCGTCAAGGCCGAGGTAGTGGCATCCACCTTCGACGAGCCGGCCGAGAAGCACGTAAAGGTGGCCAATATGGTCATCGAGAAGGCGCGCAGACTCGTAGAGTGCGGACACGACGTCGTAATCCTTCTCGACTCCATCACCCGCCTCGCCAGGGCCTACAACACCGTACAGCCGGCTTCCGGCAAGGTGCTGACCGGAGGTGTGGATGCCAACGCCCTGCAGAAGCCTAAGCGCTTCTTCGGCGCTGCCCGCAACATCGAGGGAGGCGGCTCGCTCACCATCCTCGCCACGGCCCTCACCGAGACCGGCTCCAAGATGGACGACGTGATCTTCGAGGAATTCAAGGGCACCGGCAACTCCGAAATCCAGCTTGACCGCACCCTCGCCAACCGCCGTATCTTCCCTGCAGTCAACGTATTGCTCTCAGGTACGAGGCGCGATGACCTGCTCTATCCAAAGGACCAGAGCCAGCGCATCTGGATACTCCGCAAGCTGCTCGCCGACATGAACCCTACCGAAGCGATGAACTTCATGCTTCAGCTGATGGACGAGTACCGCACCAACCAGGACCTCCTCGACAACATGTCCAAGGTCTCCCCTCGCGAAGCCAAGTACTACGATAATTTCTAGCGATGACTTCCGCCGAAAGCCTCTTCTTCGCTCTGCTGCGCAGCGGCCTCTGGGGCAGCTCCCCGATGCTGCCTGACGCAGCCGTGAGCGACGAAGACTGGAAGAAAGTCTATCGTCTGGGCATAGAGCAGACGGTCATCGGCCTCATCACCGACGGGGCCGCCGCCTGCCCTGCGGGCTTCGTGCCAAAGGCGGTGTCGCTCAAGCTGATGTCCTCGCTCGTCTCGACCGAGAAGCTCAACGCGGTCATCGACTCCAATGTGGTCCGCTTCGTCACGGTGCTTGAGGAGAACGGCGTGCAGCCGGTCCTCGTCAAGGGCCAGGCAGTGGCGCAGACCTACATCCACCCTTCCGGCAGGATGCCGGGCGACATCGACCTCATCATCTCCCCGGAGCAGTATGAGGCGGCCAAGTCCGTTATCACCCCTATAGCCGACAGCACCGGCATCGAAGGCGGCGACAAGCTGCACTTCGGCGCCATGTTCGGCGAGGTGGAGCTTGAACTGCACGGCACCGTGAGGACCAGCCTCGGACGGCGCATCAACGATGTGATTGACTCTGCCCAGGCAGAGCTCCACAAGGATGGCGGCTGCCGCTTCTGGGACTGCCTCGGCACGCAGGTAAGGATTCCGTCCATCGATTTCGACGCCCTCTTCATATTCACCCACCTTCTCCAGCACTTCTACTGTGGCGGTCTGGGACTGAGGCAGCTCTGCGACTGGGCCAGGGTCCTGCACACGCACTGCGGCAGCATTGACCTCGCCCTGCTGGAGAGCAGGCTCCGCAAGATGGGGCTGCTCGACGAGTGGAAGGCTTTCGTTCTCTTCCTGGTACGCTATCTCGGCTTGCCGGAGGAGGAAGCTCCGTTCTGCGACGCGCGCTTCAGCGGGAAGGCTGACAAGATCTGGGCATACATCGAGAGGGTCGGCAATTTCGGCAAGAAACGCTGCCGCCGCGACAGGAGCAAGGATCCGTATGTTATAAGGAAAATCGGCTCGCTGATGCTCAATTCGCAGGATTTCATCCACCATCTGAGCATCTTCCCGCTCGACTCCGTCAAGTTTTTCTGGCAATATTTCATTACGGGCACGCAGGCCGTCGCCCGCCGACAATAAGATATGCAAAAGTTCTACCTCATAGCCGAACACACGGTTGCGCTCAAGGCCGCCGATGACTCCCCTGTATGGGAGCTCGGCAGCAACTACGCCCCGTTTGAGACTTCCGAGCCCGGCGAGCCGGTGTGCTCCCTCGAGCTGGCGGACAGCCTCGGGCTGCCTGCCGCCAGGCTGGTTTACGATGTCTGCGAGAAGGATTTCCCGCGCCTTCGCTTCAGCCGTCACGAAGGCGGCTGGCTGGTGGAGATGGCGCCGGAGAGCGAGCTCCCGATAGTCGCGCATCTGCTTGCAAATGAGGACTTTTCGCAGGGGCGCCTCGCGATGCTCCCGGGCTCCGGGCACACTCTCCGATTTGCCCTGGACAACGCTCTGATGCTGATGTTCGCCCTGTCCACCGCCACCCTCGGCACGCTGGAAATCCACTCCTCAGTGACCGTCTGGGAGGGCAAGGGATACGCGTTCCTCGGCAAGAGCGGCACCGGCAAGAGCACGCACAGCCGCCTGTGGAGGGAGAATATCCCGGGCAGTCGCCTGCTCAACGACGACAATCCGGTCATCCGCGTCAAGGACGGGCAGGTGCGCATCTACGGCTCCCCGTGGAGCGGCAAGACCCCTTGCTACAAGGCTGCCAGCGTCCCTCTCGGAGCGGTGGTGAGAATCAGCCAGAGCCCTGAGAACAAAATCACAAGGCTCAACCCTGTGCAGGCATACGCCTCGATGTATTCGTCCTGCTCCGCCTTCCGCGAGATCAGAGGCACAGCCGACGGCGTGCACGCAACCCTCCTGCAGCTCATCTCCGCAGTGCCGATGTACCGCCTCGACTGCCGTCCGGACAGGGAGGCCGCAGTGCTCTGCCACGATACCGTAACAGCCTAGCGATGAATACCGTACAACTGCCCAACGATATACTTCTCTCCAGCGCCAGGACCTTCCTCGACGAAGGCCGGGAGGTGATTGTGCGCGCCAAGGGCAACAGCATGCTCCCCTACATCAGGAGCGAGCGCGACAGCGTGGTGCTGAAGAAATCCGACGACCTCGAAGTCGGAGACATCGTGCTCGTGCAGATGCCGGGCAGATATGTGATGCACCGAATCATCAGGCGCGAGGGCGACAATTTCACGATGATGGGCGACGGCAACTACCGCGGAACGGAAAGCTTCCGCCGCGAAGACGTGCTCGGCAAGGTCATCTGGATAGTCAAGGAGGACGGCCGCAGGGTTGCCCCGGGCAAGGGGCGATTCTGGCATGCGCTGCTCCCGATAAGACGTTATATATTGGCAATTTACAGAAGAATAATATGAAGATTAAGGAAGGATTTGTGCTCCGCAGCATCGGAGACAACTATATGGTAGTCGGCGAGGGCCTCGCCCAGATCGACTTCAACAAGATCATCTCTCTCAACTCCACCGCCGCCTACCTCTGGAAGGCGGTGCAGGGCAAGGAGTTCACAGTCCAGGACCTCAAGGACCTGCTGCTGGAGGAGTACGACGTCGATGAGACCACCGCTCTCAAGGACGCTTCCGCTCTGGCGGAGAAGTGGGCCGAGGCTGGACTTACCGAGTAGAGGTGAAGAATCTCAAGACCTGCATAAGGGGCCTTCGCGGGATGTCGGGGCCGGCGAGAAGGTGGATGCTGCTCTGCATCCTCCTCGGTCTGGTGCGCATCGCCGCTTCCCTCTCCTTCGTCTGGGTGTGCAAGGAGCTCGTGGACATCGCCACAGGAGTCTCCTCCGCCCCGCTCTCCTCAAGGATAGTCCTGATGGCCGGCATAATGCTGACCCAGCTCATCTGCGGAGTCGGCTCTTCGTACTGTCAGAACTACGGCATAGTCACGGTGCAGAACGACCTTCGCCAGGCGCTCTTCGGTCGGCTGATGACCGGAGAGTGGAACGGACGCGAGAAGTTCAGCAGCGGCGACGCCGTCAACCGTCTCGAGGAGGACATCAGGGTCATCTCGGAACTGCTCTGCGATCATATCCCGCAGGCGGCAGTGACTGTCTGCCAGCTGATTGCCGCCTCCGCCTACCTGCTTCTGATGGCCCCGGGCCTGCTCTGGGTGCTGCTGATACTGATGTTCGCGGCGGTAGTCGGTTCAAGGCTTTTCTTCCTTAAACTCAGAAGTCTTACCTCCGACATCAGGGCCCTCGACAGCGACATACAGCAGCTCATTCAGGAGAATCTTCAGAACCGCGTACTTGCGCTTACCCTCGTGGGTACTGCGCGCGTGCTGGCCGCTCTGGGTTCGCTGCAGACCCGCCGCAAGGACAAGACCGTGCAGCGGCTCAACTTCAACGCCGTGGCCCGCGGATTCATGTCGCTCGGCTTTATGGGCGGCTACGCGGCGGCCTTCCTCTGGGGCATTTTCGGCATTATAGGAGGCACGGTGAGCTTCGGTATGATGACCGCCTTCCTGCAGCTTGTAGGGCAGGTGCAGAGGCCTGTGGCCGACCTTGCGAGGGAGCTCCCGGCATTCATCCACGCCCTCACCTCCATCGAGCGCCTTATGGAGATCGAGGAAATTCCAGCCGAGAAAGACGGTCCCGAGTGGACTGCCGACGGCGCTGCAGGGGTGCGTATGGAAGGAGTTGATTTCGGATATTCCGAGGGCTCACCTCTCATCCTCAAAGACTTCTCCCACGACTTCCGTCCGGGCACGCTTACCGTCGTGGCCGGTCCTACCGGAGTCGGCAAGAGCACTCTCATATATCTGATGCTCGGACTTCTGAAGCCGCAAAAAGGCAATGTAAGCATCTACGATTCAGCTTCATCCTGCGCTGCAGGCAAGGCCGCGAGAGACAATTTCCGCTATGTTCCGCAGGGCAACAGCCTGATGAGCGGCACAATCAGGGAAAACCTCCTGCTTGCGGACGCTTCCGCTTCCGAGGAACGTATGCGCGAAGCCCTGCACATTGCTGCTGCGGACTTCGTATATGAGCTCCCTGCCGGGCTGGATACCGTCTGCGGCGAGGCTGGAAGCGGCCTCAGCGAGGGTCAGTGCCAGAGGATTGCAGTGGCACGCGCCCTGCTGCACCGGGGCGGCATTCTCGTTCTCGACGAGTCCACCTCATCCCTCGACCCTCAGACCGAGGCTCTGATGCTCTCCCGCCTGCGCGGCTGTCTCTCCGATAAGGGTTCACGGCTCACCGTGGTATTCATCTCGCACCGCGAGGCAGTGATGGCGAGCGCCGACGAGCTGCTGCGGCTGAGCTGAAATTAAAAACGCCCCCGTTTCCGAGGGCGCTTTCCGTTTATCGGGTAAAGTTTATTTCGTTCCGAAGATTCTGTCTCCAGCATCGCCGAGTCCCGGCACGATGTAGGCGTTCTCGTTGAGATGGTCATCGACCGCTGCGACATAGATATCCACGTCCGGATGCTCCTTCTGCACCTTGGCGATGCCCTCCGGGGCCGCCACGAGGCACATAAGGCGGATGTTGCTGCAGCCGCGCTGCTTGAGCATCGTGAGGGCGTCGCAGGAGCTGCCGCCGGTCGCGAGCATAGGGTCGGTGACGACTACCATTCTCTGGTTGATATCCTCAGGGAGCTTGCAGTAATATACCACCGGCTTATGGGTCTCCTCGTTGCGGTAGAGTCCGATGTGTCCGACCTTGGCCACAGGCACGAGGGTCAGCAGACCGTCCACCATGCCCATTCCGGCACGGAGGATAGGCACGATGGCGAGCTTGCGCCCGCTCACCTTGTGCGCGGTCGTCTTGCATATCGGAGTCTCGATCTCAACCTCGGTGAGAGGCAGGTCACGGGTGACTTCATAGCCCATAAGAAGTGATATTTCCTTCAGAAGTTCGCGGAAATCCTTGGATCCGGTATTCTTCTCCCTCATGATGGTCAGCTTGTGCTGGATCATCGGGTGGTCGATAACGTGTAATTGGCTCATAAGTTGGTGTGTAAATTTGCGTAAAGATACTGCTTTTTTCGTAAATTCGCAGCCAAGTATATCCCAAACAGGCACGATGCTACGCATTTATTGTAAAAACACAGGCACTTTCAGGGAATTCCAGGAGGGCACGACGCTGCTGGAGATGATTCCCGAGTTCGATTTCGAGCGTCCCTACGACATCATTTCCGCCAAGGTCAACAATGTCTCCCAGGGCCTCAAGTTCCGGGTATTCAACAACCGCGACGTGGAGTTCCTCGACTACCGCACCTACGCGGGGCGCAACGTCTATTGCCGCTCGATGTGCTTCCTTCTCTGCAAAGCGGTGCAGGACCTCTTCCCTGGCAGCAGGACCGTGATCCGCCGCCCTATCTCCAAGGGCTATTTCATCCATATCGACAAGGCTGACGGCACGCCGCTGACAGTACAGGACATCGATGCCATACGCTCCCGGATGCAGTCCCTGGTGGAGCGCGACCTTCCCTTCCGCCGCCACGAAGTGCAGAGCGCCGAGGCCATAAAGCTTTTCCGCGAGCTGGGATATACCGACAAGGTCAAACTGCTGGAGACCAGCGGCGAAGTCTATATCAACTACTACTCCCTCGACGGCACCGTGGACTACTGTTGCGGCGCCCTTGTGCCGAGCACGGGCTACCTGAGAGTCTGGAGCCTGGACGAATACCAGGGCGGCGTGCTGATGAGAGTCCCGGACCGCCATCATCCCGAGCAGCTCGCGCCGTTCCGCTGTCAGCCCAAGACCTTCGACGTGCTGTCCGAATCCGTGAGGTGGAACAGGATAATGGGGCTGGACAATGTGGGCGATGTCAACGAGGCCTGCATCGGCGGCAAGGCGTCCGACCTCATCCAGGTGGCAGAGGCCCTGCAGGAGAAGAAGATAGTCCAGATCGCCGAGAAAATCGACGCCCTGCACAAGTCGCCGAACCCGGTGCGCCTGGTGCTCATCACGGGTCCGACCAGCAGCGGCAAGAGCACCTTCTGCAAGAGGCTCAGCGTGCAGCTCAAGGCCTGCGGACTCCACCCTATCTCCTTCTCCACCGACGACTATTTCGTCAACCGCCTCGACACCCCGAAGCTCCCGGACGGCTCCTACGACTTCGACAATTTCGATACCGTGGACCACGCCGCGCTGCAGGAGGATGTGCTCAAACTGATTGCAGGCGAAGAAGTTGAAGTGCCGGAATACAATTTCGTCACCGGCATCCGCGAATACAACGGCAAGCGCCTCCGCCTCGCGCCGGGCTCCATCCTGCTTATCGAGGGCATCCATGCTCTCAACCCTGCCCTGCTCGACCGCGTGCCGGAGTCCGAGAAATACCGGATCTTCATCAACACCATCACCAGCATCTCGCTGGACGACCACAACTGCATCCCGACGAGCGACAACCGTCTGCTCCGCAGGATTGTGCGCGACTTCAACAAGGGCGCGTTCACGGCCCGCGAAACCATCGCCAACTGGCCGAACGTGCGCCGGGCTGAAGTCAAGTGGATATACCCTTATCAGGAAGATGCCGACGTGCTCTTCAACTCCGCCTATCTCGTGGAATTCGCGGTGCTCCGCAGCCACGCCGAGGCCATCCTCGCCACCGTGCCCAAGAACTGCCCGGAATACAGCGAGGCGCACAGGCTGCTAGTCTTCCTGCACTACTTCATCCCTGTCTCCGACAAGGAACTCCCTGTCACTTCATTTATGCGCAGTTTCATCGGACTATGATAGCGGTACCTTCAGATTTCAACCCCGAGGAGCGTCGCGAGCGCGCGATGTCCCTCTTCCGCGAGGGCTACAACTGCTGCCAGGCAGTGCTGCTCGCGTTTGCGGATATACTTGAGCCGGAGGTTAGTGCGAAGATTCTTGCCACCATCGGCTCTGGCCTCGGCGGAGGAATGGCGAGGATGCGCGAGGTCTGCGGCAGCTTCAGCGGCGCCGCGATGATGGCGGGCTTCATCTCCCCCGCCGACGACCCATCGGTAAAGGACGCCCGCCGCGTCAATTACGCTCTGGTCCAGAGCTTTGCGGAGGAATTCAAGCGCCGCAACGGCGGCAGCATAGTCTGCCGCGAGCTGCTCGGTCTCGGCTCCGCCGCCCCCAAGGAAGGCCCCACCCCCTCCGAGCGCACCCCCGACTTCTACCGCAAGCGCCCCTGCGAGCAGATCATCGGCAACGCCGCTGCGATTGTCGCGGAGTATATTTTTTTGGAACATCAGTAGGGCTGCGATATGCTAGACGAGGACAGCGTATCCGGGCTGATTGCCGAAGAACTCCCCTCTCTCTCAAGGGGATACGCTTCCCGCGAGCTGATTGCGGAGCACGGCTACTTCGTGCTCTACAAGGCGCAGAACCGTGGCAAATGGTTTAAGCTCAAGACCTTGGCGGAATCCGTACGGCAGGACCCGCTGCGGCAGGCGCTGCTTCAGAAGGAGTTCGAGCTGGGCTATCCGCTGGAGCATCCGTGCATAGCGAGGACCTACGACTTCATCTCCGACCCCGAGCTCGGCCTCTGCATAGTAGAGGAATATGTGCAGGGAGTGCGGCTCGACGAGTGGCTTCGGGGCAAGCCGTCGCGCAAGTCCAGGCGCAGGGCTCTCGGACAGCTGCTCGATGCAGTTGAATACCTTCATCTTCAGGGGATTGTCCACCGTGACCTCAAGCCCGGCAATATCCTCATCACCGACAGCGGAGCCAATGTCAAGCTGATAGATTTCGGGCTTTCCGACTCGGACGCCTACGCCTATCTCAAGCACGCTGCAGGCACTCCTGGATATTCCTCCCCGGAGCAGTTGGGCGGGATTGCGGACTCGCGCGGCGATATCTATTCACTCGGGCGGATAATCCCCCTCTTCCGGCTCGGCGGCATATATTCTCTAACCTCCCGCAAGGCTTCCGCCTCCGATTCCGTCAGGCGGTATTCGAGTATTGCCGAGCTGCGCTCCGCGATTCGCAGATGGCGCACGGCATTGACTTCTGCGGCTGCCGTTGTGGCTCTCGCGCTGCTTTGCTTCGGCACTTACACCCTCTCCCGGCAGGCCACCCCTAAGGCTCTTGATGAGATGAGAGTCGAGTCGGTGCAGGCGTTCGAGGACATAGTCGCTCTGGCGCAGAAGGATGTGGAGGCTTATTATGCGCCGCTTGTGGAGCACAGCAGCATTCACCCCTACGATGCAGTGGCGGATATGACTTTCGCATCGGAATATATGACGGAGCACCCTCTGGAGGATTTCATCGGCGCGACTGTCAGCCGATATACTGCTGAATATAAGCTCGATGCAGTGGATGAGCGGCTTCTGGACAGCGCCGTGCGCGGGCTCTGCACCGAAGAATATAACAGGTGGGCTTTATCCCTTGGGGGTGTAGGCAATGAGTGAGCTCAGGCCGCAGCCGGCTCCGCAGAGGTAGGTCAGCCCCTCCTTCCCCTTGTGGCTCAATCCGCTGAGGATCAGCGGCTCCCCCAGCACGAAGGTCTTGACTGAGGCTGTGTCACCCGCGCGAAGATGCGAGTTCTGCGACTCTACTATCTCGAAACGGTCGCCGCCCAGATACCTGAAGCAGCACTTGCGGTCAGGCTTCCATTCCACTTCAACTATATCGCCTTCGCTCAGCGCCCCGGCTTCCACGATTCCCCTGCTCACAAAGCCGGAATCCGGCTCACGGTAGAGTTTGCGCTCCGCGAGATAGTTCTCCCAGCTCCTATAGCCTCCGGCGCGGGAAAGGATTTCCAGCGTGGAGTAACGGATGTTCTTGACCCCGTCCAGATAGCCCCAGGTGCGCTTGAGGGTGGTCGGAGAGATGTACTCCCCCGTCCTCTTCCATATCTCGTCGCTCAGGAAGTCGAAGTCCGCGGGGCTGTGCATGCCCCGTCCCACCGCCTCCTCAATCCTGCGGCACAGCTCCTTAATTTCCGGTGAACCGTTTGTCATAACGCTGCAAAGTTATTCCCAATCTCCTCAATTTACAAATTATGGACTAACAAGGACCAGCGAACGCTTTCATTACAAATCACGATTTCAGACCTTTGCAAAGACGCTTCCGTTAGGTGAGGGAGCGCAAAAGTTATTTGAAATTCTTGGAATAATAAAATGCTTTGCGTACATTTGGGCAGTCATCGGGACTAGCGCCCGCTGGCGACATATGACATAGAGCGTTTTATCGTTCAGCCTCTTATCAAACTTAGGCACTTTGATCCTTACAGGCTGTAGCGGCAACGCTTGTGTCCATGGTATTGGTATAGGTCATACTCTACCCGATATCCAGGGACACGAGCTTTGTTGCTTGTCCGTAAGGAGGGTAGCCTAAGACCCGATAAGAGGACAAGAACCAAGGTTCGTGTCCTTTTTTTGTGTTTGGTTTTAACATTATTTAATGGATGGAAAAGAATGGTACTTTGATTAAATCATCTGAGAAATTCGACAGAATCGTCAGATGGGCATGTGAGCTGGCGAATGAGCAGCTCACAGAAGGAGGCAGGAAGTTCGACAACGAAGCTTCCTTCCAGTTTTTCTTTGCCAACATATTGCTTGATGTGGCAAGACTGCGTTTTATCGGATATGGACGCAGATTCGAAGTGGAGCTCGAAAAGATAGTGCCAATTGGCAGAGCGACTGCTAAAACAAACAAACCTGGAGCGCGGTGCGACATCCAGTGCAAACTTGTCGATGTTGCCAATAAGGATGCGACTTCAACCTGCTTTATAGAGCTTAAGTATTTCCATGTAAATTCGAATACAATCACCGACAAGCGGAAGTCAGTTTACATGGATATAGAAAATCTTGAACACTACATGTATAACGCCGGCGGCAAAAAGAAAAACGGTATTGCCGCCTGCTATCTGATTGTAGTTGCAGAAGATGACCTGTTCCGCAAAAAAGGCCAGCATAAGTTTACCATCTCCGAAGGCGAAACGATATCGTCCCAGGGTCCGATAACTCTTCAAAATACCTACCCATGCAAGTGGGAAGGCAAAATGCTTAAGATACGAATTGGGAAATAGAAAGTATAACTAATAATCAAATCTAATATTATGAAATCCGCAAAATGCATTATCAATGGAGAAACCGTAACGGTCATCCAGAATGACAATGAGGCCATCTCGATTGAGAATCTGGAGGCTCTCGGATGCCCTAATGTAACGGCCGGACTGAGGGAAATAGCCAAGGTAAAGGGCATAGAGATAAATCCAGCCTGGAATACCCGCCGCATGGGACTTTACATCATCAATCAACTTACTGAAAGTAAGACGGAGGATGTCGCTAAGGAAATCCAGTCTCAATGTAGCAGTGTCGGCAAGGCCACGGAACTATACAAGAGATTTAAGGAATCGCACGATAAACTCTATAGCTACTACAAGGCATTATATAATACAGCGAAGAAGAAGAAACTGATTGAAGAATATGGTTTCCAGGACTTCTCTTATATCGACACCGGCCACCAACGGCTGCATCCTTATCATGTTTTCATTGATAGTGAATATAACCTTGTCGTTGACGAAGTTGAGGCCGGGAACAAAGGAGGCTCATTAGAGACTGAAGGAGAAATACCCGAAGATGACAGGACACTCAATTTGCATGACATCAAGTACTACACTGTCCTCCGGGATGAGGTAATTCCTAAACTTGAATACATGTTGGAAGATGTTGGAGAAGAAACATTATTCGAGAAAGCGCGTACTAAGACTGGTGTAATGGTAGGAACTCGGTATGAGGCGACATGTGATGAAGCAATTTTTGATTATGAGAAAGAATTGCTTGAGGAAAAGCTTGCTGCAAGTAAAGTCATTTCATTGGAAAACCATGCCTTAGCAGCCAAATACCCTGTTACGGCTGTATATGTTAACGAATCCTATTATGGATTTACGGAAGAATGGCCGTACCGCATAGACACAATAACAAAAGTTGAAGGATGCAGAATTGATTATCGAAGTGTAGAGAAGGTATTTCCAGAACTGTTAAGCCCTCAAGATGAGATTAACCTCGCTTTCCTGCTGGAATCCATTGATAACTGCGATGCCGTAGCAAACGATACGGCTGTGGACGCATCGGACAAGGCAGGGCATCAAGAAAGTCACGATTATGTTGACCTTGGCCTTCCTTCCGGGGTAAAGTGGGCAACTTGCAACATTGGTGCAAAGACGCCTGGCGAATATGGAGATTATTTTGCTTGGGGAGAGATAGAGAAAGTTAATATTCTTGCTGAGGAGAACTGTAATTGTGAAGAACATGTAAATGGTTCGGATAGTCTCTCCCCTTCCGAAGATGCGGCTCATGTACAATGGGGTGGGGATTGGCGTATGCCAACTTCGAAAGAAGTTCAAGAACTTTGCTATAATTGCAAGTGGGTCGAAGATATATGCGATGGCCATAAAGGTTGCAGGGTAATCGGCGATAATGGCAACAGTATTTTTTTGCCAGCTGGTGGATTGATTTTTGACATCAGGGAGCAAGGTGTTACAGATGTGGGTAGGAGAGGCTGTTATTGGTCTTCATCTAGGGACTGGGAGTATCATTTTAGGACATATTTAGGATTTAATACGAGTTCCCCGGAAGATTATACAGCAGTTTACCTTTTTCCTAGCCCAATTCTCGGCGGCCTTTTAATACGTCCTGTTTCAGAATAAAATATTAAGACATGGCTAAAAAATCAGTAATTGCAGGCGAATACATTATCGAGATTGAGGATAATGGTCATGTGAGCGTCATGCGTGTGTTTGGAAACGCCTGGGTCACAATGTGCAAACTGGCGGAAGAAAACAATTTTGAGGTATCCCCAAATTGGAATACCCAAGATCTTGGCCGCCACCTGGTAAACGAATTCGGCAATGGAACCGAGGCAAAATTCAATGATATAATTGTCCGAAAGCGTGATAATAATAGCATTGAGGTCTTTCAGGATGTCAAAGTGGTCACCAAGGCATTGAAAGACATAGCCTCTCAGCTAGACTTCGAGTTCGGAGCCACATGGAACACCCGGCAGCTTGGCTCAAAGCTGGTTGACTACTTGATAGAGAATAAGTCCTTAGCCGATAAGACACTTAAGACTCCACGAAGGAGCAGAAAAGCAAAGGAAGATTAATCAATTACGGGAGGATGCCGAAAATCCCTTCAAAGAGTAGGCGTAAATCGTTTTTTAATATGGATACAAAGGATCTGAATAGATATGATTATGAATATGACGTTCTTGTAGGTTGCAATGGGCGATACAGCGGTTATAGACGGTATTATTATCACCGCCGACCGTCTAGAGATATGATTTTTGAGTCTTTAAAGGAAGACCATTGTGTTTATGATCGTGATTACGACACTTTCAAGATTACATTTATCGAAGTATTTAAAATTAGAGGCGGTCGCGACTGGGAACTTGAAAAACGCCTGCTGGATGTCAAGGAAGAAAAAAAAGTTTCCGCATCCTCTGACAAAGGCGGGAATAACGCTAATGCGGGGAATAATTGTAACGGCGGTAGCGGTAATGTGACCTTTTGGGATTTCATGACGACGATGGTAATGTTAAAAGCGAATAGAAACAAATAATTTTTATATGAAGAGGAAGAAACTCAAGAAATATGTTTGCCTTTATGAAACCCTGGACTGGGATGGCGACAAATCCAAACTGCGGAGAGATCGTGCATTCCTGAAAAGCATCCCCGGTCTGACATTCCAGAAGTACGAGATAGAAGACGGAGATCCAATGCAAGGATACGGGGCTGGGATTTTGGTAAGGGTGCCGATTGACATATATGAAGAGGCTTCCAATTTATGCCGTTCTCACCAGAAAGAACAATTGGGTGAAGATGATTGGCTGTCGAGATATGGCTTGGCGATTGTCGATGAAATATGAGTCCCAATCATATATTTACCGACACTTTGTATGCTCTGACGGATAAATCCGGGGAGAAGTTCCTGGGATATTCAGCGTCATTGGTTAATCCGTGCGGTGATTGGAATAATCCTAGTGATTGCGTTTTCGGCTATGTTCGTCGCAAAGGGTCTGATGAATTGATACCTGAGGAAGAGATAAGCTCCGCCATAAAAATCGACAGGGTCAAGTGCTTCGCTTGGTACGATGAGACGAAAAGCTATCAACCCTTTGGAGTAGCTAAAAGCGAAGAAACTCATCTCGATTTTGAAACCAGGTATATGCGGAACATGGCTCACATGTTTTGGATTGGGGAGCATCTCGAGGAACTTGATAGAATTGTACAAGATTGCTATCGGGATGAACTTTATTCCTGGCTTCTGCTTAACGCGAAATGTAGCGGAGCCATTTATATCGGCCCGGACTATTCTATCAACAGTGATGGTACGATTATCATAAATGAAGATGTGAAAGAAGTACCTCAGGATATCGCCGACAAACTGAAGGCGGGACGGCAGAATATGGACATGAGTTTCTTCACGAGTCCAAGTGAGTAGCGGCAGTCTCTCGACAGTCTCAGGGCAGTCTCTCGGCGGCCTGAGCCTGTTGAGGGTCGGCATTTCGACAGGCTCAAAGGCCGCAACGGCCAGTCCAATTCGCGTTCAGGCGGCAGTGGTCTGCAGGGCCTTAGAATGAGTATGTAGCTGAATGTCGAAGACTTAAAGGCTGCCGACATTCAGCCTTGTCATAGCCGGACAGGTCTGTAGCGGCATATGGGCTGAACGGGTTTTGTAAAATTCAGTATATTTGCCGGTGACCGGCTTCAGTCCCGAGCCCGCGGCGCTTCGACAAGCTCAGACCGCAATGGTCCGAGTTTGCCTTTAGGTCGGTCCCCGAGATTGTCGAGGGGCGGAATGCTGAGCCTGCGGATTGCTTCGGCTATGACGGTTATGTTGACTGATTTGTTATGAAGATTATACGGGCGATACTGTTCTCTCTGAATGCTCTGATGTGGGTGGGCATCGATGTGTGCCTGTTCGCAAGCACTGACTGGCTCTACGGTCTGGCGGGGCTTGCGGCCATTGTAGCGTACTTCATCGGCTTCTCGGTGAGCGGCGGGATGGCGATTTCCCTCCGGGACATCTATCGCCTTCCGGAGATCGGGGTTTTCAAGAAGAAGGTTGCCTACGGCAACTCCTGGGCCTTCGCCGTGCTGATGATCCTCGCCCTGGTTACGCACATGCACGTATAGGCTTTCTACACACAATCCGCCCCGGAGCGATGAAGCTTCGGGGCGGATTGCTAAAGGTTAGGGCTGTGTTAGCTGCGATAACTCAGCACCGTCTCAACGGGCAGCCCGGTAGCCTTGGCGATAGCCTCCGCCGTCATCCCTGACTGCAGCAATTTCGTCACAATGGACGCAATACCTTCTTCACGGCCTTCCTCTCTGCCTTTGGCTTCGCCTTCTTCACGGCCTTTCGCCAGACCTTTCGCCAGACCTTTCTCCTCAGCGTACTCTATGCAATTTTCGTAATCGTATTTCATCT
>CAVAID010000027.1:0-27151 GCA_963588685.1 bacterium
TCCTTGCCGATCTGCAGGGAGCCGAGCTCGCCGGTGTAGATGACGATGCCGTCACGGATGAGGCGGACCTTGGACTTCTGCACCATCTTGCCGTCCCTGACGAGACAGCCCGCGATGGTGCCGACCTTGCTGATATGGAAGGTCTGCTTGACCTCGGCGGTGGCGATGATCTCCTCCTTCTTCTCCGGCTCGAGCATACCCTCGATACCGTCCTTGACTTCGTTGATACAGTCGTAGATGACGGAGTAGAGGCGGATTTCGATGCCCTCGCGGTCAGCGGCCTTGCGCGCCTCCACGGTAGGACGTACCTGGAAGCCCACGATTACCGCATCGGAAGCCTCGGCAAGGAGCACATCGGACTCGGAGATACCTCCGACAGCCTTGTGGATCACATTGACCTTGACCTCCTCGGTGGAGAGCTTGATGAGGGAGTCGGAGAGCGCCTCCACTGAGCCGTCCACATCGCCCTTGACGATGATGTTGAGCTCCTTGAAGTTGCCGATTGCGATACGGCGTCCGATCTCCTCGAGAGTCATATGCTTCTGGGTCTTGATGCCCTGGATGCGGAGCAGCTGCTCGCGCTTGTTGGCTATGTTCTTGGCTTCCTTCTCGTCGGCGAGCACGTTGAACTTCTCGCCCGCGGCAGGTGCGCCGTTGAGGCCGAGCACTGAGACTGGGGTGGAAGGACCAGCCTCCGCGATCTTCTGTCCGCGCTCGTTGAACATGGACTTGATACGTCCGTAGTAGCTTCCGCAGAGCATCACATCTCCCTGATGCAGAGTACCTTCCTGCACGAGGACAGTGGCCAGGTAGCCGCGGCCCTTGTCGAGGGAAGACTCGATTACCGCGCCGACTGCAAGCTTGTTCGGGTTAGCCTTGAGTTCGAGCAGGTCGGTCTCGAGAAGCACCTTCTCGAGCAGCTTGTCCACATTGAGACCCTGCTTCGCGGAAATCTCCTGGCACTGGTACTTGCCGCCCCAGTCCTCCACGAGAATGTTCATCTCAGAGAGCTGACGGCGGATCTTGTCAGGGTCTGCGCCCGGCTTGTCTATCTTATTGATGGCAAATACCATAGGTACATTCGCAGCCTGCGCGTGGTTGATGGCCTCAACGGTCTGAGGCATCACGGCGTCGTCGGCGGCCACGATGATGATGGCAAGGTCGGTAAGCTGCGCACCGCGGGCACGCATCGCCGTGAAGGCTTCGTGTCCCGGAGTATCGAGGAAGGTAATCCTGCGGCCGTCAGGCAGCTCGACATTGTATGCGCCGATGTGCTGGGTAATACCGCCCGCCTCGCCCGCAATCACGTTTGACTTGCGGATGTAGTCGAGAAGCGAAGTCTTACCGTGGTCAACGTGGCCCATCACGGTGATGATAGGCGGCCTCGGCTGGAGGTCCTCAGGCTTGTCGACCTGCTCGGAGTGGCTGATCTCCTCGGAGATGTCGGCGGTCACGAACTCGACCGTGTATCCGAACTCCTCCGCCACGAGCACCAGCGTCTCGGCATCGAGCCTCTGGTTGATGGACACCATCAGTCCCAGGCTCATGCAGGCGCCTATTACCTTGACCACAGGGGTGTTGTTCATCAGGGTCGCAAGGTCGTTGACCGTCACGAACTCCGTGACTTTGAGCACCTTCTTCTCGGCTGCCGCCTCGGCAATCTCGTCCTGTGTACGCTGGGCGGCGGCTTCGCGCTTCTCCTTGCGGTACTTCGCGCCGAAGTTGTTCTTCTTGCCCTCGTTCATCTTGGCGTAGGTCTCCTTGACCTGCTTCTGGATCTCCTTCTGGAGCTCCTCCTGCTCGGTCTCGCTCAGCGCCGGCTTGAAGCGGTCGCGCTTGCGCCCCTTGCCCTGGCCCTGCTGCTGTTGAGGCTGCTGCTGGCCCGGACGGCGGGAGTTATTGTTGTTGTTATTGTTGTCCTTCTTTGGAGACTTCTCGATATGCTCCCCTGCCTTGGCCACATCCACCTTGCGGGAACCCTTGTTGATGCGCTCGCGCTTCTTTGGCTTGCGGTCAAACTGGCTCAGGTCAATCTTGCCGACTACCTTGAGCGACGGGCCGTTCTGGGCGGCCTCGGCGGCTTTCGGCGCGTCTGCAGGTTGCGGCACCTCGACAGGCTCGGTGACCGCTGGCTCGGCGACCGCAGGCGCTTCAACGGGCTCGGCGGCTGCTGGCTTCGGTGCTTCGATAGGCTCAGCGACCGGCTCGGCAGGCTTCGGGGCCTCGACGGCTATCGGTGCAGGCTCGGCTGCTGGCTCCGGCACTTCGACACGCTCAGCGACCGTTTCGGCCGGCGCCGGCGCTTCGACAGGGGCAGCGACCGTTGGTTGCGGCACCTCGACAGGCTCGGCGACCGCAGGCTCCGGCGCTTCGACTGGCTCAGCGACCGTTTTGACAGGCTCGGCAACCGCAGGCTTCGGAGCTTCCTTCTTCGTATTGAAGAAAGTGTTGCTCTTGATGATCGTCTCCTGCTCCATCTCCTCCTCGTCATCGTCGCGCTTGGACTTGCGCCCGCTCTTCTCGATAATCTCGGTGATCTTGATGTCCACCTTGTCGGCGGCCTGCTTCATCTCGAGATCCTTTCCGAACTGGCGCGAAATGGCTGACAGATGCTCGTCGGAGATTTTTTCATTAGGGTTGTTGTCGACCTCGACGCCGATTTTGTGGAGGTAGTCCACGAGGTCGTCGAGACCGATGTTGAATTGTCTGATTATCTTGTTTAGTCTGATTTCTGCCATTCTAGTCCTCGAATTCTGCTTTTAATATGTTAATGACTTCCGCAACCGTTTCATCCTCGAGGTCAGCCCTCTTGGCTATGTCCTCAGGAGAGAGAGCAAGCACGCTCTTGGCCGTATCGCAGCCGATAGACTCAAGGCGGTCGATGATCCACTGGTCAATAACATCGGAGAACTCGCTGAGCAGAACGTCCTCTTCCTCGGCATCCTCGCCCTTAGGCAGTTCGCGGTAAACCTCGATCTCGCGGTCCACGAGCATACCGGCAAGCTGGATGTTGACACCGCGCCTTCCGATACCCTTGCTCACCTGGTCAGGCTGCATGAATACCTTGACCTTGTCATTAGGGTCATCGCTCATCTCGATGTATGAGACGACGGCCGGATTGAGGGCGCGCTGGATCATCAGCTTAGGGTTCTGGGACCACTGGATTACATCGATATTCTCGTTGCGCAGCTCGCGCACGATGCCCATGATACGGCCGCCCTTGACGCCGATGCAGGCGCCGATCGGGTCGATGCGGTCATCGTATGACTCCACGGCCACCTTGGCCCTCTCGCCCGGCACGCGGACCACCTTCTTGACGGTGATGAGGCCATCGGCAATCTCCGGCACCTCCTGCTCGAAGAGTCTCTCGAGGAACTCGTTGGAGACGCGGCTCAGGGTGATGTACGGAGTGGTGTTGTTCTTCATCTCCACGCTCTTGATGATGGCGCGCACGGAGTCGCTCTTCTTGAACCTCTCGCCCGGGATCTGCTCGGACTTCGGGATGTGGAGCTCGTTGCCGTCCTCGTCGAGGATGAGCACTTCCTTGGACCAGGTCTGATAGACCTCGCCGTAGAAGAGTTCGCCGACCTTCTCGGAATATTTCTTGAAGACATTGGCCTTCTCGATGTCCATAATGCGGCCCTGAAGGTTCTGGCGGATGTTGAGGATGCCGCGCCTGCCGAATGCGGTGAGAGGCAGCCTCTTGGAGTACTGGTCGCCCACCTCGTAGTCGTCGGCGTCGCCGCCGTCCTCGCGTATGCCGTCGAGGGTTATCTCGGAGTTCGGATTCTCCACCTCCTCGACCACGTCGAAGTTCTGGTAGATCTCGCAGGTTCCCTTGTCCACGTTGACGATCACGTCGAAGTTGTCAGAGGAGCCGTAGGTCTTGGCAATCTGGGTCAGGAACACGTCCTTGAGCACCTGCATCATGACCGGACGGTCGATGTTCTTCTCTTCCTTGAAGTCCTTGAACGCGTCGATCAGGGTGATTACTTTTTCTTTTTCCATTGTCGGTATCTATTCTTTTATTGATTTCAGCATTTCATCGGCCTCCGCGGCGTCGATGCCGGCGGAGCCCACGGTCAGGGAGTAGTCCTCCACATTGCGGTCGAAGGCGTCGAGCACCGCACGGTGCACATATTCGCAGTCGGCGATATCCACGTCCGCGCCCTCCTTGTCAATCACCACCTCGAACACATTGTCATCATCGTTGAACATCAGCTCCACGAGCGAGCATCCCCGCTCGTCCGCAGCCTTCCTGACTACATTTTCAAACTTTTCCCTATCCATAATCGTTCTGTATTTCAAAACAAAATGGAAGACCGCCCGGCCTTCCATCTCGTTCACGATGCAAATATAGGAATAATTTATCTTATCCGCAAACAACTGCGTATCAAGTGACACCGTCAGAAAGAAAGTGCAGCGTATTGCTCGCCGAGTTTATGGATTTCGG
Source organism: bacterium (assembly GCA_963588685.1). Classification (GTDB taxonomy): domain Bacteria; phylum Bacteroidota; class Bacteroidia; order Bacteroidales; family UBA932; genus Cryptobacteroides. Next base: position 4,454 of record CAVAID010000027.1, read on the forward strand.
AGAGGATGTACTGCTCGCGCTCCCTGGAAGGTTTCTTGAAACCGTTGATGTAGTTGCGAAGGAGAGTCGGGTTGATGCCTATCCTGGCGGCGAATTCGGAGATGTTCAGCTCCTTGTGCGTAAGGAAAAACTCCTGCATCGGGCTGGGCTTTGCATCTTCATAAGTAAAGCTCTCGAAACTGATATCCTCATCCAGTTCTCGCCAATGGATTCCATCGCGACCGAAAGTATACCTGGACCTTTGCTCTGCGGTGGCGTTCTTGAGCGCGGGATACCAAAGCAGCGACTGGATATGGACTTCCCCGGTCTCATCTTTGCCGTAGATAAAACCTCCGTCGAACCATATTTCCTTAATCTTCATACCTTTATCTGTTGAAATGTTCCTGCCAGCGCTTTACAATCAGATCCTTGTTGTCTTCAATGACTTCTGCAATCTTCTTCATATCGCCTTTCTTGATTCCTTCAGATTCCACCACTGAGAACGATTCTCCGTCCCAATCGAATTTGGCATATCCGTCCTTACCTTCAACATGGATGTGAATGGGCTCGTGCTCCCTGCTGTAGAAGAAGAAGCTGAATCCGAAAAAGCGAAATATTTCAGGCATGGCAGTAACATTTTTTGCAAATATAGGTATTAGATTTGATACCTGCAAATATTTGCCATTGATAGGGCAAAAGATGACGCATCCGGGCAATATTTTGTATCTTTGTCAGAAATAACATAGCGAAAATGAAGAAATTTTTTACCCGCATAGCGGTGCTGGTGGCGGCGATAATGACGCTCGGGGCGTGCCAGCTCGACAAACCGCAGGAATACACCTTCTACTACGGACTCTACCTCAATGTGGCGGACGAGGACGCGCAGACCGCGGTCAAGGAATACTTCAAGTCAAAGATTGACTTCGACAGCAGCTTCTCTGTTTACGCCGAGCAGTTCGAGGCCATCCAGCAGGCCAACGGGCAGTTCATCAAGGATGCGGAGGCCATTGACAACGAGGAGGTTCTCGCCCTGATTGACAAGGACGACCTGGTGCAGCTGGCGATGGACATCTATACCTCCCAAGGCAGGATGGGTACCGTCAGCGTAATATCCTGGTTCCACAGCGATGACGAGGAAGGCGACCCGGAAATCGAGGAGCCGGCTAAAGAATAAAGTCGATACTGCCTGGGCCTTCGTTGAAGAGGAGGTCCATCACCGATAGCCCGGGGCGGAAGCCCAGCTTCTCGGCAAATACCTGATAATAAGGCCTTTCCAATCCCAGATCAGCGAGGATTGAGTTGGGCCTTTTCGGGTGGATATCATAGTCGGGGCCGCAGTATTCAGCAGTTTCCCGGAGCTCAGTGGCGAGCCCTATCTTCGACTGGAAGAATTCTATAATCCGCATATCCAGCTCCCAGAGCGTGCGCGGCTGCGAATCGAGTATCGCGAAGAGCTCGTCGCGGTAGTAGTCGAAGAACGCCGACGAGTGGTAGGCCGTGTCGATGCAGCGCTCCGTCTTGGCCACCCACGGGGTTGTATAGTCCACCTCAACCTCCTTTATCGGAATCGAAATCGAGCCCTCCCGGTGCCGTATCGGGAAGGATAGGTCCTGCACGCCGTCAGAAGCATAGAAGCGGCAGCGGTTGCGGTAGGACTGCTTCTGGTAGTTCTCGCAGGCCTCCACATAAACCAAAGAATACTTTGCAAGCAATGCAAAGTATTCTATTGGAGGGAAATATGCTATTGTAAGCGTCACCCCTACTCGATGGTACCCTTGGAAGAGGAATCGCCCGCGCGCACGATGCCGCGCTTGGAGTTCCTGATGAACTCGAGGATATTGTTCTTCTCCACAGAGTCAGGGAAACCGGCCTCAACCTTGGCGCAGCCGTCGGAGATGTTGAATCCCTGATAGTAGATCATATCGTACATGTCCTTGATGTTGCGGATGGTATCGGAGTCGAAGCCGCGGCGGCGCAGACCCACGATATTGATGCCCGCATAGCAGATAGGAGTACGGCCGCAGATGGAGTACGGCGGGATGTCCTTGTTGACCGCGGAGCAGCCGCCCACCATGGCGTGGGTGCCGATGTGGGAGAACTGGTGCACGGCGGTGTTGCCTCCGATGATGGCCCAGTCGTCCACGTCAGTCTCGCCCGCGATGCCCACATAGCTCACGAGGATGCAGTGATTGCCCACGCGGCAGTCGTGTGCCACATGCACGTAGGACATGATCAGGGTATTGTCTCCGATCTTGGTAACGCCCTTGCCGCTGGCCCTGGTGCCGCGGTTGATGGTCGCACACTCGCGGATGTTCACGTTGTTGCCTATCTCCACATAGGTGATTTCCCCGTCGAACTTGAGGTCCTGAGGGATACCGCCCACAACCGCACCCGGGAATACCGAGCAGTTGTCGCCCATCTTCACATAAGGGAAGATGTTTGCGTGAGGATAAATCTTGCAGTTGTCGCCGATCTCGACATTGTCGTCGATGAAGGCGTAAGGCCCTACTTCAACATTTTCGCCAAGTTTTGCATTTGCGCTGACGGTCGCAAGAGGATGAATTTTAACCATAACTACTGCTTCTTCAATTGTTCCATAACTGCCGCTGCTGCGGCGCTGTTGATTTTATGGCCTGGTTTGTACGCGCTTATATGTGCCCGCAGGTATCCGCCCACGAGCCTCATGTCCCCGATGAGGTCGAGCAGCTTGTGGCGCCCGCACTCGTTGGGGAAATGCAGTTTCAGATTGCTCAGATAGCCCTTGTCGGTCACCGAAAGCCTCGGCTGTCCGAAGAGGGCGCACATCTTGTTGATCTGCTCCTTGGAGACAGGATATTCGGCTATGACGATGGCGTTGTCCACGTCGCCGCCCTTGATAAGTCCGTGTGCAGCAAGGGCTTCCAGCTCGTGGAAGAAGCAGAATGTGCGGCAGGGAGCAATCTGTCCGACATAGTCGGCGCTCTCGCTCCAGTGCGCGCTCTGCACTCCCAGCACCCGTGAATTGAAATCCACGGTCACGTCGTATGAGAGCGAATCGGCAGGGGTAATCTTGACCCAGGAGCCGGACTCCTCGTCACGATACTCGACTTCCCTGTCGAGAGTGATGTATTGACGCGCTGCGTTCTGCTCCTGAAGTCCGTCCGGGGCAATCGCCCTGACATAGGTCTCGGCGCTGCCGTCGAGGATAGGGACTTCCACATTGTCGAGCTTCAGCAGGGCATTGTCCACGCCGAGGCCCGTGAGAGCCGAAAGGAGATGTTCTATTGTAACTACCGACACCTCTCCGATGGAGATGGTGGTGCTGCGTGCAGTCCTGCTGACATTGGTCGCAAGTGCAGGAACTTCCACATTGAGATCCGTACGAAGGAAGCGGATTCCGAAGTCTTCCGGGGCCGGGCAAATGGTCAGATGTGCGTAACATCCTGTGTGAAGGCCTCTTCCCTCGAAAGTGTATTCTCTTTTAACTGTCTGTTGATTCATCGGGGTGCAAAGATAGTAAAATATTTTATTCTTCCCCCGATTGTTTGAACTTGGCATATGCCCGGAGGTAGGTCGAATGGAGTAAGGCAGGTGTGCCGAAATAGACCTGCCCCGGCTTGCGGATATTGCCTATCACTCCGGTCTTGGCGCCTATGGTGGTGTGGTCTGCAATCTTGATGTGTCCCACGATGCCCACCTGGCCGGCGCAGATGCAGCCCTCGCCGAGCTTGGTCGAGCCCGCGATGCCCGTCTGGGCCGCAATCGCCGTATTCTTGCCGACCACTACATTGTGCGCAATCTGGCAGAGATTGTCTATCCTCACGCCGTCCTCGATGATGGTGGACTCCATCGGAGCCTTGTCGATGGTCGTGTTGGAGCCGACCTCCACGTCGTTGCCTATCACCACATTGCCGAGGTGCTCGATCTTGCGCCAGCTGCCGTCAGGCTGAGGGGCGTTGCCGAAGCCGTCATCGCCGATGATGCAGCCTGCGTGGAGTATCACCCTGTCCCCTATCACCATCCCCGGGAAGATGTGCACGCCCGGATAGATGATGCAGTAGGAGCCGATTTTGGTCCCCGCGCCTATGGTCACATTGTCGTAAATCTTGGTGCAGTCGCCTATCTGACAATCCTTTCCGATGGTCACGAAGTCACCGACGGAGACCCTCTTCCCTATCTTGGCGCTCCACGCTATGCGGCAGCGTCCGCGGTGGCGGCGGTAGGTCTTGTTGTGGTCTGCGACATATTTCAGCAGGTCGGAGAGAGCCGAGTAGGCGTTCTCCACCCTCACGAGGGTAGGGGTAACGGGCTGCTTGGGCTCGAAATCAGCATTCACCAGCAGGATTGAAGCGCTGCTGGTGTATGCGTACTGTTCGTATTTCGGATTGGCAAGGAAACTCAGTTGTCCCGGCTTGCCGTGTTCGATTTTTGCAAATGATGAGGCCTTTGCCTCGGGGTTGCCATCGACAGTCCCGTGCAGGACCTCGGCAAGCTGTTTAGCGGTAAATTCCATAAAATATCCTGTTAGAAGCGCCAGCCCACGGTAAGGGCCACGTTCCAGAGATTCGGTCTGTTAAGTATGCGCGGAGACTTCACGCCGGCGTAATAGCCTTCCGCATCGTAGTTGTCGTAATCGTAATATGGCGAGAATGTCGCTTCAGGATACCTGGTCAGCTTGACCGCAAGGTCCGCGAAGAACGAGCCGGTGGAAGAATATCCCAGACCCAGGGAGCCTGAGATTGTCCTGTCCTTGTAGTAGCTCGCGGACACGAGACGCTTCGCGTAGCTGTTGTAGGAGTCGAAGTCGCTCAGATACTGGTCTGCAGTGACATCCTCCCCCTCGTTGTTGGACCAGTGGCGCTCCGGAGTAGTGAGGATGGATGCGCCCGCACGCAGAGCGAAGAGAGGGGTGAGCTTCAGCTCGCCGCCGATTCTCAGGGAGTGCGAAACGCCCGCGAAGTTGCGGTTGGTCTCGTTGATGTCGAGGAAGGTGTCGCCCGCGATGTAGTCCATATAGTCGCTGTGCAGCTCGGAGAACTTCATCACGCTGTAGTCGGTGAACTCATAGTCCGCGCTGATGAAGCCGAGCGCACCGAAAGTGAAGGCTACGCCGAAATTGGCCACATACGGGGACCTGAGGCAATATGTGTATTCTCCGCGAGGCGAAGTCTGACTGTCGTTGAAATAGGAGTCGTCGAAGCTCGTGGAAGCGGCGTACTGCCACTTCTCGGTGATGGTGTAGGCCGTCGGAGTCTGGATGGCGGCGCCGATGCGCAGACCCGCGAACGGAGTGGCGATGATGCCGAACTTCGCATAGATGCCGTCGATGTCGGCGGTGTAACTATAGTTATAGGAGCTGTTTCTGAAATAGGTGACGACATCCTGGGTCGAATTCTTGACGAAGGATACCGGGAACATCTCCGGATCGACCGGAGCCTCGTAGAACGCCTCGCTGTACCTGTACTGCGCGGTCGGAGTGCCGAGGTTGAAGCCCACATACACGAGGTCGGAGATATTGGCGCCGAAGTTGAACACGAGGTCGTTCTTGTAGCCGATCTTGCTCACCTGCGAAGACTGCGAAAGTTCGCCCGGGACATAGTGGTATGTGCCGTCCGGGTCGAGCACCTCGCTCACGCCCACATATTTGCCGTCCTCGCCGTAAGAGCTGAACATGCCGCCCTGATAGGCCGTGAGGATGTCCCAGGAGGCTGCACTGTTCTCATAGGAATTGTAGTTGGCGAGCACGCTCTCGTCCCAGCCCTCCGCGGAAGCCGCGAACTCGGCAATCTTGGAGGTCTTGGAGTTGGAGCCGTATGCGCGGGCGCTGTAGTTGTACTGCACCGTCTGGTTGGACACCACGGCGAAGGTAAACGACTTGAGGCCGCTGGTGCGCCCGGTGTTCATCACCATCGAGAGGCCGATGTTAGGCAGGCCCAGACGGCACCTGCCGGTGCTGTTGAACGAGCCGTAGCGGGACTCTCCCTCAGGAGAATATGCCGAGCTTACGGACGAAATGCTAAGTCCCGGAGTGATGACGAGCTGGCCGTAGCCGGCCACCGCCGAACCCGCAGGGTTGATGCCTATCGTGCCGAGGTCGCCGCCCACTGCAGTGACCGCGTTGCTCAGGCCCATCGAACGAGCCGTGCCGAGGTAGTCGTTGCGGCTGAAGTTGATGGCGTCATACATATTCTGTGCGCCTGCCGCCGCCATCGAAAGGATGACCGCCGCGGCAAAGGATATTGTTCTTCTCATAATATTCACTGATTAAAATCTCTCTGCCTCTACCTGCGTCCGCCGCCTCTGCTGCTTCCGCCACCGCCGCCTCCGCTTCTGGACGAGCTGCCGCCGCCTCCGCTATAGCTCCTTGAGGAAGAGCCGCCGGAGTAGCTTCTGCTGCTGGAGCTTGAGCTGCCGCGGCTGTAGCTGCTGCTTGAGCTGCTGGAACTTCCTGAACTGTAGCTGCTGCTGGAACTGCTCTTGGTGCTGCTGCCGGAAGACTGGCTGGAGCTTGAACTGCTGCGGCTGTAGTTGCTGCCGGATGACTTGCCGGAACTTGAGCTTGAACTTGCGCTGCTGCCGGAACTGTTCTTGGTGCGGTTGGTATAGCTGCGGGTAGGATTGTAGCCGCTGCCGCCGCGGTAAACGCCGCTGTTGCGGGAGCTGGATGAGCCTGAGGAAGTGCCGACCCTGCCTGAGCTGCTGCCAGGTCTGCCGCCTATGATTGTGGAGCCGTGGCTGCCGCCGCCCGCGCCCGGACGATAGTTGCTGCTGCCCGGCCTGCTGCCCGGAGCGCCGCCCGGCTGGGTCTGGTCGCGTCTGCCGTAGTAGCGCCTTCCGTCAGGGGAAAGGCCCGGTTTCGGAGCCGGCCTCGGGCTGTGCCAGGCATAGCCGTGACGAGGGCCCGGAGCGCCGTACCAGCGGTCGTAGCGCCAAGGGTCGTTGTACCATGAATAGTATCTCCACGAGCTGCCGTAGTACCACGGGTCGTAGTATCTCCAGTTCCAGCCGTACCTCCAGTTCCAGTCATAGTACCAAGGGTCGTACCAGCTCCAGCTGGAGAGGGCGAGACCGGTGCTGAGACCGATGAAGTAGTCGGATGAAGAGCTTGAAGTGCTGTTGGTATTGTCGATCACCACATACACGGTGTCGCCCTCCTGCTCCTTGAGGGCGATGTTCTGCGCGGCCATCGCCGCGAAGTCCTCCTTGGAGTACAGTTGGGTCTGCACCGTCGCAGGGGAGGTACGCACATATATGCCATCCTGGTACTGCTGCTGGTAATACTGTGAATACCACGCAGTAGGGCTGCAGGAAGCGAGAGCCAAAAGAAGAGGCGTCAAAAGCGCTAATGTCCGTTTCATATTGCAGTCTCCTATTTTTATAAAATTCGTATCTTTGCCGGGCAAAGACTGGGGCACGCGCCCCGATTTTGTATATAGATGCAAATTTCGCAAAAAAACGCAGAATTTCTACAGGAATATGGCAAAAGAGGTTACCAAAAGGTCTGAGAACTATTCTCAGTGGTACAACGATCTGGTGATGAAGTCAGATCTGGCGGAGCAGTCCGCAGTGAGAGGATGTATGGTCATCAAGCCGTACGGATATGCGATCTGGGAGAAGATGCAGAGCGCGCTGGACAGCAGGTTCAAGAAGACGGGAGTGCAGAACGCCTACTTCCCACTCTTCATCCCTAAATCTTTCTTCAGCCGTGAGGCTGAGCACGTTGCAGGCTTCGCCAAGGAGTGCGCAGTGGTTACCCACCACCGTCTGATGAACGACCCTGACGGCAAGGGCGTGGTGGTCGATCCGGACGCCAGGCTCGAGGAGGAACTCATCGTGCGTCCGACCTCCGAGACCATCATCTGGAGCACATATAAAAACTGGATTACCTCCTGGAGGGACCTCCCTATCCTCTGCAACCAGTGGTGCAACGTGGTCCGCTGGGAGATGCGCACCAGGCTCTTCCTCCGCACCGCCGAGTTCCTCTGGCAGGAGGGCCACACCGCCCACGCCACCGCCGAGGAGGCCCGGAAGAGGGCCGAGCAGATGGTGCAGGTCTATGCCGACTTCGCCCGCAACGTGTTGGCACTGCCGGTAATCGTGGGCCACAAGAGCCCTAACGAACGCTTCGCCGGCGCGCTCGACACCCTTACAATCGAGGCGATGATGCAGGACGGCAAGGCGCTGCAGGCCGGCACCTCCCACTTCCTCGGGCAGAACTTCGCCAAGTCCTTCGACGTGCAGTTCACCAACAAGGAAGGCAAGCAGGAATATGTCTGGGCCACATCCTGGGGCGTCAGCACCCGACTGATGGGCGCCCTCGTGATGGCTCACGGCGACGACAACGGACTAGTGCTGCCGCCGAGGCTCGCCCCGATACAGGTGGTGATGGTACCTATTTACAAGACAGACGAGGAGCACGCAGCCGTCATCGCCAAGATGGAGGAGGTGCGCGACGCCCTCGACAAGTTGGGCGTCAGCAGCCGCATCGACGACCGCGACACTCTGCGCCCGGGATTCAAGTTCGCCGAGTGGGAGCTCAAGGGAGTGCCTGTAAGGCTCGCCATGGGCGCCAGGGATCTCGCCGCAGGCACCGTGGAGGTAGCCCGCCGCGACACCCTCAGCAAGGAGACTATGGCCCTCGAAGGCATAGCGGAGCACATCTCCGGCCTGCTTGAGGACATCCAGAACAATATCTACAACAAGGCGCTCGCCTTCCGCGACTCCCACATCGAGAAATGCGACAGCTGGGACGAGTTCAAGGAGAAAATCCAGACCGGCAAGTTCCTCCTCTGCCACTGGGACGGCACCGCCGAGACCGAGCAGGCCATCAAGGACGCCACCAAGGCCACCATCAGGTGCATACCTGTGGACAGCTGCGTCTGCGAGGAGGAAGGCAAGGACATATTCTCCGGCAAGCCTTCACACAGAAGAGTAGTATTCGCAATAGCTTATTAAAATGAAGAAAACGATAATCACCGCACTCGCAGTGCTCTGCAGCGCTGCCGGCCTGATGGCGCAGGATGACGAACTCCAGAAGGCGATGGAAGCGGCCGCAGCCGCAATGCAGGAAGCCCCGGAGGCCAAGGCCGCCGTGGAGAAGCCTCAATACTGGAACAACTCCCTGCAGTTCGACCTCGGAACCAGCAACACCAGCCTCTGGAACTGGGCCGCCGGCGGCTACAACACCCTGACGCTCAGCATCGGAGTGGATGCCAAGGCCAACTACGCCAAGGACCTCATGAGCTGGAACAACCGTCTCCAGATGCGCTACGGCTTCCTCTGGAGCCAGGACAAGGAGAACCTGCTCCAGAAGAGCAATGACCTGCTGCAGTTCGAGAGCAGGCTCGGATACAAGATGAGCGAGGCGAGCAAGTGGAACTACACCGCATCCTTCGACTTCCGCTCCCAGTTCACCGACAGCTACGACTCCTACAAGCAGGACGCCGAGAGCGGCAAATGGAGCGGCACCCTCAAGTCCGGCTTCCTCTCCCCTGCCTACACCACGGTCGCGCTCGGTATGGAATGGACCCCGAGCGACTGGTTCAATGTCAACATAGCCCCTGTCACCGGAGGTTTCACCATCTGCACGGAGGAGGCTCTGAGGGAGAAATACGGTATGAAGCTGAAGGCCGACGACCTCGACCCGGAGCTCGGCTCCAGCTACCGCAGCGCCCTCTTCCAGTTCGGTGCACAGATGAAGGTCAACTTCAAGACCTCCATCAACGATAACCTCAGGTACGAGACCCAGCTGGTGCTCTTCACCGACTACCTCAACAAGCCGTTCAGATACAACCGCGTCAACTGGGACAACAAGATTTCCTGGAAGGTCGCCAAGTACTTCAGCATCGGGCTCAACACCTGGCTGATCTACGACCCTGTGGTGATGATAGACGGCAGGGACAGAATCCAGTTCAAGGAATTCTTCTCCATCAACTTCACCTACCTGATCACCAACAAGCGATGAGCGGCATCCTTCTCGCGGTCAGCGGAGGCATAGATTCCATGTACATGGCAAACAGGGCTCCGGAGCTTTTTCCCGGGGCCCGTCTTGCCGTTGCCCACTGCAACTTCTCGCTGCGCGGCGAGGAATCCGACGGGGACAGCCGTTTCGTGCAGGAATGGTGCCGGGACCGGGAGATGGAATGTTTCGTCAAAAAATTCGACACCGCCGCCTATGCGCGGGAAAAGGGCCTGAGCATCGAGATGGCGGCGCGCGAGCTGCGTTACGCCTGGTTTGCTGAGCTCTGCCGGGAGAGAGGTTTCGATGCCGTGGCCGTGGCGCACAATGCCGACGACAACGCCGAGACCCTGATGCTCAACCTCCTGAGAGGCACTGGCTTGCGGGGCATCCGCGGGATGGGCGGGCGGCCCGGGGTCCTGCGTCCACTGCTCGGAACGGAGAGGGCGGAAATCCGCCGCTGGATGGAAGCCCACGGCTGCCGCTGGCGAGAGGACAGGACAAATTCCGAGAATGAATACAAGCGCAACAAGCTGCGCAACGAGGTGTTCCCGGTGTTCCGGGAGATCAACCCCTCGTTCGTCCGTACCCTCAACGAAGATATGGCCCGCTTCGCGCAGGCGGACGATATAGTGGAAGAATACTGCACCCGGGCGCGGGAGGGCGTGCTCCTCGCGGACGGCAGCATCAGCCTGGAGGCGCTTAAAGGCCTGAAGCACTGGGAATATGTGCTCTGGAGGCTGCTGGAAGGCAGCGGCATAGGCAGGTGGGAGTTCTCCTCGCTCTGCGACGCGATCCGCTCCGGCAGGCAGCTGGGAGGCAGGAAATTCGGCCCCGTGGATGCTACTTCTACGCGGCTTCTGATACGCGGCGAAAGGCCGCGCAGGGAGCTGGTATGCGAGATTCTCCCCCGCGAAGAAATCGGGGAGCTGCGTCAGGACGAAGGGGTGCTGATTGCGGATTGCTCCAGGCTCGAATTCCCCCTGAAAGTGCGCCGCTGGCAGGCCGGGGACTGGATGTGCCCGCTCGGTATGGGCGGCCGCCGCAAGAAGCTTTCGGATATGTTCACCGACCTCGGATGGACTTCTCAGGACAAGGAAGAGGCTGAAGTCATCGAACTGGACGGCCAGCACGTTGCTGCGCTGCTCTGCTGCCGGATTGATGAGGCGGTGAAGGTGGACGAGGGGTGCACGGAGGTGCTGAGACTCAGCTACCGGCCCGTCCCGTCGATATAGACATCGTCCCCGGGGGCCGCGAAGTAATAGTTCTCCCGGGCATATTTTTCGAGCGAGTCGCGGTTGTTCGTCAGCTCTTCTATCTGCCGGTCCAGCCCGGCGTTTTTCTGCTCAAGCTGCTCTATCTGACGCTCCTGCGCGCGGAGAGTGAATCCGGCGTTGATCCAGGTGATGACGCTGTCTTTCTTGACCAGCATGAAGACCGCGAAGATTGCGGTGGCCACGATGGCGTAGCGGACGAAGCTGCGCTGCTCCCGTCTGCTGCCGTCCTTGCTGCGGTTCCACAAATCTTTGTAAGTGCCTTTCATTACTTCTGCAAAAATAACTAAATTTGCGGGAGATTATATGTTATATAACCGAACTTAAAAATTTATTACAGCATGAAACCTGCACTTTTGGTCCTCGCTGCCGGTATGGGCAGCCGTTATGGTGGTCTGAAACAGATGGACGGTCTCGGCCCGAACGGGGAGACCATCATCGACTATTCTATCTATGATGCCGTACACGCCGGCTTCGGCAAGGTCGTGTATGTCGTACGCGAGTATTTCCTCGATGTCTTCAAGGAGACCGTGGAGAAGAAATACAGCGGCGTGAAATGCGCCGACGGCACTCCGCTGGAGTTCGTCTTCGTGACCCAGGAGCTTAGCAAGATCCCGGCCGGATTCACCCTCAACCCTGAGCGTCAGAAGCCTTGGGGCACCGCACACGCGGTACTGATGGCAAAGGACGTGATCAAGGAGCCGTTCCTCGTCATCAACGGCGACGATTTCTACGGACGCGAGTCCTTCGCCAAGGCTGCAGACTGGTGCCGCGCGCACGAGGGCAGCAAGGGAGTCTATGCCATCATCGGATTTGAGCTCGACCACACCCTGAGCGAGTCAGGCGGCGTATCCAGGGGCATCTGCCACTACGATGCTGACATGCACCTCACCGATGTCGTGGAGCACCTCAACATCGTAAAGGACAGCGACGGAGTCGTAAGGGGTGACAATTCCATCAGCGGCGAGCACGTTGACCTCAAGGGCAAGGACCTCTGCTCCATGAACATGTGGGGCTTTACCCCGGACTTCTTCACCAGGGCCGAGGAGATATTCAAGGGCTTCCTCCAGCAGAACTCACAGGAGCTCAAGAAAGAGTACTATATCCCTTATGCAGTGGATGTTATGATCAAGGGAGGCGAGGCCGAGTGCGAGGTTCTCTCCACTCCTTCACACTGGTTCGGGGTCACCTACAAGGAGGACCGTCCGGCAGTGGTCGAGAAGTTCGCAGAGCTTGCCCGCGAGGGAGTTTATCCTAGCCCGCTTTACAGATAGTTTATGAGTAGAAGAAAAGTAAAGAATTACAATTTCTACGGAAAATTTTCCTGGTACGTGCCGGGCGTTAAGGAGATGTTCGTGCTCATCGCGATGCTCCTGCTCGGTGCGCTGCTGGGCAACCTGGTCACGCTGGGATTCGCCGCGCTGAGCTCGGCGGAGGCGTCATCGGAGTATGCGATGCTCATTGCCTATCCGGTAATGTTCATCCCTGCAATGATTTACGCCAATATCAAGAGCCGCACGAGGAGCTACACCGATGAGGGGCTCAAGCTGGACAGCGACCACTACGCCCCTGTGGGCGGAGCGCTCTGCGCCGTGCTGGCGGCCGTATCGACGCTCGCCCTCGCGTTCTGCTCCGATTTCTTCGGCAGCCTGCTTCCTCAGATGCCGGAGTGGCTGGAGGAGGCCCTCAGCAGCATGACCCAGGGCGACATAATCATCAACTTCATCTGTGTCAGCATCTTCGCTCCGTTCTTCGAGGAGTGGCTCTGCAGGGGTATGGTGCTCCGCGGGCTGCTCGGCCGAGGGTTAAAACCGGGCTGGGCAATAGTGATTTCGGCAATTTTCTTCGCCCTCATCCACGCCAACCCGTGGCAGGCGGTGCCGGCATTCCTGCTCGGCTCCCTCTTCGGCTATGTCTATTACAAGACCGGCTCGCTGAAGCTCACGATGCTGATGCACTTCACCAACAACACCTTCTCCCTGATAATGTCCAATGTCTCCTCGCTGAAGGCTACGGACAGCTGGATGGATGTATTCCCGGGCGCCGGATACTGGCTGATCTTCGCGGCCTGCATCCTGCTGCTCGCGCTGGTCATCCTCAAGCTGAGGACAATTCCTGTCGAGGGCAGGTGCAACTGCGACAAGGTCCCGTCGATGTTCGGCGAGATTGAAGCATAACTCGGGCTTATGCGCAGGTACCTCAGGGCCGCAGGAGTGGCAATAATCGCCGTGGTGCTGGTCGCGGCGCTGGATGCCGTCGTATTCTACAATCCGTCGAAGATTTCGCTCGCCGGGAAGTGGGGCGTGGTGCTGGACGGCTCGGAGGAGGCCCTGGAGGCGACTCTGCCGGGCACCATCGACACCAACGGACTGTGCGCGGCCCCGTCCGACACTACGGAGACCACGCACCTCACCCGCATCTCGGCCTATAAGGGCAGCGCACGCTATTCCAGGGAGATCAGCATCCCCCGCAAGTGGAAAGGCAAGGCGGTCACCCTCTTCCTGGAGCGCAGCAAGCCGTCCCGGGTCTATCTTGACGGCGCCCTGCTGGACTCCTGCAACAACATAAGCACGCCACAGCGCTATGCTCTCGGAGCTCTCGCCCCGGGCAGGCACAGGCTCGAGGTGGTGGTGGACAATTCTCGCGGCGTGCCGGAGCAGCTCTACGCCTCCAGCCACGCCTACACCGAAGACACGCAGACCAACTGGAACGGCATCATCGGGCAGATACGCCTGCAGATTGCGGAGCCCCGCACACGGGCGGCAGAGGTCCTGCCGTGCTTCCGCGACTTCCACATCGAGGGCTCGCAGTTCTGGGCCGACGGGCACAAGGTTTACCTTCGCGGCAAGCATGACGCCGCCGTATGGCCTCTGACCGGGCATGTGGCGATGGGGGTAGATGAATGGCTGAAGTACCTCGGCACCTGCGCCGAATACGGAATCAACCATATCCGTTTCCACAGCTGGTGCCCGCCGGAAGCGGCATTCGAGGCGGCCGACAGGCTCGGGATCTACCTCCAGCCGGAGCTTCCTTTCTGGGGGGCCTTCGACTCGGCGGACAGCACGCTGATGAGCTTCCTCCACAAGGAGGGGGAGAATATCCTGCGCGAATACGGGCACCATCCTTCGTTCCGGATGATGGCGCTGGGCAACGAGCTCTGGGGCGACATCTCCAAAATGGCGGAGTTCATCGGGGATTTCCGCCGCATCGCCCCGGACAAACTCTATACCTTCGGAAGCAATTATTATCTTGGTTATCAGGGCATAAAGCCCGGAATGGACTACTTCACCACCTGCCGCATCGGCGGCGAGGGCTGGGGGAATTACGGCACCCACACGAGGGGCTCGTTCTCCTTTGCCGATGCCGCTGACGGGGGCGTGATCAACCATTTCTACCCGAGTTCAGACCGCAACTTCGACGAGGCCTGCACCCCTGCGGGCATCCCGATCATCTCTCACGAGACCGGGCAGTTCCAGACCTATCCGGACTACGGCGAAATCCGCAAATACACCGGAGTCCTCTATCCATACAACCTTGAAGTGTTCCGCCGCCGGCTTGCCGAGGCGGGGATGCTCGACCGGGCCGCGGACTTCCACAAGGCATCCGGTCTCTGGAGCGTCCGGCTCTACAAGGCCGATATCGAGACGGACCTCCGCACCAGGGATATGGCAGGTTATCAACTGCTTGACATCCAGGACTATCCCGGTCAGGGCAGCGCATATGTAGGGATACTCGATGCGTTTATGGAGAGCAAGGGCATCACGACTCCGAAAGAGTGGAGGCAGTGGTGCTCGCCTGTGGTGCCGCTGCTGGTCACGGACCGCTTCTGCTATTCCGACGGCGAGACTCTGCTGGCCCGGATACAGGTTTCCAATTACGGCGGCTCGTCCCTTGCGGGCAAAACTCTGCGCTGGAAAGTCGCTGACACTCAGGGCAGTCTGACTCTGCCGGACGGCGAGGGGCTGCTGGATGCTGGCGAGATTTCATACAGGATCAGCGCGGACAAGGCCGTGAAGGAAGTCCTCACACTCTCGATTGACGGGACCGACAGCCGCAACAGCTACGAACTCTGGTTCTACCCTGAGAGGGAGATTGACCGTAGCGGGGTCGTGATCACGAGGGAGCTTACCTCTGATGTTGCAAGTCAGCTGGAGGCGGGCGCATCGGTGCTCTGGATGCCTTCCGACCTGCCTTATACTGTGGGCGGACTTTTCCAGACTGACTACTGGAACTACCGTATGTTCAAGACTATATGCCAGAACAACCGCCGCTCCCTTTCGCCGGGCACGCTGGGTCTGCTTACCGACCCGGAGCATCCGCTTTTCGGAGGATTCCCGACGGATATGCACAGCAACTGGCAGTGGTTCGACATCGTGAAGAATTCCACACCCCTCATCCTCGACAATTTTCCGGAGGGCTACAGGCCTGTGGTACAGGTAATTGACAATATCGAGCGCAACCACAAGCTGGGTCTGGTGATGGAGTGGAAGGTCGGCGCGGGCAAGCTGCTCATATGCATGGCGGATTTGGAGAAGGTCCTCGCCGCCGGGCATCCGGAAGGTCGGGCGTTCTGCGCGAGCCTGCTGGACTATATGAGGTCTGCGGATTTCAATCCTGCCGCCGAGATTTCGCTTGCGGAGCTGCAGAGCGCGCTTGCAACGGCACCTCGCGGGGTGCAGATGGAGGAGCTTAACAATATTTCACAGTATTAGTTTGCGGCGGGCGGGCGGTTTTCGTTTGCTTCCGGCTACGGCTGTTTCAGCTTTTCTCTGCTATAGTTGATGCGGCCGCGCGGACGTCGTGCACGCGGAGGATGTCGGCACCGTGCTCTATGGCGATGCGGTGCGCCCGCTCGGTGTCGCCGCCGGTGAAGCGCTTGTCCGCCGCCCCGATGAGAACCGGTCTCCCGAGTGCGCGCAGAACTTCCAGATTCTCAAGGATTTCCCAGTTCTGTTCTGCGGTCTTGGCAAAACCCAGTCCCGGGTCGAGGATCCATTCTTTTATGCCGTTCTCCCCGGCGCGGCGGTCGAATTCTTCGAAATATTCCTTTAGCGCCGTCATCACCCCGTCTGGGTATTCGCACTGCGAATCCATCGTCCGTGGGTTGCCCCGCTTGTGCATCGCGATGTAACTTAGACCCAGCTCCCCTACCGTCTGGAGCATCGCGGGGTCGTCCTCGCCTGCGGATATGTCATTGACGGTAAATGGGCCGAAGACTTCATAGGCCTTGCGGACCACGGCGGCGCTGGTGGTGTCGATGGAGATGTTGACTCCCCTGTCGAGCCGCTCCAGCACCGGGGCGAGCCGGCGCCACTCCTGCTCTTCGCTGACTGGAGCGGCTCCGGGACGCGTGGACACGGCCCCGATGTCGATGATGTCGGCGCCGTCGGAGAGCAGCTGCGCGATCCGCGGCAGCGCCTCCCCTGCCGAAGCCCTGCTCTCCGCCCAGAACGAATCCGGCGTCAGGTTCACGATTCCCATTATCTGTATCATAGTGATGACAATGTTTTACGGGATAAAAATATAGAATCCGCAGGACAATTCAAAGACCACGCCCCCGGCCCCCGAGCCTGTCGAGGGGAACGGCGCTTCGACAAGCTCAGCGACCGGCGGTTCTCGAGCCTGTCGAGGGGGCGAAGCATCGAGGCAACGGGAACATTGCGCGCTAAGTGCCGAAAAATCGGAGTTAGCGCGTAATAATTTCCAGAATACTTGCGCGCTAACTCATATTTTTATACCTTTGCCGCGTAAGAATATAAAGAAAGATGAGAGCGGACATTATCGGAAGAGAAACGGAAATCAAGCTTCTTGACGAATGCTATGCATCCGGAAAAGCGGAACTGGCCGTCGTGTACGGCAGGCGAAGAATTGGAAAGACATTCCTCGTCAAGAGCCTGTTCGAAGACAGGTTCGACTTCTTCGTGACCGGCAAATACGAGGGCAAGATTGCAGATGAGCTGGAAGTATGGAACCGCAAGCTTGTCGAGTATTCCCACTATCCATATACCGTTCCGCGCAGCTGGAATGAAGCTTTCGCGCAGCTGAAGCACTATATCTGCACTTTGGACAAAGGCAGAGTGGTGGTATTCATCGATGAGATGCCTTGGCTGGATACAGCCAAATCCAAGTTCGTCAGCGAATTTGAATATTTCTGGAACGACTGGGCCTCAACGAGGAAAAACCTGCTGATAATCATCTGCGGCTCGGCGACAACCTGGATGAACGACAACATCATATCCCAGAAGGGCGGACTTCACAACCGGGTTACGCGGAAAATCAAACTCTCGCAGTTCAGCCTTTATGAGACGGAGCTGTTCCTGAAGAGAAAGAATATCGTATGGAACAGGCTCCAGATAGCTGAATGCTATATGATTATGGGCGGCACGCCGTATTACCTCGACCTGCTGCAGAAAGGGATGAGCTTGGCCCAGAACATCGACTTTCTCTTTTTCAGGAAGGATGCCGAATTGTCAGGAGAATACAACATACTGCTCAAGTCTCTCTTCAAGAATGCCCGATTGTATCGCCGAATCGTCGAGCTTCTTGCCCAGCATTCAAAGGGAATGACGCGCAAGGAGATTTGCGAAAAACTCAAGACAAATGACGGGGGCGGCCTGACGGAAGCGATTGAAAATCTTGAGAACTGCGACTTTCTCCGGTCATACTCCTCATTCGGGAAGAAAGAGCGGGACACAATGTACCAGTTGACAGATATGTTCATCCTGTTCCACCTCAAATTCGTCAGGAATTCCGGTGGGACGGATGAGGCTTTCTGGAGCCATTCGACCGACGAGCCATCGAGGAGAAACTGGACAGGATATGCCTTTGAGCAATTGTGTCTCAATCATATACCTCAGATCAAGGAGAGCCTGGGCATTCGTGGGGTCCTGAGCAATATATGCTCTTGGTATCAGAGAGCAGACAAAGACAAAGGGGTAAAGGGAGGCCAGATAGATATGCTGATTGAGCGCCGGGATCAGGTGGTCAATGTCTGCGAAATGAAGTTCACCCTGAATCCTTATGTCATAAGCGGCAAATATCTCAAGGAGATGACAGAGAGGATGGAAAGTTTCCGCCGCGCGACCAATACCGCAAGCGCTCTGCACCTCACGATGATTTCCGCCGCCGGCGTGGCGGACAACGAATACTCCGGGGCGATACAGAACATCATTACCCTCAAAGACCTGTTCAAGGCATTGTAAGCCACGGTCCGAGCCTGTCAAGGGGCCGAAGCATCGAGGGGCTGCGGTCTTTTAGCTTGTCGAAATGACAATGTATTCTTATCTTTGTCGGAAACGAAAGAACAGTATGCTGGTTGTACTTGAAGGACTGGACGGGGCGGGGAAATCCACGCAGGTCAGGATGCTCAGGGAGTATCTGGAGAGCGTGTGCCCGCGAGTCGAATACATACATTTCCCGCGCTACGACGCGCCCGTATATGGGGATCTGATAAGCCGCTTCCTGAGGGGGGATTTCGGCTCGATAGAGGCCGTGCACCCGCAGCTGGTGGCACTGCTCTTCGCGGAGGACCGCCACGGAGCGGCCCCGGCGATACGCAAAGCTCTGGAAGAGGGGGCGACGGTGCTGCTGGACAGGTATGTATATTCCAACATTGCCTACCAGTGCGCCAAGATGCCGGACGACAAGGGGGCCGAGGAACTGAGAGAATGGATTTTCAATACCGAATACGGACAGTTCGACCTGCCGCGCCCCGACCTCAACATCTTCCTCGATGTGCCTATCGGATTCGTGGAGAAGAGCCTTGCGGCGCAGCGCGAGGGCGACGACAGGCAGTACCTGCACGGCGGGAGCGACATCCACGAGGCGAACATAGCCTTCCAGAAGCGCGTGCGTGACATGTACCGCAGGCAGGCGGCCCTGGACCCGAGCTTCCTTGCTGTGGACTGCTCAGATGCAGAGGGTGCCATGCTCCCGCCGGATGCCATTTTCGAAAAGGTAAAGACGATATATGAGAACCGTTAAGAGAATCAGCGCCGTAGTAATCGGCTTCGTGTTCTTCTTCGCCGGGCTGTTCAAGCTGATGGACCCGGTCGGGGCGGAACTGGTCGTGGAGGAATACTTCAAGTTCCTGCACCTCGGCTTCATGCGCCCGCTGAGCGGCTTTGTCGGCAGCGCCGGTGCGATATTCGAGACCATTCTGGGCGCCGCGCTGATCACCGGCGTATGGAGGCAGATTGTCGGAGTCATAACTCTCGCCGTGCTGGGATTCTTTACCGTTCTCACGGCTATCACGCTGATATTCAATCCTCCTATGGATTGCGGCTGCTTCGGGGAGGCGATACATCTCACGCACCTGCAGACCTTCATCAAGAACCTGGTGCTGCTCGTGCTCTGGGGCGTGGCGTTCGTCCCGCTCAAGCAGCAGGAGCCGACCCGCAAGGTCAAATATGTCAGCTTCGCGATTGCCGGCATCTCAGTCTGCCTCTTCTTCCTGTATTCTTCGCTGTCCATCCCGCTGATTGACTTCACCGACTACAAGCCGGGCGCGGAGCTCAGCGAGCCGGGACTCTCGTTCAGCGACGTGAGCGGCGAATATGCCGACTCGCTGGCCCTCGGCGAGAGAGTTCTGGTGGCTTCAGTCTATGAGCCGGGCAAGCTCTCCGAGCACAAATGGCAGAAGATTTCCGCCCTGATGGAGCAGGCCTCCGCAGCCGGATTCACCCCGCTCGTGCTCACCGCATCCTACCCCGAAGAGATTTCCGAGCTCGCCGGGCCGGAGCTGCTGCAGTACACCTATTTCGCTGACCGCAAGATACTTCTGACCCTCAACCGTTCCAACGGCGGAGCCACTTACATCGCCGACGGGCAGATTGTAGCGAAATGGTCCATCAACCGCCCTCCGACCGCGGAGAAGCTCACTGAGCTTGCGGGCACCAACCCTACCGAGTCGCTGATCACGGAGAACAACGGCCCTAAGCTCAAGCTCCAGGGCTTCCTGCTCTATGTGTTCGCGGTGATGCTGCTGCTCTAGGATGAAAAGAATCGCAATATTTATCTTGCTGATAGTCAGCATTATGTCCTGCTCAGAGCAGCGGGCTATGCACTTCCTGTACGACTCGATGTCGATTGCCGACAGGGGCGATTACGATGAGGACTTCTTCCGCGCCAACGTGAAGATGTCGCTCCGCGCCCGCGACGAGATGTCCTGGGGGCGAGAGGTGCCCGATGAACTCTTCCGGCACTTCGTGCTGCCCGTGAGGGTCAACAACGAGCGCCTGGACTCTTTCCGTATAGTCTGGTACGAAGACCTCAAGGCGAGGGTGCAGGGGATGAGTATGCACGACGCAGCGCTGGAAATCAACCACTGGTGCCACGAGAAGGTGAGCTATGCCCCGAGCGATGCGCGCACCTCGTCCCCGCTTGCGACAATCCGCAACGCCGAGGGCCGCTGCGGCGAGGAGTCGGTGCTGACCGTGGCCGCGATGCGCACGGTGGGCATCCCTGCCCGGCAGGTCTATACCCCGCGATGGGCGCACACCGATGACAACCACGCCTGGGTGGAAGTCTGGACGGACGGGAAATGGTCGTTCCTGGGTGCCTGCGAGCCCGAGGCGGATCTGAATATGGCCTGGTTCAACGAGCCGGCTTCCCGCGCGATGCTGATGCACACCCTGGTCTATGGCGACTACCGCGGGAATGAGGATGTAATCCGCAGGACGCATTCGTTCACCGAGATAAATGTAATCGGCAATTATGTTGACACTCAGCGCAATACGGTGACGGTTACCGACCCGGAAGGCAAGAGAGTGGAAGGCGCTGAGGTGCAGTTCTGCATCTACAATTATGCCGAGATGTACCCGGCAGTGACGCTGCCTACCGACCGCTTGGGGCAGGCTTCGCTGCACAGCGGCAAAGGCGACATGTTCGTATGGGCGCGCTCGGGCGGGCGCTACGGCTTCGGGATGCTTACCCCCGCCCAGACCGAAATCACTGTGGCCCTGGAACATACGGACGCAGATACGTTCATCGCAGACTACGATGTCGTGCCGCCGGCGCCGGGCAGGATTCCCTACGATGCGGATGAGACCGCTGTGGCGGCGAACCGGCTGCGGCTCGCGTATGAAGATTCGCTCAGGCACGCCTACATAGCCACTTTCGCGGATGCAGCCAAGGCCCGGTCCGTCCTCAAAGACGCTGATGCCGAGGCTGTTGCAGATGTGGTCTCCGCCCGGGGCAACTGGGAGGAGATAGCTGCGTTCTACAACGGGACCGACCGCAGGGATGCCGCAAAGAAACTGCTCGCGAGCCTTAACCGCAAAGACCTGCGCGACACCCCCTGCAGCGTGCTGAGCGATGCCCTGCAGACAGCCGCAGGCGAAGAAGAAGATGTGCTCGGGCCGAGGATTGCCGGGGAATTCCTGCAGCCGTACCACACGGCCATCAGGCAGACTCTAGGCTCTGCGGACCTGAGCGCGGAGGAAGTAATCGGCTGGACAAGAAGCAATATCGAGTTGGCCGACAATCTCAATCCGCGCCGCCTTCAGATGACCCCGGCCGGGGTTCTGAAGATGCGCAAGGCGGATTCCCGTTCGCGCGACTTATTCCTGGTGGCGGTGCTGCGGACCTACGGGCACCCGGCGCGAATCGATGTGCTCACCGGGAAGCCTCAGCTCAAGGAGGACGGAGTCTGGACGGACATCGCCAAGAGCGAAGATGCAGCCCCGAGCCGGAAGGGCTACCTCACACTGTCATACAATCGCAGCGGGGATGCGCCGGAAGACCCTGAATACTACCGGCATTTCACCCTCACCCGCATCGAAGGCGGAGCGAGGAAACTGCTGGAATTCGAAGGCGGCGACGCGACAGAGCTCGGAGCCGATGCCAGCGCTTCATCCTTCCGCAAACCGTTCGCGCTCGACGAGGGAACATATATGCTCACCACCGGCAGCCGCAAGTCCGGAGGAGAGACTCTCGCGCAGCTGACGGTATTCCGCATCGAGGCCGGCAAGACTACGGACATCCGCCTGAATATGAGGCAGTCGGCAGAGTCGTTGACGACAATCGGGGCTATGGACCCCCGCGCGGAGTATCGGACACTCGCGGGCGGGAGGAGTACAATCCTCGACACTGTCGGCGAAGGATATTGTCTGATTGCCGTGGTGGGCTCTTCAGATGAGCCGAGCCGCCACGCGCTCGGAGACTTCGCGGCGCTCAACGGCTGGGGCCGTCCCGTACTGCTGCTCAGCCCGGACAGCGCTGAAGCGTCCGCGCTCAAGCTGCCGGGCGGCGTGGACATCCCGAATCTGCATTTCGGCATTGACCCCGACGGAAGCGTCAGGGATATGCTCGGCGGCGGGGAGACAAGGCTTCCGGTGATTGCCGTCTGCGACGGTACGGGCCGGATTGTCTACCGCTCGACCGGCTACAACACTTCCCTCGCCACGCAGCTCTCTTCGATGATCGGAAGACTCTAGAGAAGAAATTCCTTCATTCCCTCGATATCGTCCTTGGCGAAGCTCTTCTGCTCGCCGGAGGAGAGGTTCTTGA